>JAPLUZ010000010.1 GCA_026397375.1 Candidatus Aenigmatarchaeota archaeon | reverse complement strand
GTTGAAGTCGGATGGACTAAAAAACCATCTAAACCATCTAATGAAGATGGCTATGAAATATGGAGATCACTAGGCCAGGAAGACAATTACAAACTTCTGACAACGGTCTCTGCTGATAAGGAGATGACAACCGATACTACTGTCGATCCGAATAATAAGTATTACTATAAAGCCAGAGCTTATAGAGGCGCAACTAGAAAACAGTACTCCAATTTTTCTAATTCCATTAGCATAGACGTCCTGCCGGCATCGGAGATTATAAACAACGATAATAGCGTTGTTAGCGGATCAATAATTTTGAAAGTTCAAAAATAAAAGCAATCACACTTTCACTTCTACGTGCGTTCCGCAGACATGCTCGGTATTATTAAACTAATCTTAAAAGCCTTTGGAAAGAGAAATTAATTCATGGTCACTGTTGTAGTAAGCGGAAAGCCCGGATCAGGGTCGTCGACGACAACAAAGCTTTTGGCAAAAAAGCTGGGACTTGAATATTTCTCAGCAGGCAGTTACTTCAAGCAGTTTGGCACAGGCAAAGAAACTGAAAAAGCTGTGACCTTTTGGCGTACAAAAAAAGGATCCAGCAAAGAATTTCACAACAAACTGGACGAGCTGCAGAAGGAGAAAGCAATGGAGGGCAACATTGTCATTGAGTCAAAGTTGGGCATAAGATTGCTGAAGGGATGCTATGATTTTTCCGTTTGGATCGAGGCTAACAAACAAGAAAGAGCGAAGCGCTATGTGAAGCGTGACGATATAACTATGAGCGAAGCACTCAGCCAGATAGAGGAAAAGGAGATGCACGAAAGGAAAAAATGGAAGAAGATCTATGGTTTTGATTCTTTTTCCCAGAAAAAGATGGCTGATCTTGTCATAGACAGCACAAAGAAGAAACCAGAAGAAATAGTAAAGATAATAGTACGTGACCTGCGGGCCCGTGGTCTAGTTCAAACTTTTCCGAAAAGTTTGATCAAAAGGAAAGTTTGAGGACATTGGAATGACGCGACGTTCGCAACGTCGAGGCCGCGAGTTCGAATCTCGCCGGGTCCATTACACCTTCTTTAGAAAAGAAGGTGTATCAAGAAAATAATAAAGAAACAATATCGAGTAAGAAAGCAATAAGGAAATAAGTTTAATCAAGAAATAATAAGGGAAGATAGTACGGTAAGAAACCGTAGGTGTCTTGCGTATGGATATAATAACAATTTTGATCACATTTTTTCTGCACATTGACGCGTACCTTGCTTCACTGGTGCAGCAGTATGGCATCTGGACCTATGTAATCCTGTTCATTGTCATATTTCTTGAAACAGGTCTGGTTATAACGCCTTTCCTGCCTGGCGACTCTTTGTTGTTTGTGGCTGGCGCGCTTGCAGCGGCGGGCATGCTTGACCTTGCTGCCCTGCTTGCTGTTATAGCTGTCGCAGCTATACTTGGTGATACTGTAAACTACTGGATCGGCTACAAGCTGGAAACCGGCTTTCTGGAAAGAAGAAAGCTTATCAAAAAGGAATATATAGAAAAGACGCACAAGTTCTACGACAAATACGGGGCAGAGACGATAATCCTCGCACGCTTTATTCCGATAGTCAGGACTTTCGCGCCTTTTGTCGCTGGCGTAGGAAAGATGCGCTACCGCAAATTCCTTTCTTACAACATAATAGGCGGTGTTGTCTGGTCCGCAGGGTTCGTACTTGCCGGTTTTTACCTTGGAAATGTGCCTATAGTCAAAGAGAATCTGAGCATTGTGCTGCTGGGTATAATTGTTGTAACACTTGCTGCTGCTGTGGTTGAATTCGTAAGGCACAGGCGATAAAATGAAGATAAGAAAGCTCAGGGAAGCGGTCACACCAGGAATCGCCAAGCTGGCTTACAAAATACTGAGCCCCGGCGACGCCAAAAAGGCTATGGAAGACATAAAGGAAACCTTATCAGAAAAGACTTATTCTCCTTTCAAGTTTGAAGATTTCTTTGTTATAGAAATTGAAAATCACATCGTAACAACAGGCGGGATATGGGCGCTGCGGCACGACCCATACATAGCGAGATTGGACTGGTTCATGGTTGACCCCGGCCAGCAAAGGAAAGGACTGGGAACAATACTGTTGAAAAAGATACAGGAGTCGCTGAAGAAAAAGAAGCACGCTTTTTTATGTTTTGCTCCCACTCCGCTTCTGTTATTAGACCTTTTTTCTCCAACACCTCTACTAGCGATGTAATCATTGAGTCGTGGATGT
>JAPLUZ010000082.1 GCA_026397375.1 Candidatus Aenigmatarchaeota archaeon | reverse complement strand
CCTTAACAAGTATAGGTCCTACTGACTTGTAAATATCGTCGCCTGCTTTTTCCAAGTCTTCTAGTGTCTTCTCTATCTCCTTGCTCTGCATTGTCAAAGCCTGTTTTTGCATGAGCAGCGTCTGTATCTGCTGATTTTGCACCTGTAACAGCTCGACGACATCTTCTAGATTCTTTTTTTCTGGCATAAAATCACCTTCCCAGAAATACTGGGCTTCTCCACCGTTCTGTACATAAACCACTAAAAAATGATGACCAGGATTGCAATGAACATAGTATCCCGCTGCCTGCCTTGCACCCATTGTAGGGTAACGAATTTCCGGTTTACCGTCTTGAATAACAGAAGAGCCTTTCTTAAATCTCATCCCACCATTGACAAGAGTCTCGTATGTTGTCATGTTTTTTCTAAACTCGTCCATTGACTCTTCCTTCATCTTTTCTTTGGAATTCATTTTCTCATCTCGCCTTTACCCTTTTCCTGAAAACTGGCCTAGCTTTCGCCAGGATTCTGAACCCACAGAAAGGACACCTTACCCTGTCTTCCAGCTCAAATTCTTTTCTGCATTTCATGCATATGTACGGCATATAATCACCATTATGATCTGAATTCGAACGCAGCTGAGGCAAATTTTATCCTACATTTCCTGCACTGCCATACGCCATTGGACAGTCTTTTGACAGCAACGCGGGAGCACGACGGACACTTGTATGCTTTTTTGGCTTTCTTATCAATTTCCTGTATTGCTTTCCTTATTCTTTTACCATATCCGACAAATCCCATAATAATCAACTATAACTCTTGGAACCAAAGCTTTTAAATTAAATTTTTGTATATTGCTAAAGGAAAGCGTCGCTCGGTTTTTGCTTATTTTCTAGGATTTTAACAATCTGAACTGCTTTCTCTTCTTTCTTCATTTACCTCAGTCTTATCGTCTCTAAATTCTTCGGTGCAATTGTTTCTATCCTGAACTCCCTGTGGATGGTCTTTGCAAATTCGACACACTTTGTGCTTTCACCGTGGTCAATAATAATCTTTCTTGGCCTGTTGTTCAAATGTCTTAAATAGTTTAGCAGTTGCGGCTGGTCGCTGTGTCCGCCCAATCCCTTTACCGTTTGTATTTCTAGTTTAAGGTCAAGCATATCGCCTGAATCCAGTTGTATTTGTTTCCAGCCTTTCTGTATTCTGCGGCCTGGTGTTCCTTCTCCCTGGTATCCGACAAAAAGCAGCATGTTTTTCGGATCAGTGCATATTTTTTTCAAATGCTCGATAGCAGGCCCGCCTATTAGCATGCCTGATGTCGACAAAATAACGCATGGACCGACATGGTTGAATGTCATTTCTCTTTCCTTCTGCGACCCTATGCCCTTCAGCCGCGGGTCAATAAATGGATTGTTCGACTTGTGCAAAATCTGTTTCTGCATGTTCTGTGACAGGAATTCCGGATAGGCAGTGTGGATTGCCGTGGCATCCCAGATCATGCCGTCCATGAATATGGGGACGTCTATATTCGAATCCGCCAATATGGCTAATATATCCTGTCCGCGGCCAACAGCGAAGCAAGGTATGAGCACCTTGCCGCCCCTGTCGATCGCAACTTTAACGTGTTCAATAAGGCTCTTTTCAGCATCTTTTCTAGGCGGCAGCACATCATCATTCCCGCCATACGTGCTCTCAATTATTACAGTTTCTGCGCGCGTGAAGTCTGTTGATGCCCTTTCAAACATCTTTGTTCTCTCGAATTTTATATCTCCTGTATAAAGAACGTTGTATAAGCCATCGCCTATGTGTATGTGCACGACAGACGAACCCAGTATGTGGCCGGCGTTGGCCAGCGTCAATCTCATATCAGGCGTGATGTCCGACACCTCGTCATAGTCCAGTGGTATGCAGTGCTTGACTGCTTCTTCTATGCCTTTTGACGAATAGAACGGCTTCTTGTTTTCCCTCTGGCAGATCTGTATATAGTCCAGCTGCAGCATTGCAGAAATATCTCTCGTCGGTCTCGTGCAGTAGAGAGGTCCCTTGTAACCGTATTCATAGAGATAAGGTACAAGACCAGAATGGTCCGTGTGAGCATGGGAAAGAACTATGGCGTCTAATTTGTCCAACTGGAACTCCGGAACATCCAGGTACGGAAATGGTTTAGACGCAGTAGCAGCAATAGACATACCACAGTCAAGCAGAACTTTGCTCTGCGGTGTCTGCAGCAGTATGCAGGAACGGCCAACTTCGCGGAATGCGCCCAGTGCTGTTATTCTTATCCATTCCACATCCTTGCCTGGCGCGTATATTTTTTCGCCAAGTGTGTTCAGGAATTTCTTTCTGTAGCCAGCTTCCTTATGCAACATCTTTCTTATGGATCTTATGACATCCGAGTCTATTACAGGCGCTCTTTGTATGCTTGGAGTCCAGAACGTCTTTTCCTTGATGGTCATCAGTGTTTCTCCAGCTTTGCCTATTACAAGGCCCGGCTTTTCTGCATGGATAACCACTTTTGCGAACTCGGGCTCGAAATAAATATCCTTTATGCCTGCATCCTGCGGCACAACCTGTCTTATCAGGTCCTTTGTTTTTTCCTGGTCAGCTACTATGCTTGGATCTGCCCGGACTTCTATCCTTTTCTTGATTTTATTGACTATCCTTTTTATGAGATCCATTGAATCCTTGAAGAATTCCTTGTTCTTCGTATAGAGGATTATCTCACTGCCCTCATAGCTTATGTCGGATATCTTTGCATCTTTTGGCAAGTCTTCCTTTATCGAATCTATAATTTGTGTCATATTAGCACCGTATCGTAGAAAAAATTCTACTTTTATTGGGATTTTGCTTTTTTCTTGCCCATATTCATAAAAAATATTAACCTGAAAAATCCTGTAAAAACTAATGATGTTATTAACTTACTTTGCCAGTTCTTTTGTCTTTTCCTGGGATATTTGTTCCATACCATCTTTTGTTATAACCGTGACATTTATCTCTTTTCCACCGGACATGACGTCGCGCTCACGCGCAGATCTAATGGATCTTACAGCCAGTCTTACTGCCTCATCCTTGGTCATATTTTCCTTGTAGTCATTTTCCAATACGCCGAATGCGACAGGCGAGCCGGATCCTGTTGCTGTGAAGCTCTTTTCCTCTTCAGCGCCGCCTACAGCGTCTACGCTCCAGAGGTGCGGCCCGTCCCTGTCAAAGCCGCCCACGATGAGCATGGCCATGTACGGATAATATCTGTTGTTTGAAAGTATGTTTGACAGCAAAGAAGTAGCAGCCTTTACTGTGAATTCTGCATTTCTTGTTATCTTATAGAGGTTGATTTCAGCCTTTACAATTCTTATGAGCGCCTGGGTATCGCCAGCTCCGCCTGCGGTTGTAACAGCTATTTTTTCGTCCACAGGATAGATCTTCTGGCTTGTTTTTGATGCCACCAGCCAGCCCATTGTGCTCTTTGATTCACTTGCTAGGATAACTCCGTCCTTGAACAGAATTCCAACTGTTGTGGTTCCTGTCTTCAATGTTTCTTGCTGCATAATGATCATCCTAGAATTTGACTAATGCAATATGGTACATTATATATTTAAGCTTTATTTTGGTCAGCCAAAGACTAGTAAGCTTTTGCGATTCTCGAATGACCTTTCTTCCAAATCAAAAGCTAGTAAGCTTTTGCGATATACACTACATGTTTTGCGTCTTTATTGCAATAAACGCACTTCCCAAAGGGCGTTTCCTCTTTCTTGTATAGCGTGCCACGGATCTCTGCCCCGCCGCACTCTGATTTTATGTTTTTTTCACATTCGTCTGCACCGCACCAGTTGGCACGCATCCAGAAGCCTTTCTTTGCAAGATTTCTCAGCTGGTCCAGTCCTTTTGCGTCTGTTATGTTCTCTGACAAGAACTTGCGGGATTTATTCAGCAGCTGCCCCTGTATCTCATTAAGTAGGTTAGTAATTTCCTGCAGGTCTGTCATTTTTATTTTTGTTTTGCTGTTGTCTACCCTGTTGACAACTGTAACTTCTTTTCCTTCTACGTCCCTAGGCCCTATTTCTATCCTCAATGGCACGCCCTTGAGTTCCCATTCATTGAACTTGAAACCTGCTGTATAGTCTCTATCGTCTAGATATGCCCTAAGGCCCAGCTTCTTGATTTTGTCCTCAGCTTCTTTCGCTTTTTCTATCACCACGCTTTCCTTCCCTTTGAACATTATCGGCACAATAACAACTTGTATAGGGCTGAGTTCTGGTGGCAGTATTGCACCCTTGTCGTCGCCGTGGTGCATTATAAGTATGCCCAATTGTCTTGTCGATATGCCCCAGGAAGTCTGCCACACATATTGCTTCTTTTCCTGCTTGTCTAAATATTGTATATTGAACGGTTTTGAGAAATGCTGCCCAAGCATATGTGTGCCTGGCCCCTGTGCAACTTTCCCGTCCTGAAGCAATGTATCAAAAACGACGGAGAAATCAGCCCCCGCAAACGTATCCGATTGTGGTCTTACAATTATAAGCGGTTCAATAGCCATCATTTTGTATATTTCACTGTACATGCCAACGGCTTGGTTAACCATTTCCACAGCGTCTTCTCTTGTAGCGTGTGCTGTGTGTGCTTCCGACCAGACGAATTCCCTGCCCCTGAGGAAAGGCTTCGTGACCTTAGTATCAAATCTTATTACGTTGTTCCACTGGTTTATTTTCAGTGGAAGATCTTTGTAGGAGCGTATCCATAGCGAGTACATGTAGTACATTATAGTCTCCGAAGTCGGTCTTACATACAACCGCTCATCCAACTTCTCCCCGCCGGCTTCCGTCACAACAAATGTTTCTGCCTTGAAGCCCTTGAAATGTTCCTCCTCTTTTTTTATCAGATGCTCGGGAATGAACATTGGGAAGTAGGCGTTCTTCACATCATGCTCCTTCAACATTGTATCAAATCTTTTTTGTATTTCCTCCCAGATAGCATAGCCCCACGGAAGTATGACGTCAAAGCCCTTTATCGGGCTGCGCTGATCGATAAAGTTGCCCTTCCTGACCACGTCTAAATACCATTTGCTAAAGTCCTCTTCCCTCTTTACCGAAACGCCGAGATCTTCTGACATAATTATCACTCTACATTAAGGGCAACCAAGGTTTCCCTTATAATCTAGACTTAATCCCTTCCTAAAGACTAACTTAATTCTTTTCTAATTATCCTTATGATTTATAACAAATAAAAACAACAATCGGTTCCATTGTCATACTTTACAAAAATTTGTAAAACTGTATTATATCTTGGCCCTTTCTGAAGTGCTCTTTGAGGTACGCTTCTTTCTTGAATCCAAAGGATTTTAGCATGCTGATGGTGAGTTTGTTGTTAGGCTTCACTCTCGCGACAACCTTTCTCATTTTCTTCTTCTTCAAAAAGTTTAGTGTCTCTGCCATAAGTTTTTTACCCATTCTCCGTCCCCTGTATTTTTCATCCAAGCAAAGCATTCGCAGTTCAGCCAAATCTATGTCAACAATACTTGTCCTATTGCAGCCTACTATTTTATTATTAATTTCGTTGTCACACGCTACTACGTAAAATGTCTTCTCCTTCATCTTCCTGAGTATGTATTTTTTGTCAAACGTTACGCTGCCCTTGTAAATATCTTCGTAGTGCTTTTTCAGCAGCGCAGCCACCTCAGCAGCGTCGTTTTGTTTTGCAATTCGGATTTTCATAGTATCACATTCTGCTGATAGCTTTTATCTTCTTGAATTTCAGCTCCGCCCGCATAGCTTCCTTCTGCGTGGCGAAGGAAAAGCTTTTCACCAGATTTGCAGGCAGCCGACTTCTGGTGTATTTCGAAGCGGTTCCTGTATTGTGCTTTTTCACCCTTTTCTCCACGTCATTTGTATAGCCCGTGTAGAAGGAGCCGTCTTTGCACTTCAGCACGTATACGTAGAACATAAAATGGGTTCGCCCGGATTTGAACCGGGGTCTCAAGGTCTTCTGAAATCTCCCCTTTGATTAATCTTTCGGGAAAGATTACCCAAACCTCGGATCCTAACCAAACTAGACTACGAACCCTAACAATAAAGTAACTTTATAAATTATGTATATA
Source organism: Candidatus Aenigmatarchaeota archaeon (assembly GCA_026397375.1). Lineage (GTDB taxonomy): Archaea > Aenigmatarchaeota > Aenigmatarchaeia > GW2011-AR5 > GW2011-AR5 > JACPVU01. Next base: position 9,575 of record JAPLUZ010000082.1, on the reverse strand, counting down.
AATCAGTATTCAAGGATCATAATGAGAAAAATTTTACTATTACCGATTTTTGCGATCATACTAATATCAGGATGTGTTAATCAGGATAGTACAAAACCTGTCATGAAAATACCTCATTATACTATTTATGGAACTTTAACCGATTTTCAGCAAGAAGGAAGTTTGACGAAATTTTTTATTAATCAGGAATTATCAAATTGTGAAATAAACAGTTCGACTTTTGTATTTTCTGCAGCCGCACATCCAACATCATTACAAACCGCAGATCTAATTAAAGGTAAGAAGTATCTTTTAGATTTTAGTAAAATTAACGATAGTGACGGCTGGAGATTTTATATAAGTGATATTTCGTACTTGGATGTCATTCAACGCTGTGATCAAACTCACGATTCAGATTTGATTATAGACCAGAAACTTGAAATAATTAAAGGAACGTTTAACGTAACTTCTCCTAATGAACAAGCATCTTCTCAAGTAGTTCCAACAATTATTCCGATAAATCAACAAACTCAAATTGCTGTTGATTTAATAAATAAACAGGATGTTCCTATAAAATATAAACTCCTTGATTTTGCAATAGTAGACGAGATAGTTGCCCAACCATTTCTAAACTGGTGGGAAAATCCATCGTATGAAGAAAGACTGGCGACCGCAAAAATAAACGAATGCAAAATAGAGTACAATAAAGAAGAACAAGTAATTCCAGCAAGCTCGAGGCAGCCCTTAAATTTCACAGTTACTTGTTCAGAACCTACAACATGCAAAAAATCTTATGAAAGCTGTGATATTAATAATGAAAACTGTAAAACTGCTACAGTAGATAAATGTCAATTCTATTTATGGGGACAAATAAGTTTTGAAGATGAATTGGGCTTTGAACATACCATTCCTCAAAAAGATGCTGGTGTGTACCGCGGAATTATAAAGCAACTTATCAATATTGAGTAAAAGCATAATTATTTCGATAGTATGTCATACTACTAAAAAACCTTGCAAACAACCTGTGCAGAACCTGTTGAAAATGGGCTCGGGGAGATTTGAACTCCCGTCTCATGCTCCCTAAGCACGGATCCTAACCAAATTGTCCCACCTTCCTCGCCGCTTTGGTGCAGCTTTCTGGAAAGGTGCCTAGACTACGAGCCCAGCGAATAAAAGAGTATTGTTAAAAAGCACTTATAGTTAACCCAGTAAGAATTTCCTACATGAATTACTGGGTTCACATATAGTGCACACGAAAATCATATCCAGATTGTTTTCGTGTAGCACTATAAATGTGTCTATGCTTTAATTTCTCTTCTCCATCAAAAAGAAATAACTTGTTACGCCACCTGGCAGGTCTTTTTGTTGAAGTTTTATCATACTCTTTTTTATTATATCGAAATCCTCAGCGAACAGTTTCTCAAGATCCCTGTTGTGCGGCAGGCAGAGAATGGTGCCAATAGGACTTTTCCTGAGCTTGCCTTTTCCCCATTTCTTGAATTCCCCGCTGAATGCCACGGAAAGATATGTACCTCTTCTTTTCAGCAAATTTGATACGAGATTCACATACACTTCTCTTTCTTTGTCGTTAGCTACCTCGTGAAGGAACCGCCAATCAAGTATGAAATCGAATTTATCCTTTATTTTAGAAAGTTGTTTCCATTCCATTTGCATGAATTTGCATTTTACTCCCCTCTTTGCAGCGTGTTTTTTTGCCAGATTAATGGCGTTAGACGAAATGTCTATGCCTGTAACGTCAAACCCCTTTGAAGCAAGATACGTAGAAATGTAACCTTCACCGCAACCCACGTCCAGCGTCTTGCAGGACTTTATCATGCCGCTTTCAACAAGCTTCGCAAGTTCTTCTGGTGGCTCTTCGAAAGTCCAGGGAGCTTGCCCTTCTTTCTGATATAAGTAGTCATAAACGTTTTGAGAAGTTTTCTGCATTTTTATTATTTTTTCAGATAGTTTTAATATGGACTTTAAGACCGGTGAAACCTCGAGTGTTCCACCGCGATTTATATCTTAAGAACTTTTCGCATGCTTAGAATATCAAAGTGTTTCTATGAGTGCAATTGAAATCAAGAATTTGACAAAGAAGTTCGGAGATTTTACAGCTGTTGACAGCATTAACCTCACCATCAAAGAAGGCGAACTATTCGGCCTGCTTGGCCCGAACGGTGCAGGCAAAACCACTACAATAAGTATGCTCGCCACAATAATGCCCTCCACGTCCGGTGAAGCCACAGTCAATGGCTTTGACCTACACCAACAGAGCGATGTCAGAAGATCAATAGGCATAGTTTTTCAGGATCCATCTCTGGATGATGAACTGACAGGAAGGCAAAATTTAGAATTTCATGCCCGCGTTTATCACCTGCCACACGACCTTAGGAAGCAGCGGATAGAAGAAGTTCTAACGTTGGTTGAATTATCAGACAAAGCCGATATGCAGGTCAAAACATACTCAGGTGGAATGAAGCGAAGATTGGAAATTGCCCGAGGTCTGCTGCACCATCCAAAAATTCTGTTTCTGGACGAACCGACCCTGGGTCTTGACCCACAAACCCGGCGCAATATCTGGGAACATATCGAAAGGTTAAACAAGGAAGAAAAAATAACAATCATTTTAACGACGCACTACATGGAGGAAGCGGACTACCTCTGCGACCGCATTGGTATCATAGACCATGGAAAAATAATAGCACTGGACACGCCGGAGGATTTGAAAAACATCATGGGCGGCGACATTCTGACACTGGAGACGCATGATACAGAAAAATTAAAAAATATTCTGGATTTTCCCTGGGTAAAAGAGATCAAGGTTTTTGACGGAAAGATGAACGTAACTGCAAAAAACGGCGAGAATGCAATACCGATTATACTTGGCGCAGCTGCAAAACATAAAATACACATAACCTCTGTCAACATGAAAAGGCCTACCCTCGAGGACGTGTTTATTCACTATACTGGCAGGACCATAAGGGATGAAGAAGCTTCAGATAGGGACAGGATGAGAATGGCAATGAGGGCCCGCGGAGGATGGAGAAGATGATTCTCGGAGATATTTACACCATATGGCTGAGGGAAATGATACGCTTTGTTAGAGCCAAATCCCGTATTGTCAGCAGCTTGGCATTGCCTTTTTTCTGGCTTGCATTTATAGGAGTAGGTTTTGGTTCTACAGTCAAATTGCCTAGCATAAGCTACATCGATTTCCTGGCGCCAGGCATACTGGGAATGATAATTTTGTTCACATCCATATTTTCCGGGTTGTCCATATTGTTTGATAGACAATTCGGATTCATGAAGGAAATACTTGTTGCACCCGTTTCCCGCACGAGCATAATGCTTGGCAAAACGCTTGGCGGTGCAACCATAGCACTGATAAATGCCCTGCTGATGCTTGTGATAGCATCGGCCATAGGCGTAATAAAAATAGGGCCCGGCATATTCACAGCAATTATATTTATGATACTTACGGCCATCTGCTTTGTCTCTGTGGGAATGATAATTGCATCGAAGATGAAAAGCATGGAAGGATTCCAGATGATCATGTCGTTCCTGATAATGCCTGTTTTCTTTTTATCAGGCGCTTTATTCCCGCTTCAGAACACGCCAGGGTGGATGCAGACCATATCGTATTTTGACCCGCTTACATACGGAGTGGACGGCCTTCGTGACTCCCTTATTGGAAATGGCATGTTTCCGTTGTGGATGAACCTGTCCGTGCTTGTCGGTTTTTCAGCAGTGCTTATTATTTTGGGCAGTTATTTCTTCAGCAAGATGAGCGTATAAATGTAAAGACAAAATACCCGTTTTCGGCATTATTGAATGAATATCTAATGCAGCAACTGCGGGGCGAAAAGAAGCATCACGCCAAGTAACAGCATGATAATGCCGCCTATGACCTTGCAGTATTTGCTGTATTTTTCCCCGTAAGTTCCTGATACCGCAAAAGCAGCAAGGCTGAATATTATCAGGTCATCAAGCATGAAGAAAAAGGTGTACAAGGCTATGTATCCGTAATACGCCCAGAATGAAAGATTGCTTAGCGCCAGTACCTGGGTAAATGCCATTGGTATGCCTGCCGAGCAGACAAACTCTATTGAATTGACTGCAAAAGCAAGAACTATAATGCCTATCATAATCGATATCGTCAGCGGACTTGTGACAAGTTTCTGGATCTTGTCTGCGGTCTTTTTCTTGCTTTTCATATCGCCTACTTTGCAGGTAAGTGCACCTTTTGTTTTTATGTATTCTCTCAGCGACAAAATTCCGCCACCCAATGCTTCAAGCCCGACAATGATCGTTATCGCCCGGATATAGTCGAGCAGCAGGAACACGTTAAGCCATGCTGTCATGAACAAGAAGTATAGTATGCCTGAGGCGAGCAAAAAAGTTCCTACAATAAGCCATAAACGCTTCCTATCCCCAAGCCCGAGGACAATGCTTATTAGGTATACAAGAACCCACATAGCACATGGATTGAATCCGTCAACAATGCCCAAAACAACTGCAAGCGCAGGCAAAGAAAATGACTTTGCATCTATTACACCAAACACAGGAACTGATATCTCTGTTACATTTGTCTGGTTCACTGCCAAAGGCTCTGTGTCTACGCCTGATATTTCCGATACCAATATATTTCTTATCTGAACGCCTGTCGTATCTCTGGTATCAAAACCTACTATGACGTTTTTTCCTATGAACGTTGTCGGAACACCAGATAGGGCTATGCCATGTTCTTGCGCCATCTTTGAGAACAGTTCAGATTCCTTCTGGACTGTTACGTCATGATAAACAAAAGGCACCTGAGGGAACTCTTTCATCAGTTCTTCGTTGAAAGGCTTCTGTTCGGCGCAGTGCGGGCACGATGGATGAAAAAAGAAGTGAACCATTAATCCGGAATCGCTGCCCTGCTCAGCAGTTCCCTGAAAATCCCATACTATCAGAGCCAGTCCTATAATGGCAAGAATTACGAATAGATTTCTGTTGAATGGTATTTTCATGAAGTCTTTGAAGCTGTTTATCAAATTCATTTCTATCCTCTGTTTTGATTAAAGTGCACCTGTCATAATTCCGTAAAGTATTCCAAACAATATGCTGCATGCCAATGCTATCAATGCATAGGAAATGACAACTTTCCACTTGACTATGCGGGAAACTGCTACCATATTAGCAATATCATAAGGTTGTCCCATGAGCCACGAAAGCAGAGCAGCTTTTGACATACCAAGTGCAAGCAGCGTCTTTCCAAGAGCCACCTCTACGAGAGTAGGCGTGTACAACGGGCCGCCTATAACAGAAGCAAGAAATATGCCCGTTATTCCTGTCAGGTATCCAGTTACAAGTTCCTGCGGCATCCAAGCCTCTACGTAGCTAACTGCAATAAGCCCTCCTACAAAGTAAGGCAGAATTTTCTTTGCAAGAAATCCGCCAAATTTAAGCGCCGACCATAATCGTTCATCAAGTGGCGGCTTGACCAGTTGAACTAATCCTGATTTATGCGCTTTTGATCTCTTTGGCTTGAATTTCTTTTCAATAGCTTTGCCCCATGACGTGCGGGATATAATGACCCCAGCAAGAAGAGCCGTGATTATTGAAACGACTATTCTGATAAGTGCCATGTCCCAGCCTATGATTTCCCCTGTTACCACTATAGTGAGCACGTTGGCAGAGGGAGCCATCAGCAGGAACGTTATCGCAGGGCCTATGCCAGCACCGCTAAACAAGATGCTTGCAAAAATAGGAACCATTGTACATGAACAGACAGTAAAGAAAGGTGCGAACGCTATTCCCATCAAATAACCCGATGCCTTCTTGCTGCTCATATATTTCGTAAGCGATTCTTTTGGTATGAACTCATAGAACAATCCTGCCACAACAAATGCAAAAAGCAGGCATATCCATCCATGACTTGCATAATCCAGCAGATAGTAAAACGGTATTTCGTACCACGCGTATTTTGACAAATCAGCCTGCGTCAGCGTAGGAGCAAGAGAGTAAGCCTGAAGCCGATTATAGATAAGCAGGCCAAAAACAAGAATAACAAAACCTATAAGAACAATTGTCTTTATTCTTCTTTTCAGTATGTCGTCCAAGCTAAATCACTTATTTTGTCTTGCGCACTTCCTTTTCAATTTCTGCCTCAGAGGGTATTCTTCCCATGAATTTGACAACGCCGTTTATTGCAAGAGCAGGAGACACAAGAATGCCGTATTTTTGTATAGTCTCTTTAGAAGCGATGTTTGCCCGGCGAACTTCCACACGAACTTTTTCTGTTTTAAACACCTTTGCTGCTACATTCTCCACATTCTTTTTCACAGCCTGACAACGGACACAAGGTGGATCAGGTCCGAAAACGATTACAACTACGCTCATAATTTCACCTTTTCTATATTTAGCTAAAGGTATATATATTGATAACTGTCAATATGTTATTATGAAAAAACTTGATTTATTCAAGGCCCTTGGAGATGAAACAAGGCTAAAGATAGTGGAATTTCTTCTGGACGGGGAAAAGTGCGTCTGCGAGATATTTCCCCATGTCAAAAGAACGCAGTCTACTGTCTCAATTCAGCTGGGCAAACTGGAAGATTTAGGCATTCTCACATCACGAAGAGACGGCAAGAAAATTTACTATAAAATATCGAATGAAAAAGTAAGAAAGATGCTGAACATATAACACAAATGGGTATTCAACTTTTTACTTACACCCATCTTCAGCATTAAGAGTTAATCTTACTTCGGAAACATCACAACTTTCCCGCACTGACCCGACTTCATTGCCGCTATGCCCTGCTCAAAGTCTTCCAGCTTCAGCCTGTGGGTGATTATTGGTTCTATATTCAGTCCGCTGTTAAGCAGATGGGATGTCATCTTCCACGTGTCCCATATTTTTCTGCCATAAATTCCGCGGAATGTAAGGTTCTTGAGAACTATCATCTTTGAAACATCAATTGTTATGTCTTTCGTCGGCAGACCCAACACAGTCACGAAACCTGTTGGCTTTACCACCTTCAACGCAGTCTGCAAAGCCGGTTCTGCTCCGGACATCTCCAGTACAACGTCTGCACCCTTGTTTTCTGTCTCATCCATTATTACCTTTAGCGGGTCTTCTTTGTGACGGTCTACTACTCTGTCTGCATGCATCTTCTTTGCAATGCTCATGTGCAGTTCTGTGCCGGCTATTGCAAATATCCTTCCAGCGCCCAGTGCCTTGGCAATGCCTATGGCAAAAAGACCTGTAGGTCCGCAGCCCGATACGACAACGTCTTTGTCTTTCACATCCTGCGCCATTACAGTATAGACGGAATTGCCCATGGATTCCTGCAGTGTAGCTATCTCCGGTTTCATGCCATTGCTCTTCCACGCGTTCTGTACGGGTATTATCGCGTATTTTGCAAAAAAGCCGTCAGTGTCGATAGAAAAGAATTTCAGGTTCCTGCATATGTGGCCGTTTCCTGCTTTGCACTGGTCGCACTCGCCACAGTAAATATGTGATTCAGCAGAAACCAGGTCGCCGATATCAAAGCCGTTAACACTGCTGCCCTTGTCAATAATTTTTCCGCAGACTTCGTGACCAATGGTTTTTGGCGGTATAAAACGCCCTGTGGACCACGGCGGTTCCCAATTGTATATGTGTATGTCTGTTCCGCACATGGAACACGCCTGCACTTCTACAAGAAGATCGTTTTTGCCAGGCGTTGGCACTTCCACTTCGCTTAATTCAAACCCTGGAGCAGATTTTATTTTTCTGACAGCAATCATTCTGTCCATAATTTTCACTTCCCAAAAGACTTTTTAAAGACTAGAAGCATACTGAATTTTATAGGTGCTAAAATGCAGGTAAAAATTGCTAGAGATGATGCAAAAGAATTGCTTATCAGATTTTATCCTGAAATGCAAAAAGTTTTAGACATGCTAAATACAAACGGAGTTAATTATAAGACTTATCTTTCTGACATGCCTTATGGCGATTATTTAACTGCTCATGACGGAAACCCAAAATCAAGTGACGATCTTCCTAAATCTATCTATTGGGTAGCTGTAGGTCCGAAAACACGTACAGATATGGCATATCCAGACTCAAAATCAAGATCCTATCCTTCCTTTATACTGGGCGTATCATTGGGCAAAGAAAGGCCATTCGTATACACAAGAGCAGCTTGGCATGGTAGCATCGAGAGTACTTCTTCATGCAAGCAAGAAATCGATTTTCCTATTGATAAATTTATGAAAATCATGAAAAAAGAAGAAAATAAAAAGGACGCACAAGGAACCAGAGACGATATTAATGAAACTATGCGACTTTTGGGAAAAAGGTTAAATAAAAAGAAAAAGAAGGCATTAGCATGAAGTCCGGGCTTAATTTTCTTTCTGAAGAATTAGCAAGGTTAAAAAAAGAAAACCTTTACGTTACTATGCCTGTCCTTTCTTCTCAGCAGAGCAGCAGAGTCATTGTAAATGGCAAGAATGTTATTTCTCTTGCATCCAACAACTATCTTGGCTTTGCCAACAATCCAAGATTGTCCAATGCCGCGAAGCAGGCTATTGATAAGTGGGGATTCGGCACCGGCGCTGTTCGGATGATATCCGGAACCATGGACATCCATCTGGAAATGGAACAAGCCCTTGCGAAGTTCAAGCACGCTGAAGACGTCCTCGTATTTGTCGCAGGCATAGCAGCCAACCGCGGCACAATCCAGGCCATGATGGGCGAGGGCGACGTAATAATCAGCGACGAACTGAACCACGGCTCAATTATAGACGGCGTTAGATTGACGAAGTCGGAGAGGAAGATATTTCCGCATAAAAATACTGCTGAATTGGAGAAAGTTCTGAAGGAATCCCAATCATTCCGTCGTAGACTTATAGTTACAGACGGCGTCTTCTCGATGGACGGCGACATTGCGCCTTTGCCTGAAATAACCCGGCTGGCAGAAGAATACGATTCTATAGTCATGGTCGACGACGCGCATGGCGACGGCGTTCTTGGAAAACACGGCCGCGGAACAGTAGACCACTTCAACCTGCACGGAAAAGTGGACATAGAGATGGGAACCATGTCAAAGGCCTTCGGCTGCCTTGGCGGATATATAGCGGGCCGCAAAGAACTCAAGGATTATTTGACACAAACAGCAAGGACTTTTTTGTTTACAACGGGTCATCCGCCAGCTGTTTGCGCAGCTATAATAGAAGCGCTAAAAATGGTCCAGGAGGGCGGGCACGTCGAGAACTTGTGGAAGAATACAAGATACTTCAAGAAAGGTTTACAGAATTTGGGCTTTAACACAGGCAACAGCGAAACGCCTATCACACCGGTCATCGTAGGGGACAGCGGACTTGCTTTGAAATTAGGTGACGATTTGTTTAGTCAGGGCGTTTTCGTAAAACCCATCGTTTATCCATTGGTCGCTAAGGACAAGGCACGCGTGCGAACAATAGTAACAGCAATACATACGCAGGACGACTTAGACACTTGCTTGAACGCTTTTGAAAAATCCGGTAAGAAGCTGGGGATAATATAAAATTATTTTTTCTTCAATATGTTTTCTACGTTTTTCTTTAGTTCGTCCAGAGTTCCTTCATTT
>JAPLUZ010000014.1 GCA_026397375.1 Candidatus Aenigmatarchaeota archaeon | reverse complement strand
AGGATAGACCACCCGACCCGTCTTGATAAAGCCCATGCGCTTGGCTACAAATCAAAACAGGGCTTTATTCTTGCAAGGGTTCGCATAGGCAAGGGCCGAAGACGCAGACCTTCACCCACAAAAGGAAGAAAACCACGAAGTATCGGTGTTTTCTTCACTCCAAAGATGAACCTGCAGGCTATCGCCGAGAGGCGTACCGCGAGGAAGTTCCCTAATCTCGAGGTGTTAAACAGTTATTCCGTTGGTCGGGACGGAATGTACAATTATTACGAAGTTATACTCGTTGACAAGAATCATCCCGCCATCAAAAAGGACAAGGACGTGGGCTGGATAGTTCATCAGAGAAAAAGAGTGTTCCGCGGTCTTACTTCAGCGGGCAAGAAGAGCAGAGGACTTTAGATTATCCCGTAGTATTTCTTCAATAGGAACAGAAGTTCCGGATGTATTTTTTCTCCTCTGTCAACCATTTTTTGGATCTCTTCCAGCGTGAAAAATTTCACTTTTTTCACATCATTCTTGTTTATGTTAAACGGACCGTCGTAGGTCGCGATGAAAGTAACCAGGAATTTCTTTATCCCCTTGTACTGGCCAAAAGTATAGACGTACGTGTCTTTGAATTTTTGCGTAAGCTGCGCGTCTATTCCTACTTCTTCCGTCATCTCTCTTTTGGCGCCTTCCTCATAGCTTTCGCCTGCTTGCACATGACCGCCTGCAGTGGTGCACCAGTGAAACGCAAAAGATTTCACGTTTCCCCTCAGCTGGAGGCACATCTTTCCTTCTCTATTGAATACAAGAACATGAGCTATCCTGTGGGTCAGCAGTTTTTCGTATATTTCCTTCTTTGACATGCTGTCTATAACATTATCGTTGTCGTCGACGTAATCCAGAAATTCTTCTTTGCCCATTTTGATCCTTATTTCTCATTCGCTTAAAAGCTTTCCCATTTTAATATAATATAGTAGACTTGAGCTACAAGGGGAAGTGCGACTTGCGCCCCTTAGGTAGGAAATCACGTTGCACTTCTTCTGCGTAAGCTTTTGTTAAATTGGTGAAAAAATGTTTTACGACCTGCATGTTCATACAAGCATGTCCATAGGAGAGAACACCCTAGAAGAAATGGTAGACTTTGCAAAGCGCTTAGGCGTACAGGGCCTTGGCATTGTCCAGTACTATCCAGGCCAAATTGTCGACCTGCCAAAAGCAGCCGGCATTGACCTTGTAAAATGCATCATGCTAAAGCCTTCGAACCCCAACGAGCTCAGCGACTTTGCGTCAAAGGTCCGTGACAAGGCAGAAGTTCTCATGGTCCACGGCGGCGATTACGAAATAAACCGCGCATCTTGTGAGAATTCTTTGATAGACGTTCTGTGCCATCCCGAATTGGGCAGAAAAGACAGCGGCCTGGACCACATATGCGCCAAAGCTGCCAATGAGAATGAGGTGGCTATCGAAGTTAATTTTCGCGAAGTCCTGGAATCCTACAAGAAAAACCGTGTAATTGTTCTTTCATCCATGAAGAAAAACATCCGCCTCTGCAAGAAATACCAGACAAATGTTATTACAGCTTCCAGCGCAGTGACAAAATGGGGCATGCGATCCGGCAGGGAGCTGGCTGCATTGTCGAATGTTCTTGGACTGGATCTTGGTTTGGCCATAGATTCCGTATCCACTACGGCAGAAGATATGGTAAGGAAGAACCGCGAAAAACTGTCAGGTCGTAGATGGGAAGGAGTATTAGTTGAGTGATATTTATGGACATGCCAAAGATTTTACCGCCGACTCTTCGGCAAAATAAAAGGTACATAGCCTTTGAAGTCATTTCCGAGCATCCCATACAATACAACGAGCTGGTGAGCGCTGTGTGGAATTCCATGTTCACCATATCCGGCGAGATGGGAGCTTCCGACGCTGGTGTATGGTTTGTAAAAAACCTTTACGATGAAAAAGCCCAGAAGGGCCTGATAAAGTGTGCCCACGACAAAGTCGAAAATATGCGCGTTACACTGTCCCTCATCCACATAATCAGTGAATCCAAGGCTGTAATAAAGATTCTTGGAGTAACAGGAACTATTAAATCTGCGCAAAAGAAGTATCTTGCTCAAATAAATCTCACAAAATTCACAAGGGAAGAACAATTATAGTTAAGCTGAAAAAGAATCCCGCCCTGCTTGGGAAATAGCCAAAGTATGACACGCCGGGATCTATCCACGAGGTTACCATATGAACTACGAAGAACTGTTGAAAAGGGCAAAGCAAAACATGCCACAGACAAAGACCGAGGAAAGGTTTGAAATGCCTGTTGCCTCCGTTACAATTTTAAAGAGGCAGACTGTGATAAAAAATTTTGCTGATATAGCTAAAACCCTGCGCCGTGATCCAAAGCACATAGCAAAATATATTTTTCGTGAGCTGGCTATACCCGGCTCTATTAATGGTATTGAACTTGTTCTGCAGGGCAAAGCCTCCACTTCTGCCATCAATCAGCGCATTCATGATTACATAAAAGAATTTGTTATATGCAGGGAATGCGGCAAGCCTGATACATCTTTTTCCAAAGACGACAATATAATTACAATAAAGTGCGAGGCGTGCGGCGCCAGGAAGACCTTTAAAGGCTAGATTTAAGCTGTTTCTGATAATAAATTTACAGATAAAATGGAATTTAGCTACAAAATTTATAATGAGAGCGAAGAGCTCCTGCTTGCGATAGCCGACTCCGCGATTCTTGGAAAGACCTTTGAGGAAGGCGACCTTATTCTCACAGTATCCGAATTCTACCAGGGCGACAAGTGTGACAAAAGCAAGGCCATCTCGTTAATAAAAGACGCCACCATAATAAATGCCGTGGGAAAGGATATTATAGACTTGCTGAAACAAGAAGATATAATAGACAAAAATTTTATACTGAAAATAAATGGAATACCTCATGCACAGGTAATCTTGGTGAAATAATGAAAGGCCAGTGGTTCTTGATATCAGCCGTTATCGTGACAGGCGTATTCCTCTCAATGTCAACCCTTTTCAAGACCTATTCCCTTATGGACCCCTCGGTCACTGCGAGAAATAATGAAAATATCTACTTCGACAACATAAAAGAAAAATTCTATGACGTCGTATCCGGCTCTGATTGTACCAATATGAATAGGAACCTGAGAGAATTCACAACTTTCACAAGCAGGGAAGTAGGTGCGCTTGGTTACCTTCTTTTAATGAACTACAGTGTCGATTGCAATACAAAGCAGAGCGGGCTCAGCATCTTCCTGGCATCGAGCAAAGTTATTCTGTGCAAGAACTACAACATAAGCACTGCCCTGCCCAACATAATAGACATAGGTAACGATTGCCTAAAATGATCTTACCGCCCTTACATCGTCTTCATCCATCTCTAAATCATCAATAACCTTTTCATTCAATATAACAGAAAAGAGTGTCATCTGCTTTGCCGCCTCTTTTTTTGATATGTGCAGTTTGCCTGCTATCTTTTCTAAAATTTCCTCATTTCTCCGCAGCCTTGTTGGCGGCTGGTAATACCCCAGGGTTATGCGTTTTTTCCTGGGCATGCCATAAATCAGGGTATCAAGAATATATTTTTGCAAAGACCACGACTGCCTCTTTATTATGCGTGCCCTTATCATGTCAGCCCTCGCCAGCGCGTCGTAGGCTGCGGCAATGCTTTCCACGTCCTTGTGTTCCTGCAGTATGTTGCTATCGACCCAAGCCATTATTGTATCTACAGACTCTTTTTCTGCAATTTTCTTTGCGTTTTCACTCTTGCTGAAAATGGCTTTCATGACGTTAAATATGTTTGCCGTCTGCGACCGGGACGATGCAAAGTTTCCGACAGTAATATCAATAAGCGCAGCTCTTACATCGCCGTCGGATGATTTCACAATATTGTTCAAATCCGTATCGCTTATCTTCATGCCCTCCTCGCTGCATACATACTTCAGCAGTCTGAACATTTCCTCATTTTTCACCTTTTGGAATTTTATCTGCACTACCGAAGGTAGTGTCACATAAGAATCTGCCGTAAACACGACCGGCCAGCTGCTTTCCTCTATGAGTTTTCCAAGTGTTCTTTTGTTTTCCAGCACGTCTATATCTTCGATAAGAATAAGCTTCTTTCTTGCAAAAACTCCCTGCTGCCTGGACATGGATATCATATTTTCCAGTTCTGCCTTGTTTCTTTCATCGTCACCGTGACTTTCCACTATATCCATGTCAAGATGTTTTGCCACAAGCCTTATGGCAATGCTTTTTCCAGAGCCCGTCGGCCCTGTAACAAGAAGCGCATTGCTCCTTTTCCACCTGCCCAACCATTTGATTATCTCGGCAACCTGCTTTTGATTGCCTAAAATTTGGCTCGTTGTCTTTGGTTCGTACTTCTTCAGCATCTGCCAACACCATATAAATATACTGCCTTTTCATCTAAGCAATGGGTAGAAGTGCAGTATCGATTTTTTGCCTTGACATTAGATTAAATATGACGTTCTTAAAGGATTTCGTTTTTTAAGCCTTCATGGTCAATGAATTAGTATGAAAAAGAAAACACCGGCAGTAAAAAAGGTAAGAAAGGCAAAGAAACATATTTTTATGTGCATGCGCTGTGAAAAGCAGTTTCCGTCAATGAATGCCCTGCGGGTGCACAGCAAAGCCCACCTTCAGGCACTGCGCGAATTAAGAATGCTCGAATCCGGCCAGATACCTTTAGAAACAAAATTGGGTTCAGAATTCAAAGGAAAAAACAAAGTAATAATTACTTAGTTCGGTCTTCGGCTTCTGTAGAATTCTTTTGCTTGTTTGTTTGATTCGTAGAGTTCTCTTGCGTACTTGGTTATAACATTGCCGACATCAGGAACGTTTTCTATCAGTCTTTTAACAGCCTGCGGACTCGCCCT
>JAPLUZ010000025.1 GCA_026397375.1 Candidatus Aenigmatarchaeota archaeon | reverse complement strand
AAGACAAAATATGTGTCGGCAGATATAATCATGAGATGGTCTGTTGCAAGATTAAAATTGTCCTATCCGCAGACCATGAAATATATAGACAATAATTATTCATTTCCGAAGGATATGATAGCAAGGAAGATGCTTGGCCTCGTGAATAGGAGTCCTGGAAGGATAGACTATTTCTTCAAAGGCCTTACCTATTTCGGGCTGGGGTCTGCTATTATTTACAGTGCTGTAAAGAATACGCTGAATTTATAAAAGTAGAAAGGAAAGTACTTGTATGGCACTAGATTTTTTATCCCTTAACCCCTACACTGTTCTGATACTCATAGTATTTATTTTGTTTGTGCTCTCTCTGAAGAAAGTAATAGAAATCGTGAAAAATGCAATTATAATAGCGGCGGCGGCTGTATTATTTCCGATATTCGCTAACCGGTTTCTTGGCTTACCTATCCCGATGGACGGCGAGACGATAGTGTCATTTGTTGTTGCTGGCATAGGCTGCTACTTCATCTATCTGGTCGTGAAATCGGCATACGTCCTGATGAAAAAAGGCGGTTCTGTTGCAAAAAAGGTCATGCCCGACATAAAATTTCAGGGCAAGAAAGAAGAGAAAAAAGAACAAAATTATAATTACGAGTCAAAAAAGCAGCATGTTGATCTGATAAAGAAGCAATTACAAAATGCAAAGAAAAATACAGAGAAAGAAATCTTCAAAGACTATGCGGTAATAGAAGACAAGGAAATAGAAAAGAAAGAGCCCAGGAAGATAAAGCACGGCGTTGTAGAAGAAAGGGAAGAAGAGGAAAAACAGCACATAGAGCCAATAAAGGAAATTAAATTCCCTAAAAAGAAGAAAAAATAACCCGGATTTCTTATTTATCCTATATTTATTCCAATATTTGGTATGCTTATTTTCTGGGCAAACCCTGTCAGGCTGAATGTATTATTGTCAAGATCAAAGGTTCCCAGCACGTCCTTTATTTCTATGTCACCGGTAAATTGGGTAACAGCGCCGCGAATGGCAAGGTAGCCTGTGGTATTGGCTATTTTCAGATCCTTTACGGCAAGATTTTCTATTCTTATTGAAGTAAAAACAGAATGAAGTTTTATGTTCTCCTTGCCAAATGTGGCTGTTATTTCAGGCATTTGCAATTTTTCAAAGTAACCGTCAAGATTCAGGTCATTGGCTAGGGTTCCGTAGCCGCGGTAGTTGATTATTTTTACTAGACGGCTTGTATTTAGATTACCCTCCACCAGGGTGGCTTCTGTATCGCCCTGAATTTCCAGGGTAATGTTCCTTATGCTGTCGAAGTTTATCTCCGGGTTCTTGTCAGTGGTCAATGTAAAGTTTAGGTTTCTTGCTACAGGCGCTTCTATCCTGGCAACAGCAGAAAGCCTGTCTGTCACGGCTGAGAAAAACTGGGATACATTCTGGTTAGAGCCAAGGAAGATGGCCATCACTATAAGGATTATGATGACAATGAACACGAGCTTGGAATCTATCATAGCTGCCACTATAAAAATTATTACCCAACTTGATATAAATAACTAAAAAATTTTTCGTTTTTGAGGGGCGTTGATATTTAAACTTTTCCATCCGTCTTTATAGTTCTACAGGGAAATGAAAAAATATGCGATTTCCCTGTGAACTATATGTGAAATCAGAAAAGCGTATCAAGATTCTTTTCTGATTTTACTATAGAGAAAGTGTGGTAACAATGACTTTGATCTTGAATCAATTGGCTGGAGAAGGCGGCATCCTGGGAACAGTAATATGGTTCGTACTGTTCTTTGTACTCATATTTCTTTACCCGAGACTTATGTTATCGCAGCTCATCTACAAGATAGAACAGTCCGCGGTGAAGATGGAAAGCATGGCAGAAACATCGATAAGGATTGTGGTTAAGAAAGTCGGCAAAAATGACGTGAAAAACAAGATGGAAGAATTCACCGACTTCTTTGTTGTAGAGCCTTCGTCCCTTGATCCGTATGGCATAGTCCGAAAGATAGACTCCACCATAAGGGGCATGGAGACAAGATTCACGGAATTTACAGAAGAAATAGCAGGCGACAAGAGCTATCAGGAAAAGCAGGAGATAAACTACGGCATGCGAGCTGCTATTGGACTTCGCCAGATATCAAAAATCGTTCGCCACTATGTGGAACTGGCAAAGAAATTCAAGAACCTGCAGATCGCTATGATACTTCAGATGCAATTGCCCATCATAGAAAAGATAGCAGAAGGCGAACTAAAGGGCACAGAGGCTTTCGTCAACAACTGGCCTGTAGGCGATTCCATAGGCCCACTGGTAGCTGCGTCGATGATTGACAAAAGTAAGGAAATCGCAGAAGACATGGTTGGCGGTGAAGCAACAATAGAAGGAAGAAAGTGCTTTATAATGAAAGCAAGAGGCCAGGGACCTCATCTGGGCCGTGTGGACGAAGCTATAGGCCGTGTCATGAAGAAGAATAAGATAGCAAGAGTTATAACCGTGGACGCCGGCCAGAAACTGGAAGGCGAGAAAAGCGGTTCGGTTGCAGAAGGCATAGGCTTTGCCATGGGCGGTTGGGGACAGAGAGAAATGATAGAAAATGTGCTTATGCCAAAAAATGTTCCTCTGGACTGCATAGTTGTAAAGGTGGGAATGACTGAGGCAATAACGCCAATGACAAAGGAGATATTCTCCGGGCTGCCGAAGGCACAGGACTTGGTAAAAAGAGCTGTCAAACGGGCGAAGAAGGGTCAAAAGGTAATAATTGTAGGTATTGGCAATTCGTCTGGAATAGAAGATGACAAGTCCACAGTAGAAAAGGTAAAGAAAGTCGTTGAAGAGCTTGATAAGAAAATGAAAGCCGCTGAGAAAAAAGAGAAAAAGGGCGGATGGTTCTGATCTTCTTTTTCAAGAAAGAATATCAATCAAGAAAAATTATTGTGCACTCTGAATTAAGTCTATAAAGTTGCAAAAGTGGCAAAAAATCGTGCTTCAATCGTGGTGTTTCCGTGATTTTTGGAATCTTTATATAAGGAAAACGTAGGTTAGATTTGTCACCACCCGAAAGATACATTTATAAAGATTACTACCAAGAGTTTTGTAACAAATGGGTGTGGTAAATGGTTGCAAGTAATAAAACACTGGATATGCTCAAAACCATTGGTTTGAACAAATATGAAAGAAACCTGTGGGTAGGCCTTCTTTCTAGAGGTTCCTCAACTGCTGGTGAGCTGTCAGATATATCAAATGTTCCTCGTTCTAGATGTTACGATGTTTTAGAGTCGTTAGCAGACAAGGGATTCATAATTGTACAGCCTGGCAAGCCAATGAAATATGTGGCTATTCATCCCAAAGAAGCGCTGGACCGGGTGAAGAAAAAGGTTCACCAGGAAGCAGTGGAAATGGGTGATAAAATAGAGCGCCTTGTAAAGAGTGATGCAATAAAAGAGCTGGAAAAGCTGCACAAGGAGAACATAAAAACGGTAAAACCAGAAGACCTGACAGGCGCACTGAAGGGCCGTTATGCCATGCTCCAGCAGGTGGAGACAATGATGAAGGGTGCCAAGAAATCTGTGAAATACATGACAAC
>JAPLUZ010000033.1 GCA_026397375.1 Candidatus Aenigmatarchaeota archaeon | reverse complement strand
ATTTTTCCTATTTGCATTTTCATGCAACCTCCGTAGTTATATTTCTTTACAAGTCCAGGTAAGTCATAATAATAGGCGCTCTTATCGCGAATAAAACCGCCTTATTATTCTGCCATACTTGGACAGTTCGATTTGTCCGGATCAAATCAAAGGCAATTTTGTCATGACTTGCCTAGATTTGAAGTATGAAATTTAAAATGGAAAATTTTTGTATTTTTCCCATTTTATTCGTTCTCTATACAGGTTCTATGAATTTCATAGCCCTATCTAGTCCGCTTTTTGTAATCATGTATATGCAAACGGACCGTATATAAGGGTAACGCGAAACAGTTGCATATAGCACCGCATGTATGATTTCATAGGCTATAAAATGTTCCATAGAATTAAATCCTTATTAAAAACGTTCCAAAGCCAGTATTTAGCCTATTTAGAAGGAAAAAGCCTATTTTTCTTCATTTTTTTCTTTACTTTGCTGCTTAAGCAGTTTTCCGGGGTTTATTGACTTTTTCAGCTTTATGAGGTTCTTTCTGCCCTTTGAAACCTTTTCTATCAGGCCGCGTTCAGACAATTCCTTTATTAAACGGGAAACTTTTGCTTTGCTGTAGTCTGTTTCCTTCACAAGAACTCTTTGATCAGCTTCGCCTTTTTCCCTAATAAGTATTTCCATTATTTTTCTTTCATTTGCTGTAAGGATGGGCAGTATATTTTTTTCCTGTCTTCTTAGCATTCTTATTACAAGGAAGAGGACAACAATTATCGCAACCAGGATAATTACAAAAATCATAAGTTGTGCTGTATTTGCTTCTGATATCTGCTCGAAGACGACGGAAATGAGAATATTTTCACCGAGCTTTGGCTTATCCAAGTTCCAGGTAACATATATGTATCTGCCATCAGAGCCCTGGATGCCGAATTCTGGATCAAACGGCTTAAGCAAAGTTCCCTTCAGGACGGATGCATCTACCAGAGCAGACCCCAATGGAAGGCGAATTGTTATAGAATAATGACCTGTTGTCTGCGTTATAGGAAACCTATAGGTGAATAATCTGTAATTTTGAAGAACGTCTATGACCTGTTGATTTGTTCTGAATATGTAGGTCATACTTTGCGCAGTAATATTTTCACAGGTAATAAGAGATCCAGGGCCTTTTTGTATATTGCATGCAATTGGCAGGCCGTCTGCGCTTACTTCATAATTTGTTATGTCTGTCAAAACAAAATAGTCGCTTCTGGAAACAGTTTCATTGTAGACCATATTAGCTGTCCATGTGGTTGTACCATCATCATTTATGGCTACGTCTACTGACCAGTCGCTGATGGATGCATGCGCTATTGGTAAGAGTGCAAAAACTGCCAGAATAAGCAAAATAAGTTTCTTCATGCTATAAAATATTCCAGTCATGCTTAAATGCTCTTAGCCACGAAGAAAATAGGTGGTAGAAAAGCACAGGTAACCCGGCACGCAGGTCGGGCTTGTTGTCACATTTCTTGTAAATGTATAATAAAACTGGCTCATGTAAACAGTGCTGTAGGGCGTTACTATCGGAACGTCTTCCTGTTTTGTTTGCTGCGATCTTGCTGAGTACTCGTCGTAGAGCTTTTCGAAGTCAGGATCCACGCCCTCGCTGGTTACAGTTATTGTAGCTGTTGCAGAAGCTGCGTGATGCTGGGGATCGCTGACACTGAAGATTACGTCGTATACGCCTGCCTGGCCGTAAGTTGTTTTCCACTCAAAAGTTCTTGTATCAGGATTAAATCTTGCATTGGTTGGTAAATAGCTAACAGTATAATTTAAAGGGTCCTTATCCGGATCGCTTGCAGATAAAGAGAATTTCACGGTTTCTCCTTCTTTCACTTTCTTTGGCGCTATTTTCTGCATGGTTGGCGGTCTGTTTACATCTTCCACATTTATGTTCCAGACGTATCTTTTTGAGTATTCTTTGTCGTAAACGCGGCCCACAAGAACGTGCCATCCTGCTTCGTCATAGTCTGGTTTGTAAACATAGCTCTTGGACGAAGAAACATGGCTGTTGTCAAGTATCCATTCTACTGAGAAGGTTTTGTCAGGATCAGACGCGTCCAAGCTAAAGGTAGCTTTGTCGCCTTCAAAAATCCGCACATTATCAGAACTTGAGCTAACTGATATTATCTGGGGCGGCCTGTTCACGTCGTTAACTTTTATTGCCATGGTTTTGCTTGTCGTGAGGTTTTTGGAATTTTTTGCCGTGAATGTTATGTAATAAGTGCCAGACTGGTCATAGTCAGGAGTCCATCTGAAATAGGACCCGTCAAAAATAGCGCCCCTCGGCAATTTGGACGTGGTTATTGTGACAGTATATTTGTTCTTGTCGTAGGTAATTATGACCAGATTAATATTCTGATTCTCATCTACGTGTGGATGCTCTTCTAGTGTAAGCTGGGGCGGCTGATCAAAGCCCAGAAAGCTCACACCTGCCAAAACCAATCTCCTGCTGTCGCTCCTGTCAACTGCAGCAGCTGCATAGCTGTGGCTTCCCTTGATATCATGATGAACGTTATAGGTTGCTTCGCACGTATTCATCAAATTACAGTAGGTTCTTGCTCCTATGGATTTGCCGTCTTCCAGGAGCTCAATGTAAACAAGGCCGGATTTGTATCCGTAGTCCTCTGCGTATACCTTTATCGCAGCATCGGTATCAACTTGCTTTGGTGCTGTAATATAGACGCTCGGTGACGGGTCAGTATGAGCAAAAACAGGCGTAGAGAAGGCTAGCAAAAATACAACTAACAACAGTAACAGCTTTTTCATGGAAATATATTACTCGAGAAAAGCTTAAAAAGGTATCGTTTTTATTTACTTTTAAGTAGTGACAGTTATGACAGGTACGTCGTGGTAGAGCGTGTCCAATGCGTCAACTATATCTTTTGTTATAACCTGTGAATAGGCGTTCCATGGATACATAATACTATGCGGGTCTTTTGAGTGCCCAAGACCCATTATATGGCCTATCTCGTGCATTATTTGTACGAGATTCTCAGACCCGCCGAAAGTGGGTTCCAGCGTCATTTCTCCGCCGGTTACAACGCTATAACTGGCGTATTGGCGACCCAGGGGGCGCGCTTCGCCAATAGTATCCCCGGATAAATTTGTAACAAGGTGTATGACTATCCCATTAATTGGTTTTTCTTCTACACGATAAAATCTCACCCGGAATTTTGTAGCATTTTCCCAGGCGTCAAAGGCTGTTCTGATGTTCACCAGGGTGAGATTGTATTTGTAATAGTTTATCTCGGTGTCGTTATAGACGTAGTAGTGCATGGGCGATTTTACAATGGGGAATTTAATAAGCAGGGTATGATTTATCTGTACGTCCGGCGGGCTGTAATTTGTATAATCAAATCCTGGTGCAGGGGCCGTATAATTTGCAGAATAACTTACAGAATAATTCACTTCGCTTGCTTCTTTGTCCATTGTTTCATTCGTGTAGGTATTATTTTGATTTTGCTGGCTGCCGATACAGCCGGCCGCAAATAAAATTACTATTAGCAGAATTGCTTTCTTCATTTTTTCTATATTATAGAACAAGTATTTACTTCTTTTCTTCCGGCGTAATTACTATGCCGCCGGCTCCGGCAGCTGCAAATTGATGCACCAGACCGGCTAATACATTTGCTATGTCCTGAACTTCGCCTATGTCTATCTCTTTTTTATGCGGGCCTATGAGCTCTATTGACGACGGGCCATAGGTCAGTACCACATTTAGAAGCGTTCTAAGATCCTTTACAAAGAATTTGGCTTTAACAACTTGGGAATATGCTTCCTCCACGTTCTTTATCGGCTTTTCCACCTTTGTGATATCGCTAAATGTGACTTCGTAGGCAAAAACATTCTTGACGTGGGTAAATTTTTCTATGTGTTTCTTCATTGCACTCTTAACTATATCTTCTTCTATGGCCAGGGCTTCTATATTGAACCATACTTCAAACCAGTTTTCTTTTTTTCTCTTGTTTATCTCATCACGCAGTTCCATAGCAGAAATAATTGCTGAAATCTTTAAAAGCTAAGGATTCAAAATAGAAGTGATTAAAATGTGTCTTGACATACTGAAAAACCCCGTGTCTGCGTTAGAAAAGGCAAAAAAATCAAAAAACACAAACAAATCTATTATCGTACTGGCCGAGTCGGCAATTCTGTTCGCACTAACATCAATAGTCGCAATAATGAAGGGCACGGGCTTTGCACCGGCGTCGTATAGTCTTGTGGCGGTATCTGCAATAATAATATTTCTTGTAATCCTGATTTTCTCGATGATAATTGGCTATGCAATGAAAATTATAGTAAATATACTTGGGGGTAAGGGAGGATACTACGAAGGGCTCACCGCCATTTCCTACAGCCTGATGCCCGTATCAGTTGCCGTATTCGTGAGTTCCCTTCTCAGCCTTGTGACTGGCGGCCCAATAATTGGAATTATAGTTCTCATTATCGGCTTTGCCTCAGGAATAAGCCTTCTTTACAGGTCAATAAAAGAACTCTTCAAAACAGATATGCTGACGGCATTTATAGCTGTGTCTGTCCTGATTTTAGTTTTATTTGTTGCGTCGTCCATTTCATTTGGTTTGTCTTTATTTAACTTGTCAGCCTTGGGTGGTATATAAATGAAAGCCATTGATGCAGTAGGAATAATCGTAAGCATTATAGCTCTGGTAGGATCCTTGGGCGCCATGTATGCACTTGTTCAGGTGGGCGCTGCAATGACCCAGTTCACAGCAACCAGCGCGCAGCTAGGCACGGCGGTGGGAGAAGGTGCAGCCCAGTTTGTCCAGATCATACAGCTATTCACAACTGTCTGCTGGGTATGGACAATTGCAGTATTCCTGACGTCTATCTATGCCATATGGTCAGTACTGCAGAAGAAAAAGAAGTAGTGCAAATAGAACTTCGTTTTTTCCCTTTTGATTAACTTTTAATTCTGTATAATAATTATATTTCATAATGCCTCAGTAGCTCAGTTGGTAGAGCGACAGTTTCGTACAATCTTCTTTGGAAACCCAAGGAAAGCAAAGCTTTCCTGGATCGCCAGAAAGTTATGCTTTCTGAGCGAAGAAGATTGATCAAGAAAAATCAATAAAAAGCAAGAAAAATCAACAAGAAAGGAAAAATAATAGAATGATCAAGAAAGTAGAGAAGATTCAAAACAACTGTAGGTCGAGAGTTCGATCCTCTTCTGGGGCTTTATTGATTTTTAAGTGTTTCGTATAAAGTAAGTTGAGGATAAATTAAACCGAAAGAATGGTGCATTGTCTTATGAAAGAAGTATTTCTTGTGAAATCGGAAAACAAGCAGAAGGTAGAGGACTTGCTCAAAAAAGACGACGTAGTCAGCAGGGGCAGCATAACCATAAAGGTGCCTGCATCTTTGGATATTAAGGAAGACGGCTATTTTTTCATCCTTGACGTGGGTGAAGAAGCGATGAAAAAGGCTGAAGAACTTATCAAGGGCATTGCAGAAAAATATAAAAATGGGAAAAAGGTAATAGAGAAGGTTGAAGAACAGGAAGACAGTGCAATGGAAGGCTTCGGAAATATTTTGGGCTGATAAAATGGCAAGTAGTTTTGCGGACAGGTTACCGTCTGGTTCTTTGGATGATTTTCACAGGTTCCGCGAGGGGCGGTTCAATTTTCTTTACTTATGCAAAACGTGCAACAGGTCTTTCGATTCTTTGGAAAAAGAAGACAACTGCAAATTCTGCGGCTCGGATATTGTGGAATTGAGGAAGACAAACAGGGGCAGGCCGACAACCTACAGGCACTACTGCCCGACGTGCGAGAGAACCTTCACGACAACGGAAAAACTTACCGTGTGCAACGAATGCAGGACAGACTATCTGCATGTCTATAACTGGAACATGCTGGGCACAAGGGAGAAACTGTACATAAAAATCAGAAAATCTCTTGTGAATGTTTTTTCTAACAAACAGGGCAATAACACCAGAATTATAAAGAAATTGCCAAAGATGACAAGGCCGCCAAAGGAAGAGCTGCCAACCTACTAACTTAAGATTTTGCCTGCATATTATTTTATGCCATTTTTCCACGTCTGTATAAACAAAAAGAAATTCAAGATAAAGGACTGCAAAGGGGCTGCTTCTATAAAAGGTCTGATGTTCGATGAAATGCAGGATAAGGACGGCGCGTTGATCTATGCAAATTCCATCTGGATGCCTTTTGTAAGGCAGGATCTGATGCTTGTTTTTCTAGATGAAAAAATGAGGATATTAAAAACCGAGATCGCAAAGCCCATAACGCTACACCCTAAAACTTGGAAAACCTACAAACACGGGAGTGCAAAGTATTGTCTTGAATTAAAAAATACGGATTTAAAAATACGAAAAGGAATGAGCATTAACTTGAAAAAGGGTCCGTAGTCTAGTGGTTATGACGTCTGCTTGACGTGCAGAAGGCCGGCGGTTCGAATCCGCCCGGACCCATTAAAAATTTAATTCTCGCACCTGTGATCCAACGGCAAGATACGAGCTTCCCAAGCTCGTTATCCGGGTTCAATTCCCGGCAGGTGCATTTAACTGACCGTTGTTTTTGAATTTTTCAGATATGTTATGAGCCGTTCTTCTGTATAGGAAGATATTTGTAAGATCCCATCTCCTTATAAAAATTTCAGGCAATTCTAATCATGCAAACAGCAGACTTTCACATACATTCCAAATACAGCAGAGCCACGTCAGGCAACATGGTTCTCCCTGACATTGCAAAGAACGCAAAGATAAAGGGCATTGATATTGTTGGCACAGGCGACTTTACCCATCCCATCTGGCTGGGGGAACTGAAGCAGAAGCTGAAAGAAGAAAACGGGATTTACAGCTACGACGACGTTAATTTCGTCCTGTCGACGGAAATATCGCTGATATACAAGCAGGGCGGCAAATGCAGGCGGATTCACCATTTAATATTGGCACCTAACTTCTCCGCTGTTGACCAAATAAACGAGTTTTTGGATAAAAAAGGCAGAAGGGACTATGATGGCAGACCGATATTTGGATTTACATCAATAGAGATGGTGGACGTGCTAATGGGCATCTCAAAGGACATAGAAATCATACCCGCACATGCATGGACTCCGTGGTATGGCATATTCGGCAGCATGTCTGGCTTTGATTCTCTGGAAGAATGCTTTGGGGAAAAAACAAAATACATTCACAGTATAGAAACAGGCATGTCGAGCGATCCGGCAATGAACTGGCGCATATCTGCCCTGGACAGTATAACCCTGACAAGCAACAGCGATGCACATTCACCGTATCCGTGGAGGCTGGGCAGGGAAGCCAACGTCTTTGATTTTAAGGAAATAAATTATGAAAACATAATAAACTCCATAAGAACGAGAAAAGACTTCGCGTATACAATAGAAGTGGATCCAAACTACGGGAAATACCACTACGATGGGCACAGGCTGTGCAATTTTTCCTGCTCGCCAAAAGAAGCAAAAAAACTGAAGGACATCTGCCCGAAATGCGGCAAACCGCTGGTAACAGGCGTCTTGAACAGGGTAGAACAGCTGGCAGACAGGGAAGAAGGATTCGTGCCCAAAGATGCTGTACCGTTCAAGTCTCTCCTGCCGCTGAGCGAAGTCGTTGCGGCAAGCGTTGGCCAGGATGTTTTTACAAAGAAGGTATGGGAGGTCCATAATCGTTTGATGGACCGCTTTGGCAATGAGTTCAATGTTCTGCTAAATGTGGAAAAAAAGGAGTTAGAGAAAACAATAGACGAAAAATTGGCAGACCTCATAATAAAAAACAGGGAAGGCCGGCTTACAGTAATACCTGGCTACGACGGTGTCTACGGTGTCATAAAGCAGGAAGAAAAAGGCCTGAATAAATTTCTTAAATAATACAGAAAAGACGCGTCTTGTTTTTTAATTTGCTAAACACTAAGAAGTCGCTTTCACCTTACTCCTTATACAATACCCCTGACTATGGCCTGGCCTGGAAGGCCTTCAACGCCCTTGACAACCACGTTAACTGTTCTGTCGATGTAGTATCTGTACCAGAGATTGAATGTAAATGACACCGTGGCCATTGGTGTATCCTGCCAGCGGGTTCTGTCTATTGCTATGGTACATCCAACAGGCACGCGCTGGTCGCCGCGGATTTTTACTATGTTTTGGAGTGCATCGCCGGTTATGAAAACTTCCTGACCGCCCTGACCAAGACAGTCGGAGAATATCACACCGGGTCCGTCAACACGCATGGTTGCGAAAACGAAGCCCGATTGTGTTTGTGGTGAAGTGTAGACCGTTGACTCAAGATTATTGACGTTCATTGGCAAGGGAAATCCTTCGCCAAGGTTTGCAAATTCAAAGATGTAACTTTCATACTGCACAATGCCTGACAGGGAGTCGGGATTTACAACTATGGGGCTGGAACCACGGGTTGCCATTATTTTTATCGGAGCACCGAAGGAATTTTCAACAACAAGCGGATACTGCGTCTGCTGGCCCAGATCCGTCTTTCTCTTGTATTCGGCTTTGCTGAAGGCCTGCACATTCATGACTGCGTTGGTGCTATAAAAATAGGATGTTCTTGCAGTAATAGGATAAGTTACCTGAACACCCTCTGGCAATATGGGCGGTCGCAGAACCCATTCTGCTGTATAGGACTGGCCGGGTCTGTTTGTGGACGGCACCGGCGGCAGGAGTTCTGGCCTTGATTTAACCAGGCTGAGTCGTTGATCGATTGTATCCAGGACGCTGCAAAACTGGTTTGAAAAGTCCAAGAACGTATTGCCAACATAGCTGGAAAGATAATAATTCTCACCTGTTCTGGTATTTCCGCCTGCACAAATCTGGCCATAGTTCAGGTTCGTATAACATAAATTCAATATACCATTAGCCCAGCTGAAGGAAAGACCCTTCGTTGGTATAAACGGCCTGAGCAATGACAATGGCTGGCCCATCTCGTCGTACCAGCTGTCAACGCCGAATAGCTCGGTTGTTACACAGCTGGCAGTGGTTCCACCGACATTTTCCACATCAACAAAAAAACGGGCAGCTTCGCCGCCTTCCACTGTGCCAGGATCAGCAGAAAATTCATTTACAGACAGGCCGTTATTAGGGTCAACTTTTGTATTGGAAACGCAGCCGCTTACAAAGACGAGCGCAGCCAGTAGTAGAATAAACCCCTTTGCCTTCATAATTGAATATATTTGATACGTGACTTAAATATGTTTTTATTGCACAAAAGGCAACCGCACATTCAGAATATAGAATTATCTTCCTGTAACCATTACACTGGCTTTGCTTGATACATAGTATCTATAACTTATGTCGAAGATAAGCTTCACCGTGTCCTTTGGATGGTTAGTATCAAATGTGCTGGGATCCAATTTTATTGAACAGGCTATTGGTACGCTTCCTGACGAGCGCAGTCGCAGTGTTATATCAGAGTTATCCAGATCAACGCTCTTTCCTGACGTTGCTCCAAGGCATTCGGCAAATTCAGCAGGTCCGAGAAGCTGTATGGTTCCCTGCAGTTTTCCTCCTGCGCCTCTTATGGCAACGTCGTCTTCCTGGGTTATTGGGAAACCGTCGCCCACGTTGGTAAGAATTATCTTCAAAGGCCAGACCGTGTCGTCGGTTGATGTGGTATCAACTCTTATGGGTATGTACTGTGTATCCATGGACATGGCTAACGGGCCGGCGCTGTTTACAACGGTCGCCGTGTCTGCGACTTCCTTGTTTATCTGCATTCTTCTGTATTCGTCTTCACTAACAGCGGGCATGTTGATAAATCCGCTTGTTTTATAATCATAGGTAACCCGCGCTTCCAGAGGGAGTGCTGTGGTAATGCCCTGTGGTAATTCTGGCGGCCTCAATTCCAATTGCACCAGCTTTGTCTGACCTGGAACATTTCTTGAAGGTTCCGGCGGAGTCATTGTGCCCAATGCGCGAGTAAGTGTGGATGTAACTGTGTTGCCGGTGCTGTCCCTCCACTGGTCCTGAACACCGTAAAAGTCCAGTTGGGCGTTTGTCGCGGTTGTGCCGCCCACGTTGTCCACTGCGACATCGATCAAAACCGGCTCATTGGCCTGAACCTGCGAAGGATTAACATCAAAGCTCCTTATGGTCAGGCCACGGCTTGCCGATGTGGGAGTTGCTTGCTGCACACAGCCCGATACAAGTATAACCGACACCAACAGAATTAACAATAATAGTTTCTTCATTCTCTTCGCCTTAGTTTATTTTGATAAGCCTTGCTTAAATAGATTTTCCTGTTATCTTACGACCGTGATAGTTGCCTTATCCCTTGTTTCATAGTTGTAATTTAGTGTTATCAGCATGCCATAGTTCTCGATGACATTTAGTCCTTCTGGCAGATTCAGCTGGCAGGCAATTCTCGGGAATTCCTTGCCCAGTGGTTCCAGCTTCCAGTTTTGCTGGTCCCGGAAAGGACAGCTCACAATATCTTCTATATTCACGCCTCCTGCCTTTGCCTGCACTATGTTGAAATCATTTCTTGTTATTTCTTTGATAAAGCCGTTGCCTATGTTTTTGATAGTTATGTAAACAAAATAATCTTTCTGGTCACCGCTTCTTTTTACAATGGGCAGGTTGTCGCTGAAGTCCACGTCTATTTCCACATTCCTGTCATGGTACGAATAGGATTTGGATTTCTGCTGGAAAGTGTTTGTAGCTGTGCGGCGTAAATATTCCTGATCAGTCATAAGCTCTATTAGTTGTACAGCGGAGAAATCTGTTTTGTATTCCACTTTCGCATTTATGTCATTCTCCAGGCTGTTTTGCGGCAGTTCTATTTTGCTTGGTGCCTGAAATATGCATGCAAAGGACTGGAACTGGTTGGGCAGCATTTCATCAATATGTTTGCCGCATGTTTTTGTATTGGCAAGATTATAGAGGTCTATGGTGTCTCCGCCCATGGCTTTCAGCAGGCCGGGATCAAATATAGCTGCATTAACATCGGTTATGGGGCGGGGATTTTGATTGTCCAGGTCCACATTTATCCTCACGGTTCCTGAGCTAAAAACCATGGAGGAATCAGGACTAATCGTTGTTATCAGACCATTGCCAACAACCTGGTTTTCTGTGCAACCGGCTACAAGAACAATTGGCAATAATAGCAAGAAATATTTCCATTTCATACAAAGAAATAATTGTTCTGGCTGGTTTAAATTTGTAGATGAGGACAAAACAAATTCTCCTCGTCTGGGAAAATAGAGCAGTAAAAGAAGGATTTTTCTTAATTTACACGTTCTGGAACGGATTGACCGTCATGGAAATGCTGTTTCTCAGCTCATACGTGTAACCAAGAAGGGCAAGTATAGAATAGGAACGAAAAGGAGTGTCAGCAGGCATGGTGGGATGAATGGTAAATCTCATGGATACCCTGGATGCGTCGCGGAAAATGCTTATGTCTCTTTTGTTAATACAGATATTTGTTGATGTATCGCAGTGGAACAGGGCGTCTTCTTTTTCACCGCCAACTTTTGAACCGCCTGGCCATTCAATAAGTTCAAACTCCGGAGGAAAAACTATCATCAGGCCCTGGTCTACCATTGGTTCGCCATTCAGCTGCAGGCTGTCGATGCTGGGATAGTTGGTTTTGTCAAGACCGTTCAACACGTTTGCTATTTTATTAAATAGATCTCCTATATCACTAATTTGACCGCTTAGTCTGTATGCCTGTGGTGTTGTTATATTTGAGCCCTTTGGCGTGCCTGACCCTACATTCTTTATCGTGAAGAGCAGAACAGCATTGTTGTTATTTAGTATATATGGGGCACCAAGCATTTCCACGTCTACTTGTAGCGGGCCGGAGCTGTAGGACTTGGATATCTGCACGGTTGTTTTCTCGTTGGACTGCTGCCTGTTGATAACTTCCTGCATATCAACAACAGGCACTACATAGGATAATGAACTGAGAAAGTCGTAGCTGATTTCGTAGTTCAGGTCGGTGGTCTGTTTTATGCCGCCTATTTCTGTTTGTGACGGTGACCGCAAATTAAATTTTACCTGGGCCTGCTCACCCGGCAAAAGGTCTTCCTCGCCGGCTTTGGTGTACCTCGTGTCAGTTGATTCACACTGTTCATGAAACGTCGAAACCAAAGTTGATTTGTCCACACATTTGAAAATGGACGGATTAAATAAGTCGATAAAAACTTTCCTGGCTGTTTTCATTGTATCCTTGTTTTGAACGATAAAATAAAGTGCCACGTCCTGGTCGGGCAGGACTGTGGATGTGGGTATGGTCTCGGCCTTGGTCAAAACCACGACGTCTTTTTCGCCGTTTTGAACTGTATTCTGCTGGACATTCAAAACATTGCTTCCAAATATGTCTCCTGGTATAACACAGCCGCTGACCAAAACAAGAGCGAGAACCATGAGATAGGCTATTTTTTTCATATTACCAGCTTAATCTTCCTTTACTTTTATTAACTTGACGATTAATAAAGTTAGTCATGGCTGAATTTTTCCAGACGTATTTCGTGGACCCTATAATCTACAATACAGGATACAACATAGTCAATACCGTAACGTTTGCGTTGATCCTAATTGCCGCTGTTTTTCTTACTTACAAATTGCTGAAAAGGATGAAAATAGCAGTTGACAGGAAATTCTTCTTTGGCATTCTGCCCTTCATAGCGATGGGCAGCATACTGCGGGCATTTGAGGACCTGCTGGAAGCAAAGGGAATAATATTTCTCCAGCAATTTACAGTAATAGATGCCTATGGTGCTCCAAGAAATGTTTTATTCATCACGCCACTGATTTATTTTGTTATATTCGGGATAGCATTGGCTGCGCTGGTATTTGCAAAACTTTCTGAGAAAAAAATAGCAAAATACTGGAAAACCTGGTTCGCAATAGGCTTGATCATTGATCTGCTTGTTTTAACGCAATTCCGTTTTGTGAGTGCTTTTGCTTTTGGTGCTGTAATACTGTTAGCAATATTCTGGGCCTTGCTCCTTTTTGGAGCAAGAAGAATGGACAGAAAAAAAGTGCTAATGACCAATGAAAATACCTTTTTGATTTTCATCCACATGTTTGACGCATCAACGACATTCACTGCTCTGCAATTTCCACAGCAATTGGGCTTAAGCTATTTCGAGCAGCACGTCGTTGCGGGCTTTGCCATTGATTTCATTGGGCCTGCTGCGATGTTTCTTCTGAAAATAATAGTCGTGCCGCTTGTGCTTTACTTCTTTGACAAAGAACTTCACAAAAAAGAAGATCTTGAAAAGAGAACCTTCCTGAAGACCATTGTGGTTATCCTTGGCATGGGACCTGGCCTGCGAAACTGGCTCAGGATGATAATGGGAGTCTAAGCTAAAGTGCATATTTTATTACAATCGCCTACCAAGGCTATAGGAACCTGCTGTTGCCAAAATGGCCATGCATGCGACTGAAGCGTTGGATAATCTATAAGATGAAATTCGTGCTGTATACCTTCGATCGTCAATGTACCATCAAGTTGCTCGCTAGAACTCGTATAATATGGTATTAGGTCGTTACTGCTTGCATCAAAATATATGTACATACCTGATGTTTTTACTCTGTTCCAGTCTGCAGCTGTCATTTCGTCTATAAGATAGTCATAACGGCCGCTATGACCGGCTACCGATGAGAATAAATCCGTATGTATGAACGCAAGCCGCATTGCGCCTCTTGCGCCCAGCGACAAGCCACCAATGGCTCTGCCGTCCTTGTTCGCTATTGTTCTGTATTTAGAATCTATCTCATTTATTAGGTCGCTTACTATGTAGTTTTCGTAGTTTCCACAAGAAAATATAATGCCTCCACTGCAGCCATTTTCATAGGCACTGTTGTCGCCGTCGGGCATTACGATTATCATTTCTTTTATTTTTCCTGAATTCAGGAGCGATTTGTATATGTTGACTATATTGCCCTTGTCAATCCATGCACTTTCATCTCCCCACAGCCCGTTCAAAAGATAAACAACGGGATATCTTTTATCTATATTCGTGTTATAGCTCGGTGGGAGGTAGATATTATAGAATTTATCTTCCTCTAAGGAATTGCTGTAGAATTTCATATGATTTGCTGCATCCGCAACCAGGCTCCCGGATGTCTGCTGATTAACAACCTGACCAGGGCACTGGTCTGTTGATAGTACTGGATTTGAATATTGACCTGCACAGGGTCCTGCTTCAGAACAGGCACCGCTGGATTGACTGGGCGTCTGCGCGGTGCACCAGACAAAAGTTCCAGAAGTGCATGATACGCAATCCTTTGCACTTGCAATTAAATTTCCAGTTATTGCGTTGCCTGCTACAGGCTCCACTGTTAGCGCGACTGTTTTTGCACTATTGTCAACGCTTGCTATTTTCAAAGTGAAATCATTGCCAGACGGGTTCGGCTCATTTAGCACGGCGTTTTTTACATCGCAGCCGAGTTCGACATTCTGCGCACCGAATCTGAATTCAGCGTAGAGTTCGCCGCCGTTCGTAAGAATTCCGTGACCTGAGCAGTCCATTGCAACCCATTGATTATTTAACATGTTCTTTATCTGGCCCACAAGCATCACGGTTGTTTGAGTTGTGTCAACAACACCTACGCGGACATTGTAAATTCCTAAAGTGTAGACTTGGTAATATCCTTTCTGTCCGCTGTTTATGGACCAGCCGGAATCGAGGATAGGTCCGTAACTATCTTGCTGAACATAGTTGCCTTGTGTAATGCTCGATACTGAAACTGTTGTTTTTACCACTTTCTCTACATAGCCTGCGGCTGCTGCCTGGCCGCCTAGATAGCTTTGCGGGCACCCCCAGCCGTTGTAGGCACGCAGGGCAGCTTTCCAGCCTTTATAGGCAATGTACTGATCCTTGTAGGTTTCACATATTGGATTAGGATTTCCGTTCTGGCCATAATCCCCATAGTATTTGATCAATAAACCGACACCCAGCCTTATGTTGCAGTCAAGGTCATAGGCACCTTTGCCATTACAGCCGTATTCATTCGTGGATGTTTTCCAGTCAGGATGGGCAGGCGTGGATCCCAAAACATTTATCTGCATTATGCCGCAGCTAGATGAGCTGCAGAGAGTGGAACCGTACGTGTTGTCGTTCACGCAACCTAGGCTGCCGTCAGTGCAATGCCGCAGCGAACTCTCCACAACTGCAACCTTTAGAACCATTTCTTCAAAAGAATTGGCTATGCCTTCTGCTTTCACCTGCTGGTCTGCATTTGGAGCATTAGATTTCATCTCTGAAGCAATCTGAATTATTTTCTGGGCTATTTGTTTTTGAGTGTCGGTCATCGGTCCTATTATACCGCCCGCGGTAACGGTGCTGTTCTTGCAAACACCGCTGTCTACGCCGGAAACAGGATCCTTCCTAAATTCCCATGCGCAGTTCCAGCCGCAGACGCTTGCCTCTTTCTGGCATGTTTCATTGGACTGGAACTTGCCGCAGTTGTCTGCTACAGATCCGCAGACGTGACAAGAGCTGCTTATAATGTTCTTGGGCAAAACATCGATCCCGAGCAAAGGATCTTTTAGTGTGAGTGTGCCGTAATATTCGTAGTAACAGGTTCTTGCAGGGTCGCCTGCTTTTCCTTTTGACGCTGTGATAGCGTGGCACGCGTCTATGCCACTGGCCGCGTTGCACGTGCTCTCGAAAGGCTCAAATAAAATTCCTAAAGGCGGCGTTATCGGCACGTCCTTATGCTGCTCTAATCTGAACATGTATTGCGGCAGGGAAGCTGTCACCAGGTCTGTCCGCAATGTTTCCACGTCTGTCGCAGCTGTGAAAGTGCAGATAAATGCAAATATTGACTGGAATTCATTGGCCAGTATTTCTATGCTGTCGCCTGACGCAGGATTTACGTTGTATTTTACAATCTCTACGCTGGTGTCGGTGTTGTCTTTATCGTTTTTATAACCGTTACAGTCCAGGCCAGAGCCGACTGTTTTTGGCATTGTTATTATTATCTTGCTGTCTTTCTGCAGAATCACTTTACTATCATCACGGCTGTTGGATACGGAAATAAGCAGTATTGACGGGCTTCCTGCCTGCAACGGCTGCGGTCCAACATTCAGCGACAGCTGGGCAGGCGTGCCCTTGCTTACAGCTACAACGGGCTTGAATACAGGCTCGTTTTCACGGAATTTTCTTTGCAGTTCAGTTTGTGATATTACACTAACCTGCAGAGAGGAATTGGTATAATAAATATAGCTGAGGTTGAATTTTACTCTTGCAAAATTTGTCTCGGCTGCGCGCTGCGCCATTGACAGCGCGACAAAGGGCTGCGTAGTTATGATCGTGGATTCGCCGCGGCGTAAATTATTTTTAATATAGAATAACTTGCCATCATCGATTTGCTTTGCAAGAGGACCTAACCTTGCCCTTGCTGCGTCGTCCATTTTTTCGCTTGTTGTAGGCGTTGCAAAGCTTGCGACACACCATTGATTACAATCAAGGGAAATTATAATATCTGTTGCTGCATCCAGCACACCTTCATTCTTTATCACAGTTGTCAAAGCAAATTGCTGGCCAGCTGGCACAGAAGCTGGTAGAGCCTCAATAGTAGATAGCTCGATGCCCTTCGGCACATCCAAAGGTCGTTCTGGCCTTACATTTACAACCTGCTGGCGTGCATACCACTCTGTTGGATTTGTAGCAAGGAGCCAGACATCTGTAATAGCTCTTTCAACAGCACGATAAGCTATTTCTATCGGCGCCTTTACCTGATCAGTGATCTGATAGAAGTAGGCCTGATAAGGACCCAGTGCCAAATAAGCAAACAATAAAATAATCAAGCCTCCCTGCAGCACAACTTTCCATCCACCATTCTGATAAAACTGGAACAAGCCTATGAATCCCAGGATCAGCCAGATAATCCAGAAGGTTGTTGTGCCGGAGCCGCCGATAAATCCCCAGTTGGGCATGCCCAACGCAATCATAAGGAGTGCAGCGCTGTAGCCCATGATCGCGCCTGACGATATATGTGTTACCCAATCCAAAGGTTGAAATGAATCAGAAAAATTAAGCAGCACTGTTGTCACTGCACCTATGGCAGGCATGATCCACAAAAATTGAATATTATAACCAACGAACTGCAGCACGAAGAAGAAAAATATAAATGCAAATATTGTCATAATTGTCCAGGGACCAGTTATGAATGAAAATATATTGTAAAGAACGTTCCCAAAGGTCGCGCCGCCTGTCTCCATTCCGCGGGACATGATGCCGAGGCCGCGCATCATCGCATGACCAAAGGAACGACCACGCACGGCGAAATCTTCTGCCAGTGTTGTTGCATAGGCTACGAGTTGTTCTTCAACTGCGACCTGATCAGGAGAATTGGGGGCCATGTTGTACTGATGGGCAAGGCGAAATGTGATGGTCTTGGCCTTGTTCTGCAAATAATTCAAAAGATGTGCTGATGCCGTCTCGGCGGCTTCCTGGAAATCTTTGTAATAGGAATCCCTCGAGTCCATATAATCTTTTAATGCGTCCCGGGAGCTGGTAAACGCCTGGTTTTGCCGAAGGGTTGCCACCTGATTAAATAGTTGGTCTGCGGTGTTCATGGTGTCCTCGTCGCGCATCCTCACGGCACCTAATTTAGCATGTCTCAGGTTGGCTGTTATGATTCCCCGCAGTATGACCCTAGCTTTCACTGCAGCTCTCTGCTTTTGTCGGAGCACAGCGGCGCGTTCCTTGAATTCGCGTTTCTTCGGATCAAAAATTTTGGAGTATTCGGCTTTCGCATATTTATTTAGCAGGCGCTTGCCTTTGTTGACAGCTGCAAGCAGGTGGGGATCTGTCTTCAACTTGCGGGGCGTAACATCCCTGCTTATTTTTCCGCGCAGGCCTGCTGCTCCAAAGGTGCCTGTGATGAAGTTAGAATTTAGTGCATTGCCCTGGCGACCACGTTTCTGGCCCGGGAATCGCCTGTCCTCAAATTTAAGAATATCTTTGGTGGACTTGGAATAATTGACAGTAACTTTTATCGGCTGACCTCTTCCGCCTTTTGCTATTGCGTTTTTTAGAGACGGTATTTGATTGGCGTCAAGAACGAGCCGCAGTTTATTGAGCTTCGGTCCGTTGTCGTTATCAAGCTCCCACGGTTCTGTCGTGCCTATTTTTGTTCCGTCTGGCGCTGTTGCTTCCCACCTGTTTAAAGTAAATTCGCCTACCTTTTCAGGCGCTTCCAGGATCCAGATGCCTTCGTTCAAATCAACGTATATCGGAGTCTTGTTGTTGCCTATGCTAATTTCTTTTATCTTGAAGCCGGGTTGTTCAATCCAGAAAGCTTCTATAATAAGTTCTATCCATGCTTCTGTTTGATCACCAGTAATGGGGCGTAGCCTGTTCTTGAGCCATTTTTCAGCGTCTTCTTTTTTATGAATTTTTTTGACTTCTGCCTCGAACTCTGCTGCAATGTTCATTATTGCGGTCTTAGTAGATGGCGTTCTTATTGAATTTACAGTATTGTTGAAATCGGTGCGCGAAACAGAAGGTTCGGTATTTTTCTTTTCATGATAATAAAACTTTATCTGCACGCCCTGCTGCGGATATGAGTCAATGGCAACACTATAGGGTTTTATTTCCCATTTTTCCGACGGCTTTGGTGGTGTTGGAGGGGGAGTGGGTTGT
The DNA here is from genome assembly GCA_026397375.1 of Candidatus Aenigmatarchaeota archaeon. Classification (GTDB taxonomy): domain Archaea; phylum Aenigmatarchaeota; class Aenigmatarchaeia; order GW2011-AR5; family GW2011-AR5; genus JACPVU01. The sequence goes on along the minus strand of JAPLUZ010000033.1, from coordinate 167 downwards.
TCTTCCTTGTATATTGCTGTTATTGTTTCGTCGCTGTCTCCTATATGAACCGGTCTTTCGTTACCTATAGTTTTGTCAGACCATTCAACAAACACATATTTCTTTCCACTTCTATCTATGTGTTCTTCGGCTATTTCTATTTTATGCTGGCTGTATTCAACTACGTC
>JAPLUZ010000045.1 GCA_026397375.1 Candidatus Aenigmatarchaeota archaeon | reverse complement strand
TGGCTGTTGACGGGGTGACTATAAGCCATTCATCGCCTACGCCTGCTATATCACCGTTGAAGATGGAACACGACGTTTTTATCTTGGATATGCTGTGCTTGAGCTCGTCCAGGTTCTGCTCCTTCAGTTCCTTTATTCTTGCGATGACAATATTGCCACTTCTTACCTTTTTGATAATGCGGTCAGAATCAGACAGGCTTTCTATCTTGTCTATCATCACATTTGTGAATGTTGTTGTTTCCTGAGGGACAGGAATTTCCGTCAGTTCGTTGGCGTCTGTCTGCTCTTCTTCTTTTTTCTTGAAAAATTTACCAAATATCGACATAGTAAAATCTCCGTTGAATTTTATAATAATTCTATCATTTTTGCATATACTTAAAGCTTTCAGTGAATGCGTGAAATAAAATTATCAAACTGATCAATTACGATAAAATTACATAAAACATACAGAAAACAAATATAAGCTCCGTAGTGCAATATTATCTTGATAATTATGGCATTCTACAGCGAAGTTTATGACAAAAGAGTCAAGCCCAAATGCCTGATGTGCGAGGGCGACCTGGAGAGGGCAAATACGGGCAGCATCTGCAACATCTGCAAGGACAAGTTGAGGAAAAACAAGTAAGAAATCTAGTTTTTTGCTGCTATTTCTTTGAAAACCACTAGAACGTGAACCGACTTTTTCATACTTTCAGCTCGTCTTCATCTTGATCTTGTACTGTATTTTTTTGACGTTGTTCTTGAACCCTTTTTCTAGCTCATAGGGCTGCTTGAATGTGTAATGAAGGGTGTTGTTTATTCCCTTCAGTGGTCCAACAGCCATGGCCTGCCAGAACACATCACGGATGGGAGTTCCCTTCATGTGCTTCACGTCAATCTCCGAGATCTTTGGCAAAAGGGCAACGGCAAATATTCTTATGACAAAGGACGCCAGGAAAACTATTTGCAAACCGGCGAATACGAGGAATGTTTGGCCGTCAAACATGGTAGCCAGAATACCGCCGGATAATGCGCCGAACACTACGCCCATGCCCACAAAAAAATTGTGATTCGCAACATACTGGGACCTGCGGTCGCTTGGAGTAATATCAAGCAGATAATTGAATGCCACCTGGTTGATGCCTGAAAATATTACACCGTCATAGATTATGACAAGGCTGGCTGTAATAGGATCAGAAACGAATGCCCACAGTAGCGGCACGAATATGCCAAAAGCTGACGCGACGATAAAGGTTTTTCTGCTGCCGTAGCGGTCGGTTATTTTTCCCCAGTATTTGAACGTTACTATGTGTGCCAGTGCGCCCAATATTGTAATAACAGAAAAAATGAAATAACCGATGTGAAGGTCCTTCAGCATGTAAACCGTGTAAAAAGGCGACGCTACTAATATGGCAAAATTCATGATGAACAGATAGATTGTAAAAATAGACAGGCTCTTGTTTGTGGCTATGGTCTTTGACCACTGAGACGGATGGATGGAAATCCTGAACTTATAGTGAAAGGTTTTCTTTGCAGGGGGCTCGTACATCTTCATGAAAATGGGCGCAGCTATAATGCCCAAGATAATGTAGATAAAAAATATTTCTGAAAAGCCGTAGATCGATACAATGACTCCTGCACCCAGGGTCATCGCTATGCCTGCAAGACCGGTTATCATGTTTCTGTTGCCGAAATAACGGCCCCTTATGCTGGCGGGAACCAGATCGCCCATGAGGCTGGCCCACGCAGGCGCCCGCAGTCCTATGATAAATGTCTGTATACCAACGAAAATAATGAGGGCAATAATGGCGCCTTGGACGTTGAACACTGCCAAAAGAAGGATGGGAATCCAGAATATTATCCTGCCTACTACCTGGGAAAGCATCCATATGGCCTTTCTCGAATAATAGTCCCCCAGAATGGCGCCTGGTATCTGCGACAGGGTATTGGCCAGGTTTTGCACAGCGGTCAATATGCCTATTTCTCCTGATGTTGCACCCAGCGCCATTGCAAACGGTATAAGATACGTATCAAATATGCTGCTGGCGGCTGCGTTGAACGTGCCCTCAGCTGTCGAACAGTGGAGGCTCTTTTTGACCTTGTCATCGAGGCCTTCTTTCCTTGAGGAGCCGCTCACAAGAATCTTCCTTGAGGAAGAATCCATTGCTTTGACCATGAGAACTATTCTTTCTGACTGCACATATTAAAGATTTCTATCCAATTATTTTGTATGTTCAGCAGCGAGTTTACTGAAAGGTTTTTCAATGGGCAAAAGGAATTTGACAAAATAGAATTTAACTATGCAGACCTGAGCGGAAGGGCTTTTGACGGACTTAAGCTGAAAAATTCAAAGATAACATTCACTTCTTTGAGAGACTGCAAATTCAATAACGTTGTATTTGAGAACTGCGACTTCTTTTTTGGCGCATTTGGAAGGAGCACCTTTGAGAACGTCCGCTTCGTTAACTGCACCATTGACTATTCCGGTTTCACCTGGGCGACATTCAATAACTCGGAGATGACAAACTGTAGGATAAGTTGGACAAGCTTCGTGGATGCAAACATAGGCGGGCTGGAGCTAAAAAACTGCTCAGAATTCAATGTTTTCAAAGAAATATCGCAATTTACAACAAAAATATTTGAGAAAAGCATAGAAGACCTACAGCCCCTTATGCAGCACATGGATCTTGATACAAGACAAAAGATACAGCAGTTGATAGACACCTTCACAAAAAGATACAATATGCAGGTAAACCCAAAAATGGGTGAAACAAAAGCGAACTATGAACCCTCCAAGAAAGATACCTATGGCGCTTTTGACGCACTAATAGACACAGCCATTTCCACCTATGGAGCAAATAACATTTATAAAACAAAAAATATCTATGAAACAAAAACACACTACAGACAGGTATAATTTAAAGATTTGGATGATATTTATTATTGTGTGATTGTATGGAAGCAAACCTTATTGTGACGTATGATCCAAATCATCAAGGCAAGGCACAGGAAGAAATAAACGGTCTTCTCCCGAGTGCAGACTTCCTGGAAAGTGAATTCCCGGGTGTTTTTCTTCTGCATGCAAGCAACCCGAAAGACATTGTAAGGAACTTAAATGAGCTCTGTGGAAGCGAGCCCTATAAATTCCGCTACACATTCAGATGGGTGCCTGTGGACAAATGGTGCAAAACAGACATAGCAGAAATAGAAAAACTGTTAAAGGAAATAGACGGCAAGATCGATCCAAAAGAGAGCTGGAAAATGGACATTGAAAAGCGCGGCTTTGAAGCAGACGCGCAGCAGCTCATA
>JAPLUZ010000079.1 GCA_026397375.1 Candidatus Aenigmatarchaeota archaeon | reverse complement strand
GCTTAAATGAGAAAAGCTCACCCTTTGCCAGCTTTGTCGAGCAGAATGTGCAATGAGATAAACAACCATTAGCTATAGGAACAATGTCCACAACTGGATTTGATCTTATCTTTGGCACGTCCACTTTTTCCTCGTTATGTTTGCCGACGAAAATTACCTGCTCGCCGCTTGAAGCGGCTGCAGCTATTTTAGAGATGTGATTCGTACTTACTATCGACGAGCGCGGTGCAAATCTTCTTACCTTGGTCAGTTCAGCTTCAGGCATGCAGCCGGCTATTATCAATTTCTTGTCAGGATACTGCTTTTGCAGCTCTGTTATCTCGTGCAGGGTCTTGCTCTCCGTCTTGCCCTTTACGCTGCACGTATTGACAATAATTATATCCGCACTTTCTTTGTCGTCCACAAGAACAAAGCCAGACTTATCCAGTGTAGCAGCCATTATCTGGCTCTCTGCCTGATTATTAGAACAGCCGTGCGTTATGATGTGAATTTTGTGTTCCATAAGCATTCAAACAGATGAAAAATATTTAATGGCGGGAGTAGCGGAAAGAATTAACAATGTACTTTGCCATCGGGCCTTTGCCTATCAGGCTTATGTAATACTCGTTTCTCATATGTGGATAAAAGTTGTGAACAACTTCGTGGTTGAAAACGCTTAGGTCAGCATCAAGGGATTCCGGCGGCCTTATATTTATTATTCCTTCTTCGGGAATTGTGTGGGCCCAGGCCGAACCGTCCGTATAGGTGTTACTCGTCGTAACGTCTAGGAGCGGCTTACTCTCATAGTAGTCCCTGTTTGCTTTTCTTTCATCATCAAACTTTTCCTGGTATTTTTGCGTTTCAGACTTTGCCGTAGTAAGATATGCCAGGTAGTTGCCGCTTATGTTAGACAAATAATCAAATTTTGGCATGGGTGTTGTGGTGTAGTTTTCAGGGCTTTGACTACTATAATTTACCTGACATGCTCCGTTGCACACACTCGAAACAAATTCTTTCATAATAATCACTCTTCACGGATCTTCTTTATTATCATGTATCCCGACTGTGTCTTTGCATCCCATATATTCTCCGTATCCTCTATAACTATTTTTCTGTTGTACATAGGACAGTCAGTCACAAAGGTGTCAAATTCGCCGCCTTCACCGACCAGGGAAATGCCGTATTTTTTATTCAATATGATTAGCTCGTCTATCATTTTGTTGTCCATTTCCCTGCCCAGCCATTTTTCATCCAAAGGCGGCGCAGCAACGGATATTATAACAACTTTGAAGTTTTTCACCAGATCCCGCAGGTATTTTTCCTGGTCGCAGTGCCACAGGGGGGCAATGGATTTTATGCCCAGATCTTTGCATATCTTATCTATCCTTTCCTTCTGGTAATTGCTCTGGACAGCTCCTGTCACAGCGCCTTCTACGCCGTGATTTTTTAGGTCGCTGAGAACATCTCTTATGTCCTCCAATTCTTCCTCTTTGATGCCTTTGCTTATTTTTTCTATCAGTTTTACATCCATTAATCTGGCCTGCTCTTTTACCAGATCTATGTTCGGCACATGGAACATGTAACTCTCCGTGTTTTCAGACTTAATAGAAATTATGCTATCTATTTTATTTTCCTTCTTTGCCAGGTACATCGCATAGAGCGAGTCTTTTCCGCCGCTTACCAAGGCTGTAAGTTTCATAGATCTACGTTTTCTGAAAGAGTTATAAAAACATACGTTATATCCTTGCTGTGATGAAATGATCATACGACAGGCAAGTACACACGACGTGGCAACAATAAAAGGCATACATGATTTGCAGAGCGTTTCAAGAAATCAGGCTGGCTGGAAAGAGCGCAAAACGGGGTTTTTTGAATATCCAAAAACCGAAAACGATTTTGAGAGGTGCTTGAACCCATATTTTATTGTCGCAGAGATTTCCGGCGACGTAAAGGGATTTGCCCTGTCTTACGATGACGAATTTCTCAAGTCCTGGAATTTCGATAGACCTGAAATGAGAGTATTTGAGAAAAGAGAAAAATTTCTTTATATTGACCAGCTAGGAGTGGCAAATTATATGAGCTTGGGGTCGGGAAAAATTGCGAATTATTTATGTGACACCGTTGTTGAAATGGCAAGAATGCATGGGTTACAAAGGGTTTTTGGATGCATATGCGAAAAGCCTTTTGCAGACGAGAGGTCCATATCATTTGCAGAAAGAAAAGGAATGCGCAGGGTTTCGGAGTTAACTATTGGTGACGTGCTTCTTGGGGTATATGAACTTGCTATCTAAACAGGCACAAAAAGAATGAAGAAACCTATAGAGAAGATAAGAATAAACATCATTCCCACCGAATAGTAGAAGGTCAGATCCCGCGCCTTGACTAAGCCTTTGCTCAGTTTTTTCTGGCTCTGCAGATAGTAGTACGCAACAAAGCTGACCAGCACGTTGCTGAGGGTGACCATTATCGCGATCAGGAACCAGACATAGTTGCTAAACATCTAATCACTCAATGTAACTATTATTTTTCTCTGCCTGTTAACAACATCGAATTCCCATAATAAAATACTTTGCCACGCGCCCAGAACAAGTCTGTTGTCGGCTACGGGTATTGACAAACTCTGGTTTATCATTGATGCTTTTATGTGCGACTGCGCGTTTTCCGGATGATTGTACATCCTGCCTTCCGGTGCGCTGCTTTCAAAAAAGTGCCTCATGTCCTCAAACAGCATTTTATCATTCTCATTTATCATCAGACCAGCCGTGGTGCCATGCAGAAATATGTTGCACAGCCCGTCCTTGAGGTCGCACTGCTGAATAACAGAATTTATCTCCTTTGTTATGTCATAAAACTTGTTTCCTTCTGTTGGAATTTCTATTATATCCCTGTAGATCATAAAAGGCACCTGAATTACGTTTGCAACGCAAATTCACTATTTAAATATTCTACCCTATACTTAAATACAATATTGTTGATGGTGTGTGTAAGAGATTGAAGTTGCTTTACAACTTCGGGTGATTTAATGGCTGAGAAAATAAAGATAGAAAATGTCGTTGCTTCTACGGATATTAAAAAAATAATATCCCTTGACAAGCTTCTGAACGTGCTGCCGGCAAGCGAATACGAGCCGGAACAGTTTCCTGGTCTCGTATACAGATTAGACGAGCCCCGCGTGGCGACGCTTATTTTCAGAAGCGGCAAAATTATATGTGTCGGCGCCAATTCGACCGCCGCTGCAAAAGAAGCCCTAAAAATAACAGTAAGAAGGATCAAAAAGATAGGCATCCGCTTTAACGAGAACAACCTAAAGGTCAATATAGAGAACATTGTAGTTGCTGTTAATCTCGGCCGCGAGCTGAATCTTGACCAATTAGCGTTTCAGTTGGAAAATAGCGAGTACGAGCCAGAGCAGTTCCCTGGATTGGTGTACAGAATATACGATCCAAAGGTCGCTTTCCTTCTTTTCAGCTCAGGAAGAGTAGTCTGCGCCGGTGCCAAGTCTTTGGACGCAGTAAAAAAGGCTGTCAAAAAATTAGAAGCCACACTGCGCAGCCTGAAGAGCTAAGAATAGGGCAGAAAGAGCAGCATCGTTCTTTTTTATTTTTAAATCAACTTCCTAGTTGCTGCAGCATTTTTCCCTACTTGCTGTTTTTCCACAGGAAACAAAAGAAGCTGTGGGGCTACAAATTAAATACTCTTTTCTTATCTAATTTGATATGGATTTAGTAGACCGCCTGGACGAATTTATACGGGAATATTATTATGCTGACCTCTTGAAAGCTACAAAAGAAGAAACAGCCCTGGTTGTAGATTTCTCGATTCTTGACCGCTTTGACGGTCCCATTGCTGACCAGTTATTGAATACGCCAGAGGAAATTATAAGTGCCCTTGACGCAGCAGCAGAGCGCATAGTTGACGAGAAGATACACGTTCGTGTGCGCAATCTGCCGGAAAGCAGGATGATAAGAATCAGAAATTTGAGGGCAAAGCACATGAACCGCTTCATGACAGTAGATGCAATAATCAAAGCCGCGTCAGAGGTAAAACCGCAGATTTATGAGGCAATTTTTGAATGCCCTGAATGCCATGCAAAAATCTCTGTAAAGCAGGACAGCAATATAGTGCAAAAACCTATTTCCTGCGAGTGCGGCCGCCGCGGCGATTTCAAGCTTATTGACAAGAAAATGTACGACATACGCTGGCTGACAGCGGTAGAGCCGTTTGAAGTTACGACAGGCGAGCAACCTGGGCAAATATCTATTTTATTGAAAGAGGACCTGACAACACCGAAGATGCAGAAAAAGACCGACCCCGGCGCCAAATTGAAGATAACCGGCATGATGAAGGAACTGCCAAAGCGCATAAAGGGCAAGATGTCCACAAAGATGGACATGTACATAGAAGCCAACCATGTGGAAACAAGCGACATAGAATTCGAGGATATGGACATAAGCCCTGAGGACGAAAAGAAAATAAGGGACCTGGCAGCTGATCCTGGCATCTATGAAAAACTGATAGCGTCCATTGCGCCAGGCATCTACGGCTTTGAAGATATCAAGGAAGCTATTACTTTGCAGCTTTTTGGCGGCGTGCCTCATGTGCTGCCTGACGGCTCGCGCATACGCGGCAACATTCACATTCTTATAACAGGCGATCCCGGTGTCGGAAAATCCGTTTTACTGAAATTAGTCTCTTCAATTGTGCCGCGTGGTAGATACGTATCAGGTTCCGGCGTAAGTGGAGCTGGCCTTACAGCTACCGTAGTGAAGAATGAAGCAATAGGCGGCTGGGTCCTGGAAGCCGGCGCCCTTATCCTGTGCAACAAGGGCCTTATTGCGATAGACGAATTTGACAAGATGAGCCGGGATGACCAGATAGCCATGCACGAAGCTACATCCATAGAAACAGTTAGCATAGCCAAAGCATCCATCGTAGCCACGCTGCCAGCGCAGACAGCTGTTCTTGCAGCTGCCAATCCCAAACTGGGACGCTTCGACCCGTATGTTTCGATAGCTGAGCAGATTAATATTCCCGAAACACTTCTGTCTCGTTTTGATTTGAAGTTCGCATTGAAGGACCTGCCTGACAGGACAAAGGACGAGCGCATAACTCGCCATATAATAGCTTCAAGAATAACTCCCGATACAGTTGAGCCGCCCATTAACAAGAACTTGCTCCGCAAGTACATTGCCTATGCACGAGTCATAAATGATGTGGAACTCAGTCAGGAAGCAGGCGAAATGCTGCAGAAATTTTATGTGGACATGAGAAACCAGTACCCTTCCTCAGAAATACAAGTAATAAGCATAACTCTCAGGCAGTATGAGGCATTAATACGGCTGGCAGAAGCTTCTGCAAAAGTACGCCTTGATAATAAAATCCGCATGGAAGACGCGCAAAGAGCAATAAAGCTCATGAATACGTCTTTGTACCAATTAGGCTACGACGTGGAATCAGGCAAAATAGATATTGATAAAGTGGAAGGCGGAATTACTGCTACAAAGAGAAGAAGAATAACTGTAATGCTGGGGATAATTGACCGGCTGCAGAAAGAAGTAGGAAAGGAAGTTTCCATCGAAGACATAAAAGCAGAAGCAGAGAACCAGGGCATAGAGGGTGCAGAAGAAATCATAGAGCGCCTGCAGCGCGAGGGCACAATCTTTACGCCGCGCCCTGGCTTCATAAGAAGGGTTTAATCATATTAAATAATTTGTTGAAATTGATACAATAAAGTAATAAGGGAAGATAGTGCTTGAAGACAAGGTCTGTGGCCTCAATTCTTTTGGGGTTCACCAAGACCTTTTTCCTCAAAAGACAAAGTCTTTTGGGAATTCAGGAAAGCAAGGCTTTCCTAGAATCTTCCTAAGAAAAGGGATTGGTAATGGAGAAGAAACGCATAACAGCAACAAAGACCCGCGTAAAAGACGTAACTACTGGTAACTACATGAAGCAGGAAGGCATGAATCCCAATTACGTGCTTACCAATTCAGGCCAGCGGTTGTCCCGCGTGAGAATAATAGCCACTGTCGTCGACAAGTTTATTTCCGAGACAGGAAAATTCGCAGCTGTAACCATAGACGATGGAACCGATACAATCCGCGGGAAAGTATTCAACGCTGTTTCCATGTTTGACAACATCGAGGTTGGCAATATTATCGACCTCATAGGTCGCGTCAAGGAATACAACGGAGAAATATATCTGGCCCCGGAAATCATAACAAAATCTGACGCCAGTCATGAGATGCTCCGCGAACTGGAACTGCGCATTCAGGACAAGGATGCAAAGAAAATAAGAGACATCGTTTTACAATATAAAAACCAGGTTGCTGATTTCTCGGAACTTTGCAGAATTATGAAGGAAAGATTTGAAATAGAAGAGCCAGAAGTCGAAGCCATCCTTCAGACAAAGGAGCCGGAGAAGCAAGAGCCAGTGGACACAAAGAAGAAAATTCTGGAACTGATAGAAAAATTAGATGCAGGTCAGGGGTGTGACTATGCCGAACTCATAGAAGCGTCCAATCTGCCGGAAGAGCAGATAGATTCGGTTATCAACGAGCTGCTTTCTGAAGGAACGTGCTTTGAGCCAAAACCCGGCAAGATAAAGAAGCTGTAGGTAATACTCATGAAGAAAATACTCATAACAGGTGCGAGCAGCTATGTTGGCGCGCGACTTTACAATGATCTGAAAAAAGATTTTGCTGTTACAGGCACTTATAATACTAATAAGTTGTTTGAAGAATTTCTCAGGATGGATATAACCGACTACAATGGCATCTATAAAACAATTAACAGTGTTTCACCCGATGTAATCTTGCATGTTGTCGGAAACCCTAATGCCCGGTGGTGCGAAGCAAATCCAAAAGAAGCTGTAAAAATAAATGAAGATGGCACAAGAAATGTCGTGAACGCTGCAAATCAAACAGGAGCAAAAGTAATTTACATGTCTTCTGTTGCTGCAATCAATCCGGTAAATATTTACGGAGAAACAAAACTTGCAGGCGAGACGTTTGCAAAAGATGCGAAGGCGGGCTATATAATCCTCAGACCATCTTTGATAATTGGTTTAAGTCCGAATACATCAAATGACCGACCGTTCAACAGGCTGTTAAGAAATATAGATGAAAAAACACCGGCTGTCTATGATACTAGTTGGAAATTCCAGCCAACATGGATTGGGCACATATCAGAAATAGTTGGTACTCTGATAAAAACAGATACGTTTTATGAGACAATATCAATAACTGTACCTGAACTAAAATCCAGATATGATTTGGCAAAAGACATATTGTCTCACTTTAACATACCTGTAACGCCAAAGAATGATAACGACAAAACACCTGTAATAATCGTTGATCAGAAAAAACTGGAAGAACTAAGTCTACCTCAATATAATTATCAGGATATAATAGAAAAGATCGTAAAAGAAATAGAAGGCGGCTTCCTTCGTTCTTAGTTAATCTTTAATATTCATCTGTCACATCTATTACAAAAGTGATGTTTATGTCAAAATTGCAATCAGTAAAAGGCGTCATGAAGACACTCTTCTGGATGACTAAGGAAGACTGGGTCGAGATGGACAAAAAGTTCTACAGAATAGTTTTCGGAGTTATATCATTTATATTGATGGCATTTTTCTACCTGTATTTCCTGCGATCTATTATTCACTTTTAATGATTTCTAATTCTTCTAGTATCTCAATCCAGCTCCAGGCCCAGACAACTGCTTCGAATGCTCTTATGTAATCTTTTTTCTCCAGGAAGTGAGACGTGTCGGAAATGTAGGCGTCTATATTTTTTATCATATCTTTTTTGCTGTTATCCATAAGAGCAATGGATTTTCTCTTTTCCTTTATTTTATCCAGCCATTTCTCCGTTTCCTGCTTTAATTCTTCCATAGTTCTAAAGCCTCTTCTTCCTTGAAATTAAGAATGCCAGGCACGATTATCACGGCCGGCACATCTTCCATTTTTTCTTTTTTTAATTCCTTTATTGCATTATATCTTATTTTCGCTATGCCACCAAGCATGCAGCATGCAATAATTTTTTCCTTTTCATCAAAGCCTTTACTAAGGAGAATATCCAGTGCTTCATTAATTGTCATATATTTATTTTGATCCTGCTTGACATCCAGCAGGACTAATGTATGTAAGTCATTTTCTTTGTTGCTTTTTATCACGTTTATCGGGCTGTCCGGGTTAAAGCCCTGCTCCGGATATGTCAGTGTGGTTGCGCGGCCAAATTTGTAGAGGTGCAGGCCTGTCTCAGCGATAGCCGTAAATATGCTTGATGCATGTATTATCTTTGTTTCTATTTTCTCTTTTTTCGCATCTAACAATAATTGAAAATGAGTTGTTGCCGAAAGGGGATCGCCGGGGATTAAGAGAGCAACAGTTTTTGTTCTTGCTTCTGCTATAAGGAAATCGCTCTCAACTTTTGTCCTTTCTATTACTTTTATCTTCTTTCCAGTAAGGTCTTCTATCTTTTGTAATGAGCCGTGCCACTTATTTGTAAAAAATTCACAGTAGACACGGTCCGAGTTCTTTATCGCATCCACTGCTTTTAGTGTCACGTCCCCTTCGTCATTCAGGCCCAGTCCTATAAGGTATAACATACTATCAAGAGAATAGAATTGATGTAATTCTTAAATATGGATAATAAGGGGAAAGCGATTATGTGTCTACCTTACTTACTTCGGTTGCTGACCGTATTTCTTCTCTTCAGAACGCTTCGCCAAGTAGATCGGGATCAATATAATTATTATTACGACTATTCCGATTAGAAGCAGGTTGCTCAGGCTTTCAACAGAATTTGCCAGTTCTCCTATATTTCCAGGCACCTGCAGGTTTGCTGTGTAACCTTTGGACACCATCGTCAGAATTTTAACGCCTATTGCAAGGATTATCAGCATTATTATGTTTTTCTGGATGCTTTTTGCTTCCATATTATCACTTAATTTAATAGATTTTTAAAGAGTGAATCAATACTTATTTTATGGACTATGAAATTGATGAAGAGAAGGAGTCGGACTTTCATATTGATTCTTCTAAGGCAGCAAGCCCTTTTAGGGCATGGGACATAGTTGCAGGCGGAAGCATACTCTCTTCGCCAATAGTACATGACGATACGATATTCTTTGGCGCAAACGACACATATTTTTATGCACTTGACCTTGAGGGGAACAAGTTATGGGATTACAAGACTGCTGATATGATATTCGGCGCACCAGCATGCTATAAAGATACTGTTATTGTCGGCTCTGCTGATGAGTATCTTTATGCGTTTTCAAAAAACGGGGACCTGAAATGGAAGTTCCTCGCCGGCAGCAAGATATGGTCCGCGCCGCTTATAGCCGAAGGGATTGTCTATTTCGGCTCCAACAACGGGATATTTCACGCCCTATCGATAGAAGATGGCAAGGAGCTATGGAGCAAGCCGAATTTTGGTTCAGAGTTTTTCTATTCCGCCGGTATAGTTAATGACCGTATAATATTTGGAAATTTTAATGGAAATATATATTGCATATCAACAGATGGAGACGCCATATGGGAATTGAGTTGCGGGGGACCCATAAGCCAGAGCCCGCTTATAGTAGACGATAAAAATACAGAATTAAGCAGTTTCAGAAGGAGATCTTTTTCCAAGATTCCCAGATGTGATAAACCTAGAATATTTCTTGGTGCGGGTGACGGGTATTTTCGCTGCATAGGGCTGGACGGTAAAATCCTATGGAAAACGTTCGCAAATAAGATTGGTGCGTCCTCGCCTACTATAAATGATAAGACTATATATTTTGGCTCTTTTGACGGAAGTTTGTACGCAGTTGACGTGAACGGCCGTGTAATATGGAAATTTCAGACAAGTAACAGAGTATTTTCTTCACCCATCCAGAAGGACGGGATTGTTTACTTTGGCTCCTCGGACCACAACTTTTATGCCGTTGATGCAAAGAAAGGCGGTCTTGCCTGGCGCTTTCTTACAGACGGCGAAATAGGTCTTGCACCTTCTATTCATAACGATGCAATATATTTTGGCTCTTGGGATGGGCATATGTACGCCATATCACTGAAGGATAATACACTTTTATGGAAATTCAGAACAGCTCTTGGTTTTCCTTCTTATATGAGAAAACCTACAATGGTTTCTGAAGAGCCCAAGAAGAAAATAGAATTCGTACAGACCGAAACCACCAAGGGCTACGACGTAAAAAGAGACAATTATTCATCCGTAACCGGCGAGAGAACAAACAGTTTCTATACGACAAACATGACCTATAAGAACAAGACGCCCTACGACCGGGGCATGGACAAATACTAGTCCTCCAGTATCGACTTTTCGTACTTCTTTGTCAGGATGCGGCGTATTCTCTTCGCCAGTATAGATCCTATACCTTCCACATTTTTTAATTCTTCCTCATTTGCTGTAAAAATGCGCTCGGGCGTGTTAAAATGTTTTAGCAGAGCTTTGGCCTTTTCCCTGCTTATCTTTGGCAGGCCGGATATAATATATTCCTGCATTTCATTGGCTGAGCGAAGCTTTTTCCTTCCCCTCACAGCATTGTTTTTCTTTTTGTCCGTTTGCTCTCTTTTTGCGATAGAGAAAAGCATTTCCGCTGTCTCCAGCTGATTTCTTGTCCATAAAATTGGTACATTCAAATCGATAGTTATAGCTGCCAGAGCGCCTCTTATGGCGTTGGGATGTATTTTCCTGTCTTCGTAGAAAAGCGTTTCTCCTTCTATGATAATTACAGGATTTTTGAAGTTGTCCAGCATCTGTTGTATCTGCGTGAATAATCTGCCATCTATCAGGCTTGACAGAAAATCCTGGGTTGTCTTCCGCTCAACGCACACTCTCTTGCTGAGCAGATAATCGCCAACTTCCAGTTTTTTTTGCTCGACTTTGCACCTATTTTCCAGAATTGTAATGATTTTGCTGCTCGCCTCGTGGTTGTCAGCATAGATTATGATATTTTCATCCATTGAAATCTTCCCTGTTTTCTTTGTGGTCGTTCTCAGGCTCTTTGTAGTCCACTACGGATTTTTGTTCCGTCTTTCTTTGCATGTCTGTCAGTATCTTGTACATCTTCTTTTCCTTATGATGGGCAGACCAGTGATAAGCTTCATCGCGGGTGCCTTTTGTTATAAGCACAATAACAGAGCCGGTATGCGTTCTTGCTGTACGACCTGAACGCTGTATCTTTCTGATGGCTGAAGGCACAGGCTCATAAAAGATAACCAAATCCGTCTCGACTACATCTAACCCTTCCTCTGCCACCTGGCTCGCGCACAAAATATTGTAGAAACCCATCTTGAATTCATTAAGTATCTGGGTTTGCTCCTTCTGGCTCAGTCCTTTCCCTTTCTTCTTTGCCTGGCCTATGAACTCGATAGGCGCAGCATGCTTTATTCCTTTGACAGAGTCGTGTATTTTTTTTAATGTGTCCCTGTAATGGGCAAAAATAATTATCCTCACTTCCTTGTTTTTGCTGAGCTCTTTTTCAACTATTTCTTTCAATTTTTCCATTTTAGGGTGCTCCTTTCCCTCATCTACAAGCTCGTTTGTAAGGCGGATTGCATTCAAAAAAGATTCATCCTTCAATAAGCGTGCTGTTGCCCGGGTTGTGTCTTTTTTCATGCTATCTAGGTATTCCTTCAAAGAATACAGCGATTGCGTTTCCAATAGCAGCAAAGCATAGTCTACTTTTATGACCTCTGCTATGAAAGACATTGCCATGAAGCCGTAGCCTGTTTTTTTTCTCGCCAGTTCCTGCTGCATCTTTAGCAGCTGCGACTTGTTTGTATGATAAGAATGAATTATCTTCATGTCAAAAAGTTTTTTCAACCTAAGGTTTTTTATTGTTTCCAGATAGTTCTTTATTGCTTTCATTTCCTGCGGCAATTCCACCTCTATCCATTCATTATGAACTTCTTGCACATAGGGTTTTACGTCACTATCGTCACGGGTTTTTATCATGACATTTTCAATGAACAGCCTATTTTTTACTTCATCTATCTTGTATTTTTGCGAGCCTGGCGAAGCAGTCAGGGCAAGGATGAGCGGATTCTTTGCTGAGTTAATGTAGCATTTGGCTATGTAGGTGTAAGCGTACTCGCCAACACA
>JAPLUZ010000015.1 GCA_026397375.1 Candidatus Aenigmatarchaeota archaeon | reverse complement strand
TGTCGCCAGCAGCTTTATCAGCACGTGCAAGCTTGGGCCGGCTGTGTCTTTGAACGGGTCGCCAACTGTGTCGCCTACTACTGCAGCCTTATGCGCCTCAGAGCCTTTGCCGCCCAGAGCACCCGTTTCAATGTACTTCTTTGCGTTGTCCCACGCGCCCCCGCCATTGTTCATGACTATTGCAAGAAGTACGCCGGTTATTGTCCCGACCATGAGCAGGGCTGCAACTGCTTCTGCCTTTAACATAATTCCAACAACTATCGGGAAGATAATCACCAAAGCCCCTGGCAGGATCATGTTTCTCAGCGCCCCTCTTGTTGTTATGTCCACACAAATAGCATAGTCAGGTTTCTTCTTACCACTCATTATTCCCTTGTCCTTGAACTGTCTCCTGACCTCTTCAATGATATAACCAGCTGTCTTGCCGACAGCTCTTATTGCAAGTGAGCTGAACAGGAATACAAGCATGGCTCCGAGCATTGCGCCGATGAAGACAGGCACCTTTGCTATATCCACCACAGCAAATACTTGGCCTGTTAATGCAGCCACTTCATTCATGTAAGCAGCGAAAAGCAGGAAAGCAGCCAGCGCTGCAGAACCGATGGCATAGCCCTTTGTCAATGCCTTCGTTGTGTTGCCAACAGCATCCAGCCTGTCCGTATTCTTTCTTATCGATGCAGGCGCGTTGGACATTTCCACAATACCGCCAGCATTGTCTGTTATCGGCCCGAATGTATCCATGGACAATATGTATGCAGCTGTTGCCAACATACCCATTGTTGCTATGGCTGTTCCATAAAGTCCGCCATTAGGTACGCCGGACATTATTCCAAAATTATATGACAGAAACAATGCACCTGCTATGACTATAACCGGAAGAGCGGTATTCTCCAGTGCGACAGAGAATCCTGTAATTATGTTTGTGGCTGGCCCCGTCTTTGACGCCTCGACAATGCTCATGACAGGCCTGTATTTGTATTCTGTATAGTACTGCGTTATGTAAACGAAAAGTATGCTCATTATTATGCCGACCAGGCCCGCATAGAAGAACCACACATTGTTTAGCATTATCATTGTCGCGAAATAGAACAGTATGGCGGCAAGTATGCTTGCGATGTAATATCCGCGGTTCAAAGCCTTCATTGGGTCCTCATTTTTTTTTGCCTTTGCAAATACTATTCCGATTATTGATGCAATTAAACCGAAGGATCTTGCAACTAGCGGGAATATAATACCATTAACGCCGAAAACCGGAAACAGCGCAACACCGAGTATCATTGCGCCTATGTTCTCAGCTGCTGTTGATTCAAATAGGTCAGCGCCTCTTCCGGCGCAGTCGCCTACATTGTCACCAACCAGATCAGCAATAACAGCCGGATTTCTTGGATCGTCTTCTGGAATGCCTTTCTCTACTTTTCCTACAAGGTCTGCACCGACGTCAGCAGCCTTTGTGTATATTCCGCCGCCCAGTTGTGCAAATAATGCAACAAAGGATGCGCCGAAAGCATAACCGACTATTAGAAATGGTGTCTTTACCGGGTCTGCGCCAAATGCAAGGTATACGCCGGCAACACCTATCAGGGATAATGCAACTACAAATATTCCGGAAACAGCGCCGCCTAGCATGGCAATCCTCATGGCATGGCCTGCTGACTTCTGTGCAGCTGCTGCTGTCCTCACGTTAGCGCGGACAGAAATGTTCATTCCGATTATGCCTGCCAGCGCGGAGCAGAAAGCACCCAGAAGGAATGCAATAGAAGTATGTGTAGCGTATTCCCACTTTCCAACATACGCATAAACAACGAATATGATTATTGACGTTAAAATGGCCAGTATGCCTATGGTCTTGTACTGCCTTTTTATGAAAGCTTCCGCGCCCTCACGAATATGATTAGAAATTTCCTGCATCTTGGCATTGCCCTTGTCCTGTTTCATCACATACCAGGCAAAGTAGACTGCAACTAGCAATGCGACGATGCTTATGCCAAAAACAATCTCAAGCATTTATCTAAAACCCCTTAGCCTCTAAAACTCTTCCAGATACTTGTTTTGCTTCAGTCTTATAACTTTGACACTATGCTTTTTTAAAGCTTTTATCAGCTCCTTGTCATTTGTGCCGACAGTGCACTTCTCCTGGAGCGCATAATCCAATATCGCCTTGTCCACTGTTTTCTCTTTAGTATGAATAATTTTCACATTTTTCTGCTTTAACAGAAGCAGGGCAACCCTGGCGGCCACCGCGGTGTCGCCTTTCTTCTTTGCTAATTTTTTTAGTTCTTCTATGCAGGAAGAAAGTGTAGCTATGTCATAGTATTTCAGATATTCAAAAATATCCACACCAAACTGGTGCGGCAATAACAGAAAATTCGTGTCCAGAAGAGCTTTCATATAATAGAAATAAACGCTGCAGATTTAAAATTGAAATAAAAAAGAAAAAAAAATCGTATTTGCCGATGAAGCTTATTTTAGGCTTCGTCGCTTTCCTGGGTTTCTGATTCGTCCGAAGACTCTTCAGATTCCTCTTCTTTTGTTTCTTCCTCAGTGCTTGCTTCCTCAGATCCTTCAGAGCTGGCTGCACCAACTTTGTCGGCAATGGCGAACTTGTTTGCAACTTC
>JAPLUZ010000074.1 GCA_026397375.1 Candidatus Aenigmatarchaeota archaeon | reverse complement strand
CTGTCCACGTGCCTTTTCCGCCGCCTGTTAGAGTAGAGGGAGAGGGCGGCTCTGGTGCAGAAATGTCGTTGTCATTGTGATTCACTTTGTAGTCCATGTTTGTGATAACTGTATCGCTTTTTATTTCCGCATATCTGTAGCATATTCTGTACGGCTCCAGGCACTTGTCCCCTCCGTGCACTACACCCGGCGATTCCCTGTAGCCTGCCGGACACTGCTGGCTTATTACAAGCTTTGCGTCGTCTATGAGCGTTGTTACTACGTTATTATTTCTCGGATCTCTGAATTTGCCGTCAGAGCCTTTTGAAACGTACAGGCGGCAGACCTGTATCGGGTCTTTGCCGTATTTGCCACCGTGTATTGTTGGCGTATCACCGACATAGGACGGTGGACAACTCGCCGTTGCGTCGTTGACAACGAGTGCGTCAAAAAGAAATTTGCTTGCGTCGGCAAGGGTGCCCTGCTTCAGGCACGTGTACTGGTCCTCGGTGCAAATGCTTTCGCCGTGGTTATCCTTGTTCGACTGGAGGTCAGCCCCGCATCCCGTATATGTGTGATAAACATCTGTGACAAATTTTTTCCCACTGCTTCCTGTTACAGTCAAAGGAATGCCTACAGAATTGCCGTTGTTATCATATAATATCAGCGTATCGCTTCCGGATGTCGTGCCTGTTATCATGAAAACATTAGAATTCTGAGAAACATCTGCTATGCCAACCGCACCATAATCATATGGTGCTGTCCCGCCTGATGCAGTCACTGTCGCGCTCCCATCAACAGCTATGATTATGGACGCAGGTGTAACAGTCAACGGAGCGGCTGCAAGTCCCGAGGGTAACAATACTAACAAGAAAGCCAGTGCTAAAACTAGTCCGGTACTTCTCCTCATTGAATAATACTATCGCTATGGGCGGTATATATATTTTCTAAAGCAAGAAATACACTCATGGGCATAGTAGACAGGTTCTTTAAGTACCAAGATCGCTACGAAGAGCGCAAAGAGCATGTGCTTCACTATAATATGGCCTTGAAAACGCTGGAAAATTACGTAGATACGTATGCCGCAATTCTGCGACCATTACTGGGTCCGAAGGAGCTTGCAAGAAGGCTGATCTACAGGCTTGAAAGCGAGGCTGAAGAATATGGACTGGAGCTGCTCAAGAAAGACCTCGAAGAAATGTATAGAGAACTCGCAGAAAATTTTGTAGAAAGCAATGGCAAATCCTTCCTGGAAACAGTGAATTATGCTTCTGTTCTCGACGCGACGCCGTATGAACAAGAGGTTGAGGCGTTTCTGGAAATAATAGAGAAGATTGAGAAACTGATAAAAGACGAAGAGAAATATTCAAAGCAGGAACGCCTTTTGTCAAAAAGAGAGATGAAAGGTCTTCTGAAGCTTGTAGAGAATGTCATGCTGAAGGAAAAGAAAAAATCATTGGACATACTTCGCGATTCAGAAAAATTTGAAAAGGAAATGGAAGCCGGAAAACACAAGTGGACGCGTCCTTTGGAAGCTACGGGAAGATTTTTTAATAGAGTGTTTCCTTCAAAAGACTATAGCAGTGATTCATTTTTATGTGCCCTCGACAAACTTGTAAAAAGACTGAAAAATGATGATAAATATCTTGACGAACAGGAAGCATGGAAATGAATAAGACAAAGCCGCAGAAATAGCTCGAAATTTACTTCTTCTTTACCAGAACGGCATTGACAACGCCGTATTGGCCAGGCCTGCTCGTGACGCGGGCTTCGCCCAGATCGGTCTCAATAATGGCTCCTTTGGTTATAATATTGCGCCTTACGAACTGGCTGTCTGCAGGATTCTGCTTTACAGTGATTATTTTCGCCTTCTGAATCTTGCCTGCGACCGAGATAAACGCTGTATCAGCTACAAGTATCATCTTTTTGTATGCTCCGCCGTGCACGCGCTGCTTTTTTGCTTTTGCCACGCCTATGTGCGTCGGTACGAAGTCCCTGCCCCTCTGATAGCGCTTCTTCTTCATGTGCCTTCGCAGGAGCCCGCCTGTTATCTTTCTCTTTGATTTCAGTTGCCACTGTGCCATTTTACCACGTTTTGTTAGGGGAAAACATCTTTTTGCTTCTTTTAAAAGTTGTGTCGGGATGTTTTGCTTTCGCCCTAATTATCAAGCAATACTCTTCCGTATGAATATTTAAATACCTAAGCTATAATGATAGAAGAGTTGAGGTGAAAAATTTTTTAATTTGATTTGAGCTAGTTTTATGATGCTTACAATTTATTTTAAAGTTTGGGGGGTTTTTTATGGAACGTCCAATAGATGTATTGAACAACGCGAAAGGTAAGAGGGTTTTAATAAAATTAAAGAAAGGGCCCGAAATATCTGGCATTCTGCAGGCCATGGATCTGCACTTAAACATGTGGCTCGAGCAGGCTGAACAGGTTGACGAGGACCAGAAAACAAAGCTAGGAACCATTCTTATCAGGGGCGACAACATACTATACGTATCACCGGAAAAGAACGAGTAAAAAAGAGAATTAATGCCGTTATCTGATGGTAAAAAGCTTTGCACAAAAATCAAAAGACGAACGGCAGATTTTCGTCTTAATTGAGGGATGCTGAATGTCAAAGGGAACGCCGTCATTTGGTAAACATAATAAGATAACTCACATACGCTGCAGAAGGTGCGGCAGACATAGTTACCACATCAAGCACAATTCCTGCTCTGCGTGCGGTTATCCATTGCCAAAATTAAAGAACCAGGCGTGGAAATGGAAGCCCATCAACCGCAAGGCAAGAAAGAACCGACATCCAAAGCACCAGAAAGTCAAGACAGCAAGAATGGGCAGCAAAAGACAATACTGACCGCTGTTTTCTGCTTATAGCCAAGCTTTTTATTTCAATTTAACAAATCAGATTGAATGGGCTCGTAGCTCAGTCTGGTAGAGCACCTGGCTCTTAATCAAGAGCCATAAGAATGGAATAGTATTCCATAATGACTTAATGAAGCGAAACCAGGGAGTCGCGGGTTCGAAACCGAGAGAGGATATCCTCTCTAAGGTGTTACTCACCTTATGTGGCTTCGCATATTATGCTGCATCGGACGAAATTCCCGTCGGGCCCATTATTTTATTTTCTTATCAAAAGGAAAGAATAGTACGGTAAGGAAAACCTTGGTTTTCCTTGCGTGTCGGGCCCATTATTATTTTTTCTAGCACGCATCACACGTCGTGCCGGTGCACTGCCCGCTGTACTGCTGGCAGCACATTGTCCTCGTACCTATTGAAGAATCAGCCCTGCACCTTTCGCAGATGCTGGAGCAGACAAGATTTGTCGAGCCCTGTATTTTGCACGCCGGGCAGTAATTGTACAAACACGAGTAGGATTCTTTGCCATCGCCGTACAAAACCCTGCACGCCTTTAGAAAATCAGAAAAGGTCGTTTCCCTTGTTACAGACCAGTCGCACTGTTTTGACTTGTAATTTTGGCAGAGGGAATTAAAAACAGAGTTTGCATTTGCCTTTGTTATCTGCTCGCCGGAATTGGTGCCTATGAAAAAAGTCATCACAACAAGAACTAAAATAACAATGGCCGATGTAATTATAACTCTGAACGACAACTCCACAAAATCACGGCCCCATTTTCTTCATCAGCCTCTGCTCATGGTAATTTTCAATGGCTGCTCCTATCCTTTCGTGCATGAAGAATAATATGAAGCATACAATTATCACAACTACTGCGACAATAATAAGCCAGAAATCCACGCCCTTTTCCTCTGGTGGCTGCGAAGTGTTTGGGCAGTTGGATATTATGTTCCAGCCCGACGGCACATCACACGACGTTGCAAATTGCTGGCACACTCCTGTTGCCTGGTTGACCGCATAGGCAATGCCCGGCTGCGCACACGTAGATACTGTACCGTTATTTGTTCTATTCTGTTGCTGGCAGTTGACCTGCTGCTGTATCATGCACATAACGCTGTGGTTTGCATCATGCACAGCAGCTGATACTGACTTCAATCCCGGGCCTGCCAGCTGATTTGCAAAGGTCATCTGCGTTGCTATGCTTGGTAGGCTCAAATCGCCGTCTATTTCTATATGTCCGTGATACAAAATGGATCCCGACCAGACCGCGCTCGCTGTAAGATTGTACCTGTTCTTTGCTGCATCATACACGCAGACAGCAGACGTTATGTTTGTAGAGCAGTTTTGGCTCTGACTCTGACTTTGTGTAGGTGACCTTACCATGAAGCTCGCACATGCTGTCGTTATTCGTACGCTGCCTGCTTCAAGAGTTGAATAATAAGTATGGCCGCCCGCTGTGTACAAGCTGGAAAATACGCACGGCGACTTGTCGCAGAACTGCTTTCGTACACCATCAACAAATATTTCTATTTTATCAACGGTCGCGTCGGTTTCAGCGCTTATTGTTACCGGCTTGTCCGTTGTCGCATCTGTTGGCACATAACTTGCCGTAAATCTCACATTTGGCGTCTGTGGAGCTGTTGGCATTTGCGTTACTAAGAATGTTTTTGTTCCTGTTGTTATACTTCTACTTGCTGTTGTTAGCACTGAATAATATCCATAGGCTCCGGCTGCGTAGGGGCTGGTATAGCTGCACGACAAGCCATTGCATGTTTTCTTCAACGATCCGTTTACATACACATCTATCTTGCCGCTGGTTTCAGATTCTGCAAATATTGTGACTGCCTGGCCTGCCATCGGGCTGGGCGGACTGTAATCCGCTACAAAGAATATTGTGCTGACTGGCTGGCTCTGAACAGTAAAACTCGTTGTGCCTGTTGCAGGGCTTCTTATTTGCGTGGTGCCGCTTGTAAGAACGCCGTAGTACTCGTGGTGGCCAACACTATAAACGCTTGTATTTACACAAGGCGAAGCAGTGCAGCGTTGGCGCAGTGAGTTATCAACGAATATTTCTATTTTATTAACGGTCGCGTCGGTTTCAGCGCTTATTGTAACCGGCTGGTTTGCCAAAGCATTGTCCGGAAGATTATCAATTATAAAGTAAGGTTGTGCTGGAGGTTGAGTTACTGGTGGTGTTGTTCCTGGTGGCTGCGTTGCTGGTGGCTGATTTGGCGGCGTTGTTGGCAGCACAACAGTAAATGATTTTGACCCTGTGGCTGGATCAGTAACAACATTTGTGCTTGTTGTCAATTTGCCAGAATATGTATGCTGACCAGCATTGTAGATCTTTGAATACGAGCAAGGTGAAGACGAGCATTCATAAACCAATAAACCATCTGCAAAGACCTCGATCTTTACGATGGGCGTTGTCGTGACATTAAATGATTTTGTTCCTGAAGCAGGGTCACGCATGGTCGCCCCTGTTGGCGTTGTTAAGGCCGCATAATAATTATGCAAACCCTCTGCATATTTTGTCGTAGCTGTATAATCGCAAGGCAGGCTTGTGCATATTTTCTTTGATGAACCGTCGACAAATATTTCTATTTTTGTTATCTGGGTATTGGTCTGCGTTGAAATGTCTATGTTGTCGTTAACAGTGGGATTTATTGGTGAATGACTTACAATAAAGTAAGGTTGTGCCGGTGGCTGCGTTGCTGGCGGTTGCGTCGCTGGTGGCTGAATTGGTGTTGTTGGTGTTATTGTTTCTGTTCCAACAGTGAATGTTTTTATCCCGCTTGCAGGATTTCTTGCGTATATGTCCTGACCTGTCAGGATCGCATAATATGTGTGGCTGCCCACGCTATAAGATTCATTATGCACACAGGGTGAAGATGAGCACGATTCCTCCAGCGTGTCGTCGATGTAAATATTAATTATATATTGCCCTGTTCTTGCGGTGCTTGCTATTATTGACGTAAAGCTTGTGGGTGCTGAAGGCGTGTGCATGACATACACTTCACTCGGTTCGCAGTTGCCGGTATTCCATGTACAACCTGAACCGCACTGTGCTATGTAGGTGCATATTGCGCCGTTGCGGGTTATGTTTGCTATTTTTGTTTCACTGTCAGAGCAGTCAGCGCCGCATACGCCTGCTGTGCAGGAATATTGCGGTGTGTCAGGGCTGGCCCTGCAGTTAGGCGTGCAGAAGCCGTACTCATCGC
This sequence comes from Candidatus Aenigmatarchaeota archaeon, assembly GCA_026397375.1. Taxonomy (GTDB): domain Archaea; phylum Aenigmatarchaeota; class Aenigmatarchaeia; order GW2011-AR5; family GW2011-AR5; genus JACPVU01. The sequence goes on along the minus strand of JAPLUZ010000074.1, from coordinate 1,248 downwards.
GCACAGCTGATTTCTTGTTATTGCAAAGCAAACCACTCTGCTGCTTTACATACGGATTGTTGTCTGTATTTGGCATCTCGCACTGCTCCCCCTTGTCAGCATCAACTATTCCGTCGCCGCATATCGAGCATCGGCCAGCTGCTGTTTTGCTTGCCGGATCAACAGGCGTGCAAGTACTTGTCTGAACAACAAAACCGTTAAGCGTGAAATTGCCTGTCACATAAGGACATGTGAAAATGGAAACGTCGTTTTCCTGTTTTGTGAATGCGCAGGAATTGCCGTTTAATGAACAAATAGAACATGCCTGCGGACCGCTTGCCCTTACCCTGCATTCTATCGACGTATCGCCGCACGTGTATGCTGGCGAGTCTTTTACAAATATGTCTTTTGTAAATACGTTAAACGCGGCTGATTGTGCATCGTGCAAACTTGCAAAAGAGCAGTCCGGGTTCAGCGAGCCATAGACGCGGCAGTGCATTGTCCAGTTGCCAGCAGAATCCATCGTAGATGTGGGTGTAAATGTCCTAGTATCGTGGGCATTTATCTGTGTGCACGTATCGTTCAAAGTTATTTTCTTTGTATCTTTTGTGAAGTCGCATTGTGCATAGCCGTAGTAAGTTATAGAGCCCGTATTTATTATGGTCACGCTGCCCGCCACAGTTCCCCTTATTTCAGTATCCTGCGGCTGGGTCATTGACTGTATTTGCAATAAACCTGATACGCCGGACGTGCAATAATTGACAAACCTGTCTTCTATGCTTGTCTTGAGAGTCTCGGACCTTGCCCTCGCCTCGGTTGTATTGGATTTGGCTGGATAGTTTATCACAGCCTGAAGGAATTTATTATGGCCGGTTATGTCGCTTATTACGGATGTGTAAGCATCTAAGCACGGCTGATATTTGACTTTCTGCGTAGGATCTGCATTTACCTGCTCAGTAAGCGCGCTCTTTGATTTTTCATAGTCATCCAGCGCAGCTGTAAATTTTGTCAGGAGTCCGCGTATCTCAGGCAAATTTACATCCGGGCATGTGAATGAATAATTGAAAATGGTTCTCTCTGACTGCGACAGTCCCTTTGCATAAAGATAATAAGCGCCGTTATTATCCACGCACCTCAAAAAGCAGTTCGCATTGTTGCCAAGAACCGCGGAAGTTGACTTACAAAGGCAGTTGCTGCCAGTGCCGCACGTGCTTGATGATTCGCACTGCTGCATCGTAACGCCGCGCTTGCATACAAAGAATTTTGTGA
>JAPLUZ010000059.1 GCA_026397375.1 Candidatus Aenigmatarchaeota archaeon | reverse complement strand
AGGCAGCAGTATTATGACAATAATAAATGACACGATCATGGGCTTCATCGTCATTTTCATGAGAGTGCTGTTGGCGTGCATCATTTCGCCAACCAGCTGGTTTGCCTTTTCCTTGTTGCCGGCTTTCTGCTCTTCCTTCATCTGCTTGTTTATTTCGTTCATTTTTTCCTTCAGCTGCTTTGCATCCTGCTGTTTTATGAGTATTTTATAGAAAATGTTTATCAGCAGAAGGACAAGGAACGCGTAAATAATAATAGCTATGGTTGGGTTGTAATTAAGAAGAAATCCGAACACCGATTCTAAGTTCATTTGACCACATTACTTTCTTCCTTCGCTTTACTTTCTTCCTTCGCTTCTTTTGCCTTTATCTCAAATTTCTTGACGCGGAAACCCTCGCCTATGGAATGTTTTTTATTGCAGACAGTGCACTTGTATCTCAGATCCAGCTTTTTCGTGGGCTTTTCCCTTCCCTTTGGGTTCTCCTTAGGAAAAGAACCATAACCGGCTAATTTTCTCAGAAAGCGTTTTTGGCTCTTTGTGTTCTGCCTTCTCGGCTTTCTTTTCGCCTCTTCTACTATGTGCTCTGTGTGCTTTCTGCAAAAGTTGCAGTATCTTTTCTGTTTTTTTGGTATTATCATGCATCCTCAACCTTCTCTATTACCCCTTCTTTTATCAGCAAATCTTCAACTTCCTTTGGCAGTCTTACAAGTTCATTCTCAGTAAGCTTATAAATCTTCATGTCAGGACCCACAAACTCGGGCACCGATTTTTTGACCCTGCAGACGTCCTGTTCGTTGCTTTTTCGTATGTCGTGAAAAAAGTCTTCCCTGAACTGCTTGGTGATATCAACCAGCTGGTAAAATACCTTTTCCTCCGGTTTTGTCATATTATCAGGCATCATACCTATTCTTACAGCGTCTAAAGTGGCGGACAGGATCTTGCCCTCCCGCAGTTCGAAGAATCTCTTTATTGTGCTCTTTACATTCTCCAGTTCCATTATGTCTGTAGTTGTCTTCTCCTTTATGCGCTCCTTCCTTTTTAAATATTCGCCTATCTGGTCTATGATATCGTCGGGCAATTTCTGTAATTTTCTGCCGTCCCTTTCATTTCTTTCCAGTTCGCGTATTTTGTCGAATGTCAGCATTTATTTTCCCTCATAATTTTTAAGGGCAAGGTTTACGCCCGGGTACATAAATGGCCTGCAGTACCATGGTTTCGGGTCGGCTTTCATTCCGCTCCTGAACCCCTTTGCTGTGTTTCCGGGCAATTTTAATGCATCCCTTGTCATCACATAGCTCTCCAAATTAGGCAACGCTAGCAAGACTAAAGCCGCAGAAGCACAGGTAACAATTTCATAAATCATCTAATCACTCACTTATATCATGGGTCCTGCTCTTATGAACGGCAAGCGAACGCATATTCTTGAACTGCTTTCCGCACATGCAGGAATAACCGCGGTATATTTTTTTCTTCCTAGATATCTTCATAAGCTTGAACGGATAAACGACAGGATTCTTTATCACTATTTTTTGGCTTCGGGCTGTGCATATATCATCCGGCCTGCAGACGTTTACTGTATCGCTGTAGAACAGATCACCGTCAGGCGGGCAGTTAGCAGTTGTGCGGCTGTTTCTTTCGCTCCATCTCAGTTGTCCTAAGACAGTAGACCGAGGCAGCGGCGGCCTGTTCTTTTCATTCCACGCAAATACTTTTTCCTCTATATCCTGCCACTGCCAGTTCATCATCCTCAGAAAATTGACAAGCGTGAAGACACTTCTCTTTCTACCATCCTGCAGGCCTGACAAAATATTCTTTATGCACGGTGGAAAGCTTTCTTCGGTTATTTTTCCTTCCCAAGAAACTATTTTCTGCTTTTTTGGTTTTTCCTCCTTCTTTATGGTTCCATACCAGTCCAGCGCCTCTATCACTAGGTCCTGGGCTTCGTTTTCTTCTCCCTTCAGGAATTCTTCGTAGATGTTTGTATTGGCAATGACGTACTTTGGCTCAGCCATCTTCATATCAAAGTTCTTCATCTGGCTTTGTGACAGAGTTATTGACGAAAGCCATGTTTTTTCATTCAATGAGAAAGGCGCGCGGAACATGTGCCTGTTGCCCCAGTCCTTTTCCACGTCCACGAAGAAATACGGGCTCAGCTTTTCAGGCACTTCGCCCATCATTTCTATCAGCTGCTTTGCGCCCTTCGATTTTATCAGTGTATCCATAAGTTCGTTCTTTATTTTCTTCCTAAGAAAGTGCGCAACTATCCTCGGTATTTTTGGATAAAGCAATGCGGTATTCTTGTAGTCTATGCTCTTGGGAAACATAATCCACGGCAGGCAGATGTGAAAGCCGCGGCTGCCGGAGAATTTTATCCCATAATTCTTGATGCCGTATTTTTCCAGTGTTTTGCAGATGAGAAGCGCGGCTGCTTTAGCCTCGTCCACGCCCAGCTTTGAATCGATATCTATGATCATGTCCCAGCCGGTCCTGAACTTGTCATACTGCTCTGTAGATGTGAGAGCCATTGGGTTGGACCAGTGCTCTACAGATAAGTGAAAAGAAGTAATGCCCTTGCGCGCCATTTGCGTTATGTCAGACGGGAACTGCAGCATGTTTGGCCTTTTGTCATACGTCCCGTCCCAGAACCTGCCAGCTGCCTCACGTCCCTTGGAAGCGCGCATTATCTGCTCTGTTATGAATTTGTTGGAGTAATAGTCGTAGATATCCTGCCTCTTAAACGTATTATTCACAAAACACACCCAGATGTAATAATATGAAAATGCTTAAAAAGTAAGAAAGATCTACTATTTACTTCACGAGCAGCTTTGCTTTCTCTCGTGAATATTTCCAGTCAGCAGGTAATTTCTCTTTGCGGATGTAATATTTGCCAAGTCTTCTTATTTTCGATTCCACTAATTCCAGTCCGTGTATCGCCTTTGCGTCGCCCCTGTTCTGATTTAAATGCGCGTGAAGATTTACTGCTTTTTTTATGAGATTATAAAGATCATCAGGAACCTCTTTTTTAACAGATGTCTTTGTTATCTTGCTGACTTTAAGACCGAGGGCTCTTATATCCGGCACGCCGTATTGATCTCTAAGTATAATACCGATTTCTGCGTCGCTTTTGCCATCCTTAGCCATTTTCTTGACTATCTCTTCCGTCTCTTCCTTGTCGTAGATAAGCCAGGTGTGCCTTCTTTTGGGTGGCTTTGTCGACCCGTGTTTGCCGTGCTTTCGTGAATGCATTCGTGCCATATCAATTCCTTTTCTTGTAAGAAAAGGTCTTGATGAACCCCAAAAGAACTGAGGTTTATCCGACCCTTCTTATTATCATTGCCGTTCGTATTTTTTGAAGCGGTCCTGGTTCTTGTTCATCTTGTCAAAATATTCTTTGCCCAAGTCTGCCTTCAGAATGATTGATAGTATAATAAGATATATAAAAACATCGACCAGTTCCTCCCTCATGTCCTTCAGCTTTGCCTCGTCTATCTTTTCGTCGAGTTTTTTGTCCCTCAATACCTTCTTCAGTATATTGGAAAACTCACCGACCTCACCGGCAAGTGCTATCGTTGCGTACTGCAGCCTGTCAAGGAATTTTTCGTCGTGCTTTTCAAATTCGTTTATCCAGCCGTGTAACTTGTCGAATTCCTTCTGGAATTTCGTTATTTCTTCGATTGTTGCCATCATTATCACCTGTCAGCATAGCGTCCTCGTTTTTCTATCTTGGCTAACGCTTTAATAACTTCCGCGGCCTTTTCATATCCTTCTGTGTATGCCGAGACGACAACCTTCCACATAGATTCAAAAACTTGAAAATGTGCTGACTCTATTGCCTCTTTCAGAACATGCAGGTCTGTTGCCTTGTCTTCCAGTCGTGTTGACGTGAAGCCAAGGCCAAAGTCTATGAAATAAAGTAATGCCTCCTGCTTCTCGTTTTTTGTTCCGTTAGAAACGTTGTTTTTCCACTTAATTATCATGTTGCTTGTTGTCAGGTCGCCGTGAATTATGTTATAATTATGCAAAATTGCTATAGACCTGCCCATTAATTTGGCGATTTTCTTGTAGTTGGCCTTGTCCAGTATATCCTTTACCTTGCCGCCGTCAATAAATTCCATCCTTATTGTGAACTTATCTTCGTCCAATATTTGCGGCGTAGCCAGTCCAGCCCTCCTTGCTTCCCTTATCAGCCTTGATTCCAATCTTGTCCTCCTGGTGCGCAGCTTTTCATCTATTTCTTTTATTCGATAACCCTTTTTGACGCGCTCTTTTACTATGTCGCCTTTGTCTTTGCTTATGATAGCCTCGGCGCCCTGATAAATTTTTTGCATTGAAATTGATTGGATAAAAGCCTTAAGAAAGTAATATTGATCCGTTATTAATTATAGTTCCTTTGACGCCTTGTGCACTTCTTCTTCTTCAGGCGCCAGCTCCATCAAAAAGCTGGCAGAGCCTATTTCTTCCCTGCCGGCTGTGTAGGGCAGCTTTGCCTCTACCTTCTTTCTGAATTTTTCATCCTTGCTCGCCTTTACTAAGAGCTTGTCAATCATGAACGGGAACATTTTTCCCAGTTTCTGCACCTTTGTGCTCGTCTTTATTTCATTGCCTATTATATCCCAGAGCATCTTGTCATATTTCTGCAGGAATTTTTCCGAGAAGTCCTGTTTCTGCAGCGCCTCTATTACAACTTCAGCTGCTGTGCGGGCGGAGATCATTGCATTTCCGATGCCTTCGCCACTGAGCGGGTCTATCAGCGAAGCAGCGTCGCCTAAGAATAAAATTCCGTTGCCGTAGCACTTCCTGTGGTGGCTGGCAACAGGCAGGTTCCATCCTTTTACATCTTCCAGAGGCGTGGCATTTTTGAACCTGTCTTTGAATAACGGGTTTTCTTTTATCTCCTTCAAGGTTGCTTCCCTTAGATTTACTTTCTTGGAATTCATGTCCTTTACAATCATGCCCAGGCCTACGTTTGCTTCACCATTGCCCATGGGAAATATCCAGAAATATCCCGGAATTAAATTCTTTACCATGTGTATCTCTATGCGATCTGTCAATCCAGCAACGCCCTTGTAATATTGCCTCGTGGCTACAATGAAGTCCTCTGGCGGGTTCTTGTTTAATCCAAACTTTTGCGCAATTGTGCTGTTTGCGCCGTCGGCAGCCAGCACTATCTTTGCGCGTATTTCTTCTTTTTTGCCGTGCTCGTCTTCTCCTATAATTCCTTTTACTGTCTTGTCCTCAATTATGACGTCTGTCACAGTAAATTGCTTGAAAGTTGCCATCTTTGCTGCATTTTCATGTAGAAAATTATCAAGAACCTTTCTCTTGTGTGTATATCCGGGTGCTGGCTTGTCCCTGGCTTCCACATCCAGGTTTATCTGTGTCCCATTGGGGCTGCTCAATGTGAGCCCGTATATAGGCTGGCCAGGCAGTTTTGTATACTCTTCATAAATGCCCAGTTCATTCAGTATGCGCGCCGCCTTTCTGCCCTGCGCGTCGCCGCAGATCTTGTCCCTGGGAAAAGTAGCCTTGTCCACGATAAGGACCTTTTCCTTGCCCAGTTTTTTGCCTAGGTACATAGACGCTATGGACCCAGAAGGCCCGGACCCGATTATGATTACCTCGTAATTCATGCCAATTCCTATACAAGAAATACTTAAAAAGGTTGAATAATCAGATTTCCAAGTTGTTTTTAGGTTTTTGAAAACCGCACTGCCGCACCGTATAATTTTATATACCGCAATATACCAAATTATACATGTGACCAACGGAGACACGACTGTAAGGATTTCTAAGAAAACAAGGCAGCTCCTGGAAGAGGTCGGTAAAGAAACAGGAGCATTTGGTGACACCTACGACGACATAATATTCAAAGCTCTCAAAAAAATAAAGAGGTTAAAACAAAATGGTACGTCTTGACCGGATAACAATGCAAGGATTCAAGTCGTTCGCGAATAGGATAACGATTCCTTTCCCGTCCGGGTTTAACGTCATAGCCGGGCCCAACGGTTCTGGCAAGTCGAATGTCATAGACGCACTTACCTTCGTTTTAGGCACAACGTCAGCCAGGACGATACGTGCACAAAAATTGCAAAACCTTCTCTTTAACGGCGCCCGCGACCGAAAGCCGGCTGACTTCTGTGAAGTTTCCATCTATTTGGACAATAACGACGGTAAAATACCAGGAGAAAAAGAATTGAAAGTAACCCGCCGCATAACCAGGAGCGGCATATCTGTCTACAAGTTGAACGCCCATACTGTTACGAGGGCAAAGGTTCTTGATATTCTGTCCTATGCAAATCTTTCGTCAGAGGGCTACAACATAATAATGCAGGGCGATGTCACAAACATAATAGAAATGTCGCCGCTCGGGCGGCGCAGCATAATAGACGAAATATCCGGCATAATGGAATTTGACGACAAGAAGGAAAAGGCTGTCCGCGAGCTGGATCATGTTGACCTGAAAGTAAGAGAGAATATGATAGTCGTAGCTGAAAAGCAGCACCTTGTGGTACGATTGAAGCAGGAAAAAGAAAGCGCCGAGCGCTATCAGGAATTGAATACAGAATTGAGAAAATCCAAAGCCTCTTTATTAAAACAGAGGCTGGAAAATGCAAAAACAAAACTGAAAGCCTTTGACAAGGATATAGGCGAGGACAGCAAGAAATTTGACACCCTTGAAAAAGAATTCCAGAAAATAGAAAGTGATCTGGATAAAAAAGAAGCTTCGCTCAAGAAACTAAATGACGACATTCTGAATAAATCAAGAAACTATGAAATAATGAGGAAAATCGACTCCATCAACACGGATATCATACGTAGAAAGGACAAGATTGACATAAATGAAAGGGAGATAACAAGGCTGCGGTCTTCTTCTGGTGCTGACAATGTTGTCCAGACAGTGCTAAATTTAGACAGGCCGGGCATCTACGGAACAGTGGCAAGCCTGATAGAAATTCCCAAGAGATACGACATAGCATTGGCAGTGGCCATGGGTCGCCACGCCAACGATATTGTTGTAGAAAACGATGACGTTGCCGCCTTCTGCATAAAATACCTGAAGGAAAAGAAGCTAGGCCGTGCCCGCTTCATACCGCTGAACAAAATAAAATCCAGACCCGGAAAAGAATACCGGGGCAAGGAAACCATAATAGGCTATGCAATCGACCTGATAAAATTCAACAAGAAATATGAAAAAGCGATGCAGTATGTTCTTACTGATACCATAGTTGTTGACAACATAGATATTGCAAGAAGAATAAACGACTTCCGCATCGTCACGTTGGACGGTGACCTTGTTGAAAAGTCAGGCGCAATGATAGGCGGATTCTACAGGAAAATAATAAGGCCAAGCTATGGCGCAGAACTGAGAAAAATAGAGGATGAAAGTGAAAGGCTGAAAGCAGAGATAGACAAATTTGAAAAAGATCTGGAGAAATTAAAAGGCCTGGAAAAGGAAGAGTCGGCCGATGTGCAGAAACTGCAGCAGCTCAAGGACCAGGAAGAAACCATAATAAACACCATGAGGAAGCGGCGCAAGGAAATATACGAAGAAAGATTAGTCCTGCAGAATAAAGTCGGTAGAAGCAGAATAGAAAAAGCAAAAACAGAAGCAAATCTCGACAACGTTCAGATCGAATACGGTGATTACAAGGACATAACAGAATTCTATACATTTTCCGAAGACGAGCTGCAGGAGCGGACAAGAAGATGCATCATAGAGATAAACAAGCTCGGCGCTGTCAACCTGCGGGCAATAGAAGAATATCAGATTACGCATGTGGAATTTGAGGAACTGAGAAAGAAGCTGGACAAGCTGCTGGAAGAAAAGGAAGCCATCATGAATGTTGTCAAAGACGTGGAGCAGAAAAGATTTTCCAAGTTCATGGAAACCTTCACAGCCATTGCCCTGAATTTCTCCAAGATATACAATGACATGACCGGCGGCGGAATAGGCAGGCTCCGCCTTGAGGAAGAAAACAACATAGATTCCGGCCTTGCGATAGAGGCAAGTCCTGTGGGCAAGAAAGTTCTCAACCTAGATGTAATGTCAGGCGGCGAGAAGACACTAACGTCGCTATCATTTTTGTTCGCAATTATGCAACACAGCGCCTCCCCGTTTTATGTCCTGGACGAAATAGACGCAGCCCTCGACAAGGCCAACACCAACAAGATAGCAAACCTGATTCAGAACTATTCCAAGAACGTCCAATTTATCGTGATAACTCACAATGACATAACCATCGCCCAGGCCGACAACGTCTTCGGCGTGAGCATGGAATCGGGCGTTTCAAAGATATTCGGCATCAAGATGCCTGGTGAATAAAATGAAAGACAATGTAATCTCTGTATATAACTCTATAGCAGACAAATATAGTAAATTATTTCCTGGAAAAAACAAGTTCATAGATTTATTTACAAAAATGTTGCCAAAGAATGCAAGAGTTCTTGACGTAGGCTGCGGTGCAGGTGAAGACACAAAATACCTCTTGTCAAAAGAATTCCGTGTAGAGAGCATCGACGCGTCTAAAAATATGATTTTCATAGCCAGAAAAAATCTTCCTCAACAGAGATTTTCTGTTAAAGACATGCGAAAAATAAATTATAGAAACGATACATTTAATGGCATAGTTGCTGCTTTCTCAATAATACATCTGAAGAAAAAAGATGCAATTAATATCATTAAGAAATTCCATAAAATAGTCAAATTCAATGGCGTTGTTTATTTAGCTTTGCAAGAAGGCAAAGGTGAAAAAATAATTACTGAGCCTCTTAATCCCGGCAAAAAAATATTTGTAAATTTCTACACGGTTTTGGAAATTAAGAATATTCTAAAAACGTCGGGTTTCAAGATAGTTTTATTTAAAAAAGGCGGTCCTGTGAACAAGTATGCCTTTCTGAACAAGAAATTGTTCATAATAGCCAGGAAGGTGTCGAAATGAAAGTAATTCTATTCATGTCCATGTCTGTGAATGGCATAATAGCAAGAGAAGACGGAAGCGAAGATTTTCTTTCTGACGAAAACTGGAAAGTCTTTTGCAAGCTTGCAAAGCAGATGGGTTGCTTTGTGATAGGCAGGAAAACCTACGAAACAGTGATGCGCCTTTACAAAAATTACAATTTTGATGATGTAAAAGCAAAAAAGATTGTAGTATCAACTTCTTCAAATTTCAGCCCTGCCGGCTATACTGTTGCTAAATCGCCGAAGGACGCAATAAAAAAAGCCAAGAATGTCGGCTTTAAGCAAATTCTTCTGACAGGCGGCAGCCGTCTCAACAGCTCTTTCCTAAAAGAAAACTTAGTTGATGAAATCATACTTAACATAGAACCCGCTATACTTGGCAAGGGCATCAAGCTGTTTGCAGAAGATGCCTTTGAGAGAAGACTTAGTTTAATCAAAACAACCAAACTTAAATCAGGTATAGTTCAGCTTCATTACAAGGTCAAGAAGGTGAAATAATGCCAGAAGAAATACCAGTACCACAGAACATTGTTGACGAGAGCAGAGTTATTCAAACAATCATACTCGGCTCGGACTGGCAGGACGTCCTGATGACGCTGGTCGGCGAAGAGAACATGGATCCTCTGAACATAGATCTGATCAGGCTGGCTGACACATTCATGTCCTACTTGCAGAAAGTGGAGAAATTTGACTTCCGTATACCAGCAAGATTTATCCTTGTCGCAGCTATTTTGCTAAGAATGAAGACAGACCTGATGCTGGAAGAAGAGGAAAGAAAACAGCTGCGCGCCGGCGAAAATATACCGCCCATTGATATAGACAACGTGCCCCTCCTGCTGCCACCATTGATAAGAATGCCGATAAAAAAGGTTACGCTGGAAGACCTCATAGGGGCGCTGAATAAGGCCTTTGAATTCAAGGAGAGGAAAGAAACAAAGACCCTTCGCATGAGGCGGGCTATCGAACGATTGATAGAACCTGAAGTCGATATAGAGGCGCGCATAAAAACCGTCTACGAAAGGATTGTAAAGCGCAACAAACTTCTGTTTTCCGAGCTTGTCGTAGCCTGGAAAAGACGGGAAATCGTTGACACGTTACTGCCTTTGCTTTATTTGTCAACGCGCAACAAAGTTACCTGCGACCAGCAGGAGATGTTTCAGGAAATAACTGTAACGCTGATAGAGTGATGCCATGAAAATAGATGAAAAAAAATTAGCGCTTCTGGAAGCTGTTTTGTTTACAACTAACGACCCCCTGCCAATAGAGAAGCTGTCAAAATACGTCAGAAGCAACAAAGAGCGTATAGAAGAAATGCTCAAATTTCTGAGAGAACGCTATGCAAAAGAAGACAGTGGTATAATGCTGTCTGATATCGGAGGCTACCGGCTTATGGTCAAGTCCGAATTTCTGGAGAACGTGTCTGATTTAACGCCCCACGCTGATCTATCAAGGGGACTGCTACGTGTTTTGGCGATAATAGCCTACCACGAGCCCATCAAGCAAAGCGATATTGTAAAGGTCATAGGCAACCGCACCTATGAGTATGTAAAAGACCTTGTGGGGCGGGGCCTTATCAAACTCGAAAAAAAATCAAGGACAAGAATCATTACAACCACACCCCAGTTTGAAGAATATTTCGGCACAAAGAAGGAAAGCCTAAAGCAGGAATTCAAAAAGGAAATAGAAAAGGAAGACAAGGTAAATACCGAGGAAAAGCAGCCCTAATCAGATTTTTGATTCTACTAATTTCTTTATTTCGTTAAAAACTTCTTCTGCAGACCTGTTGCCGTCAACGAATACTATCTCGGAGAAATAATTCTTCAGGCTGATGTAATTTCTTCTTATTTGTTCTAATTTTTGCTCTTCTTCAAACATCTCCACGTGGTGCCTTGCCTTCTTCATTCTTTCTATGCAGACATTTGGATGCGTATCCACAACTATCGTAAGGTTTGGCTTTCTGAAGTTTATGTTCAACTGTTTTAGTATGTCTAAAGAAATATATGTGCTGCCGAACGCCAACGAAGACAGAATATAGCGGTCGCATATGACCATCTTGTTATTTTTTATGGCCGGGTCTATTTCCGTACTCAGATGGTGGGAGCGGTCTGCGGCAAAAAGCATCTGCAACGTCAAAGGGTCTGTCTTCCATTCATTGCGCAAACATGATTTAATCAGCCCGCCCATGAGTCCTTCTGTCGGCTCTTTTGTCAGTATGACGTCCTTGTTTTTTGTGAGAAAATAGTTCCTCAGCAAAGTTGCCTGGGTTGTTATGCCCGCGCCGTCCAGTCCTTCTAAAACAATGAATTTTCCTGCCATGAATTATTACCTATTTTTTCTATTCCTGCTAATCTTAAATATGGCTTACTTCGTGGTCAATCCATTTAAGATAGTCCTTTGTGTTTTTTGTGGTTATGTAAACTGCCAGGTACATGAAAATAATTCAATAGGAAAAAATAAAAACTGATCAAGAACTAGTACAGAAGCCTGTTGGAATCTTTATGGTCAATTACAAATCCATGTTCCTGATACTGTTTTTTGTCGTTTGAAAGTCCCGCGCGTAGTCCTGCGCCAAATGCCTTTGCAAACCCGTCCATGCCAAGTCTGTGCGCAGGCAGGATGTCTATATTTTTCATTCCCTCAACATTCGGTATCATTCTTCCATTCATTTCATACATGTTATTCACCTAATTTTACGCGTACTTGTTAAGCAGTGGTTCTATGTTCACGTTAGTGATATCCTGTTTGACTAGTGGTGTTGCCAACTGCGGCAGCCCGTCCTCGTAGGTCGGCTTATTTTCTTTGTAGAAAATACCGATGGGTATTCTGTCGCCCCATTCCTCGCCCCTGGCTATAGCTGCAAATTTATCTGCAGGATTATGATTTTGGTCCAGTTTGTAAACTCTTTGCTTGTACCATTCTGCTGTGTTTATCTTGTTATACGTCGTGCATGGTTGTAAAACATCTATCAGCGAGAATCCTTTATGGCGGACACCTTCCACTATCAATTCCTTCAAATGATTCATATCCACTGCAAAGCCTCTGGCGACATAGGTTGCTCCGGCAGCAATGGCCCACGTTATGGGATTAACCGGCTCTTCCAGGACGCCGAAAGGTGTGGAGTTGGAAACAAAGCCCTTCCTGCTGGTTGGCGATGTCTGGCCCTTTGTAAGGCCGTAAATAGCATTGTTCTGAACAATCATTGTTATGTCCAGATTTCTTCTCATGGTGTGCATGAAATGATTGCCACCGATTCCGTAGGTGTCGCCGTCGCCGGCAATGGCTATCACTGTTAATTTGTTGTTCGAAAGCTTTGCGCCGGTTGCCACAGGCAGCGAACGGCCGTGCAGCCCTTCAAAGCCGTAGGTATTCACAAAATGCGGTGTTTTCGATCCGCAGCCTATGCCTGAGCATATTAGAACTTCATTTTGCTCCAGACCCAATTCAACCAGGGCTGATTTCAGGGCACCCAGTATGGTGTAGTCGCCGCAGCCCGGGCACCACGTAGGTGCCTCCTTCGGTGTCAGAATTGGTATAGTTGCTGGCATTTCATGACCTCTTTTTCTTGGCGTGTCTTTCTATTTCAATTATCTTGCTTTTGCAGACCTCTATCTTGCTGATAGAATCGTCTTCCATCATTTTCTTCACGGTCACGTGTATGTTTTCCGGTGAGAAAGGCCTGCCGTCAAACTTCAGTATTTTGTGAATTATTTCCATCCCTGTTTTTTGTCTTATCACCCCGCCCAGCTGGGCGGTCATGTTATTTTCTATGAGTATAACTTTTTTCGATGTTTTGAGAACATCTTCTATCTTTCTTGTCGGCAGCGGAGAAAGGCACGTTATCTGGCAGAAATTAACAGGCAATTCTTCACTTTCCAGCATTATCAACGCCTCCTTTATCGAACCCTTTGTTGAGCCCCAGGAGATTATTGTTGTGTCTGACTTTTTGTCGTAGAATTTGAAGCCTTCTATTTCCTTTGCAGCTGTTTCCATTTTTCTAAATCTTTTTTTGTGCATTGCCACCCGGTTCTCTTCCTCTTCTCTTTCAAATCCCGTCTCGTCATGTTCATAGCTGCTTGCCGTGTGCATGCAGTTCTTCTGACCCGGCACAGCTCTTGGAGATATGCCGTCTTCGGTTATTTTGTATCTCCTGTAATCCTTCTGTTCCTCTGCTTCCTTGTCTGTCATCAGTTTTCCCCTTTCTATTTTTCTGTTAGTGTCAAAATACGGGACCGACCTGAAGCTTTCTCCGAGATATTTATCTGTAAGAAATATCACCGGCATCTGATACTTTTCTGCAAGATTGAACGCGTCTATCATCATGTAGAAGCAATCGTCTACAGACCCCGGCGCGAGCACTATTCTCGGAAACTCGTCTGTGGATGCATTTATCATAAAGTTTAGGTCGCCCTGGCTGGAGTGCGTCGCCATGCCTGTCCCTGGCCCCGGCCTCTGGGCCTCTATTACAACTATCGGCACCTCTGTCTGTGCCGCCATGCCAAATCCCTCTGACATCAAGGCAAAACCGCCGCCCGACGTGCCTGTAGCAGCGCGGACACCTGCGTAGGCTGCGCCAATTGCCATGTTTATTGCTGATATTTCATCCTCTGTATGTTTTACAACAATATTGTAATTTCTTTCCTGGCTGGCCATGTTACTCAGTATGGATGACGCAGGCGTCATTGGATAAGCAGAATAGAATTTGCATCCGGCTTTTATCGCCCCTGCCGTCGCAGCTTCATTGCCCGACATGAAGAGTCTTTTTTCCTTTTTATCTATTGCCTTGAGCTTGAAAGGATATTCTTGCACGTTAAAATTGCTTTTCACATAATCGTAGCCCATCTTTGCCGCAAGTATGTTTGCATTCACAACCGCGTCGCCCTTCTTTCCAAAGGTGTCGCGGATGACGCCGTTTAGGATTTCTAAATCAAACTCAGTCAGCGCAAAAGTAGCTCCCATCGCCACTGTGTTCCTCATTATTTTTCCGCCGGCCCTTTCAGCCAATTGAAACATGGGAATAGGATAAACAAAGATGTCCTTCCTCTTTATGTACGTGCTGTCAATTTTTACAACATCAGAATCGTATACAACACCGGCGTCCGTTGCTAGGTTGTCAATATGCTTATCTATGGAATTCTTGTCCAGGGCAATGAGAAAATTATAATTGGTCGTGTGGGCAAATACTTCCCTGTCGCTGACTTTTATATCTAAGCTGTTGTGTCCGCCTCTTATCAGCGACGGGTACTCTGCATACGCGAACACAAATAGTCCGGCGCGCAGGCAGGACCTTGCAAACATCTGCAGGCCTGCATTGAGAATACCATGACCAGCCTCGCCGGCAACTTTCCAAGAAAATTTGTTTACTGTCTGTATCATTCATTCACCAAATATGCCAAATAACAATAACCATCATACGGTAATGTAGTTTAAATGCTTTTCTTAACTCTTCAGCATGTTTGTATCCAGAAGTACATTATAATGTACTACTAAGATATGATAAAACCATTTTTATTTTAGAAATATTTGAATAAAAACAGTAAATGCTTATATTAACTTTTCGTTCTTTCCTATGTCCTTCAGGTGTATCACGTTCACAGGACACGACTGGGCTGCTGACATGTTCATATCAAGATCCTTCTGGTCTATGTCCCTCTCTTCTTTTACAACTTCCCCGCCTTCTTCTGTTTTCTTTGCCTGGAGAAGGTCGGACTTGCCGTCTGCAGGATCCATCGTCCAGAACTGCGGTGCTAAAGCTGCGCACGCGCCGCAGCCAATGCAGCCGGGTCTGTCATGTTCTATTTTAAATTGCGTCATAGTATCACCTTATTTTCGGCACATTTATTAAAGCTTTTCTGTCTTTCTTAAATAGATATTGAATTTACTATAGTGTATAGGTGAGACAATGGGTTACGTTAGATACAAACTGTCCGATGAAACGCACGACATACTGAAAAAAGTTTCAAAAAACCTCGGTATGAAGGAGTCAGAAATATCCCGGCTTGCTTTAATAGAATATTTGCGTTCTCTGGATGTTCTTTCTGAGCGTGTGAAAAAAGGAAGAGTACATCTTAACATATAATCGGGATTTTTATGAAAACTGCCATAGTTATTCCTGCCTACAACGAGGAAAAGACCATATCTGCTGTCGTGAAAAAAGCAAAGAAGTTTGGCAGCGTTATTGTTGTAAACGACGCATCCAGGGACAAAACAGCAGTATTCGCACGCACCGCCGGCGCCTTTGTCATAAACCACAAAGTCAACCGCGGTCTTGGCGGTTCTCTGAGAACAGGTTTTGACGCCGCAATAAAAAAGGGCTTTGACATTGTGATAACACTTGACGCAGACGGCCAGCACAACCCTGAAGATATACCAAAGTTCATAGAAAAGATAGACAATAATTATGATTTTGTCCTGGGCAAAAGGGACCTGTCAAAATACCCTTTTGTTAAAAAAATAGGCAATTTTTTCCTGAACCTTTTGACAAATTTTGTAACAGGCACAACCCTGAGCGACACAGAGAGCGGCTTCCGCGCGTTCAAAGCATCTTCCCTGAAAAAGCTGAAGCTGAAATCAGAAAGATACGAAATAGCCGCCGAGATAATCCGTGAAGTCGGAAGAAATAAGCTGCGCTGCGCCAACGTGTCTGTATCGTCACCTGTCTACAGGGCAGGCGTCGGTGTGATAGACGGCGTGAAGAATTTTCTCTACATCCTGAAGAGATAGTTATTTTTTTATTATTTGCAAAGAGACAAAAGCTGCCAATATATTTACGATGAACATCAGAATAAACATTGTCCTAAAGCCGTAGAGCGTTACAATTATTCCTCCAGCCAGCGCAGCAACTGCAAGCGCTATTCTTGTTCCGCCGCTCCAGAGCGACCATTCAAAACTTTCTCTTCCCCTGTCTAAGTATATTGAAAAGAGTCCGTCCCATGCAGGCTCGATCACAGCAATGCCTATGCCTGCAATCATCTGCACAACAAAAAGATGAATAGGTGTTTCCACAAAGAAATATCCCAGGCTTCCGATTGCCAAAATAAAATATCCTGAAAAGACCATAAGTCTCTTGTTGAGCTTGTGGTCCTCCAACCTCCCTAAAATTATTATTATAGCCCCTGTGAAAAATGTGTAAATAGCCCACGCCCCGCTTGCACTTAAAATGTCTCCACCTATGTGCTCGACAAATATTGCATAGAGGGGGCTGAAAAGACCGAAGCCAAAATTCGCGACTATGCTCGCCATCAAAAGAACGCTTACTTCTTTCCTCATTTGATCGCCTTCCCTATCATGTCATAGTTCCACTTCAGCCAGTGATTCTTTAGCTGGGCTTCTATGACATATCCATGCTTTTCATACAAATTGATGGCAGGGAAGTTTATGCTTGACGTATCTAAAAACATTTTATGACATTTCATTTTTCTTGCTTTCTTTTCTGCCATTTCTATCAAAGTGCTCGCTATGTGTTCCCTTCTGTGGTGTTCCTCAACGCCTAGCCAGTCTATCCAGAATACGCCATAATCATTCCAGCCGAAAAGAAAGCCGACAAATCTTTTGTCCTCCTCAGCTACAAGGAAAAGTGTGTCTTTGTACATTATGTCCTTGTGTTCAAAGAGCGCGGTGAGGTTCTTCTTTGAGTACTCTTTCAGAAATACCTTCAGGTTTTTTCTTGGATAGTATTTTATATTCGGGATTATTTTCTTCATCAAGAAACTGAGTTTTGGTATCTCTTTTTCCTTCAGCAAACGAAATTTTATCATAGAATTAGTTTTTTTCTTGGAACTTAAAGATTGCTAGATCGGTTTCCAGCCGTAGCTGTCCAGGATCATCTTTATTCCGTCTTCTAATTGTATTTTTGGCTCCCAGCCCAGTTCCGTCATTTTCTTTGTGTCGGCCTTGCTCCTGAATATTTCTCCGCTTCGTTGAACAGTAAACTTCACGGTTGGCTTGCACCTCGTTGTATTATGTATAAAGTCCACTACAGTGCTCAAACTTGTCTCTCGTCCTGTGCCGACGTTGCACAAATCCACGTTGTTATTCATAGCAAAAATAAATGCATCCACGACGTCTTCCACGAAGACGTAATCCCTTGTCTGCATGCCGTTGCCGTTTATTACAACATCCTTGTAGTCGATTATCTGCTTTGCGAATTTGTTTATTACGCCGCCGCCCTTCGGACCATAGACGTTGAAAAGTCTTAATATGGAATAATTCATGCCCAGGGTCTCCAAATATTTTTCAGAGCGCAGCTTGCTTTTGCCGTATTGCGATAAGGGCTTGCACTCCGCTGTTTCCCTGTGTGGCACGTCTATGTTACCATAAACAGCTGCCGATGATGCGAATATTATCTTTGCATTTTTTGCCTTGGCCACCTCAAAAACATTCTTTGATCCTAAAAAGTTTGTCTTGTATATGGCGTCTTCGTCGCCAGCCACATCTGAAATTGCCGCAAGGTGAAATACGACGGCGCAGCCGTCCATTGCCTTTCTTACGTCCATGCCGTCCCGCACGTCGCCGCCGATAAATACAGCTTTTTCATTCACGTTTTCCCTTTTACCCTTTGCAAGATTATCGAGAACAACAACTTCGTGGCCCATCTCTACCAGTTTATTTACTAGGAGAGTGCCTATAAACCCTGCCCCGCCTGTTACCAAGACTTTCATATCGATCGCTTTTACTATGTCACAAAAACTTTTAACCTGATTTTTCCGGCATTTTAACCCAGAAATTTTAGAATCAGAACTAGCACCGCAAATGCTACACCGAAGGCAACCACATGGTGCGGCTTTATCTTTATTCCTTCCTCTACGTCAAAGTACCTTATCAAGCCGGCAGTCGACTGCGGCAGATATTGTTTTTCTTTCTCTGACATAGTTACACTTTTGGCAAAGAATATTTAAAATCGATCCGCAGCCTATTTATACCGCCCGTCTCCAGATTATCCATATGAGAGTAGAAGACGTGATGAGCCGCGGTCTGAAGACCATAGAGCCGAACGCAACTATAAGGGAAGCCGCGAAAAAAATGTTAAGATACGAAATCGGCGGGCTGATTGTAACTTCCGCTTTCATAATAAAGGGTATAATCACAGAACGAGACATCCTCGACGCCTTTGCAAAAAACAAGTCACCTGATATACTGGTAAGCAAGATAATGACAAAAAAAGTCCATAAAGTAAGTCATAATACTGTTCTGGAAGAAGCCGCTAAAATAATGCTGAAATACCGCGTAAAAAGATTGCCCGTTGTAAAAGATGGAAAATGCGTTGGCATTGTTACCGCCACAGATCTTATAACCTATGAAGGAAGAATGATAGACGAAATTTCCCTCCTCTTTCTATTGCAGAAGAAGCAGGCCCAGGGTGCCTAGCTGCGTCTATTCTTTTGGTGTAATTTTTCTAAAAGTTCTACTTTCGCTTGTCAGCCCAGTTCCATACATATGCCAGTATCCAGCCCATTATGAATCCGCCTATCAAAGCTAATACAACAAGCCCAATAGCCGTTGCTGGATTAAATGCCGTTACTTTTACTGTCATACTGATGAAGTGCAGACTGAGAACGAAATCAGCAGCCCATTGCCCAAGACCTATGGCAACCACAAAAGACCATGCGATGTGCAGGATCGCCACAAAAATGCCCAGGGTAATGCCGGCTTTTTTACAGTCAACTTTTGCCATACAAATATGTTGTATAAAGCCCCTTATATCTTTTGTGAAGACTGACATTCGGAGCACGCGGTATGCAAACACGTATCAGAAGTCTTGTTCCATCTCATGTTCCATTTTTTGATTTCCAGAATTATCTTTTGCATTTCTTTGCCCTTTGCCGTTAACATGTATTTTGTAATGTTCTGGTTCTGCTTTTTGACGAAAGTTTTCTTTATCAGATCCTCATCTTCCATCTCCTTTAGCTGGCGGGACAGTATTCTAGGCGTTATGTTCGGAAACCTTGATATAAAGCTGTTGAAGCCGTTAAATTTTTCAAAGGCAATTTCTTCAAACACCGGAATGGACCACTTTCTTCCCATGATTTTGCTTAATTTTACAACAGGACAGACCATAAAATCACTATAACTTTTGATACTAGATGGTATTTGTACGCGTCAAGATAAAAAGCTTTTAGGTTTTTATGAAATGTCGCAACGGCAGGGAAAATTTTGAAGTCGTAGTTCCTTTTGGCTCTGATAAAAACAAGTGTCCGCTTGGCCTTGACGTCCTGTGTGACGAATGCCAGTTTCACATAAATGAGTAAAATTCCTTTCTTCAATTTTTGTACTACTTTACAAGAAATGCACCAAAACCACTATTAGAATCAAAATACAACTATCCAAAGGAAAATGCAATTCCGTAGTTTAATGTCCGTATATGTGAAGGTGTTGGTCATGACAAGATGTATTAGCTGTAACAAAATTTTACTGCAGCATAAATACTACAACCATTGTGGTGAGTGCTGGGAAACTGAATTAAAGGAAAGGGTATTTCTTTAGTCTGCCATTTCCCGCACACCTTTTTTTTATTTATCTAAATAAGAGCTGAAAATAAACATGCCTACCATTAAGAGAAGTACGCTGGCCCCGGCCGCAGCCCTGTCAAGTGTTGTCAGCATGTACAGGGAAAACAAAAATCCTATCACAGCTGTTAATGGCACCAGACCAACATTCAGCGGCACTCGGAAATGCCCCTTCAGATGAGGCCTCCTGTATCTTATCATTATCAGTGCCAGGTTCACAAACATGAACACAAACAGGGCGCCGAAGTCGGTCAGCGAGGCAACAAATTTCAGATCCTGAATGAGTATGAAAAATATTGTTGCCAAACCTACGGAGAAAAGGGCTATGTAGGGCACCCGGCTCTGTTTCGAGATCTTTGTAAATATGGAAGGTAGAGATTTCTTCTCTGCCATCCCGAATATCATCCGGGAATAGGCAAAGAACAATGCAAGCACCGTGCTTCCCGTTGCTATCAGGGCTATTATATTCAGTAAAAGTTCGCCAGAAGCACCTAGGGTGACATTAGCGACGGTGGCCATGGGCGAAGTCGATGCGGCTAGCTCCGGCCAGGGCACAACGCTTATCGCCACCAATGACACCAATGTGTACAAAATAGCAGCCACCACAATTGCTATCATTGTTGCTTTGGGTAGTATGTTACTCGGGTTCTTTGTTTCTTCGCTTAGGTTTGCAACATCCTCGAATCCAAGAAACGCGAAGAATATTAGCGCGGCTGCCGTGAAAATTCCGCTCCAGCCAAAGGTGAAGTCCAGATAGTTTACAGAACCCAGGTAACCGAACCCGCTGAAAATTATCACAAGCAGACCGAGAATTGTTATTACCACAAACACAGCGCTAAGCTTCAGCGTTTTCTCTACGCTGTATATGTTCAGTGCAATGGATATCAGTACGATCAGGATAGCACCTGTGAGTGCGTTTATGCCAAAAAGATTGTGAAAATATCCCCCGAAACCCAGGGACACGGCAGCTGCTGCTATTATCGCCGTTGCCAGTTTTAGCCAGGCTATGCCAAAGGCAAACTTCCTGCTGTTGAAAGCCTCCCTTGCATAGGTATACTCAGCCGAGTCATAGGGTAATTTTGACGACAATTCTGCATAGCTCAATCCCGTGCAACCGGCTATCAGTGCCGCCAGCAAAAATGCAAGCCACGTTCCGTTACCCGCATGACCGGCGGCTATTCCTATAAGCACGTAGATTCCTGCGCCTATTATCACGCATAAACAGAACATAGTTGCCTCTAGTAATGTAATGCTTCTTTTCAGTTTTGGCATAGTATACTATGCTTTCGCACAATAGAAATACCTTTTTATTCGTATCTCAGTGCCTCAACTGGTTCTAGATTTGCAGCCCTTTTTGCAGGAAGCAGCCCGGACACCGCGCCTATTATTATTGAGAACAGGACAGCAAATATTACAAGGTACGGATCGATAACCGCGGTGAACGCCCCCTGAAAGCCTATTCTAACGCCTAATTCGGAAATTATTCCGGCGGCCGCTACGCCAAACAAAACGCCTATGACGCCACCAAAAAACCCTATCAGACCTGCCTCGGTAATAAATATTTTCATTATTTCATTGTTCGTCGCGCCCAGCGATTTTAAAATGCCGATCTGCTTTGTCCTTTCCATAACGGATGTGAACATCGTATTGGAAATGCCTATAGCCCCGACGAGAAGGGAAATGCCGGCTATTGCCGCCAGGAACATCGTTAAAGTCGCTGTCACGCTGCTCAGCTGACTTTGTATACTTTGCGACGTTGAAACGGTAAAGTCCTGCTTGTTTCCCTGCACATGGCGGGTTATGGCCAGCTTGCTTGCTGTCTGGTTAGCTATTACACCCACCTGATTGGCATCAACCACCTTAACAGATATAGAATTTACATTCCTGTTATTCAGATCCAGCACATCCCTGGCCATGTCCGCTGACATGTATATGACGGAGTCCTGCTGACCGAAGCCACCCGACGCCTGCAGGATTCCAACAACCTTGAAAGTTTTTCCCTCTATGGTGATCTGCTTGTTTATTGTGAGACTTTGTTTGAACATCTGATTAGCAATATTGTTGCCAATTACGACCACATTCGTATCGCCCGGACTCAGGTAGCGCCCTGAAGCGAGCCCCGTGGTCTGCATAAACCGCCAGACATCAGTATCCACACCCTGGATGCTAACCGTAGCCGATTCAGTGAGATAAGTCATTGATCCGCGTCCGGATACAATTCCGTCCACATAGAGAATGCCCTGTGTTGTTTTTACGACCCGCACGTCATTTTCCGTCAGGTTGCCTATTGTAGAAGCGCCTCCGCCACCGAATCCTCCAAAGCCTCCACCAAATCCGCCGCCAGCCCTTTCTCTGCCCGGTGTTATGGTGAAAGTGTCTGCGCCTAACCCGCCCAGCCGGCTTTGTACCTGGGCCTGCGCGCCTTCTCCTATGGAAATTAGCGCAACCATAGAAGCGACGCCTATTATTATGCCCAGTATCGTCAGCCAGCTTCTCAGCTTTCTCTGCGTAAGGCTGTTAAATCCAAATTTGAGAATATCATAATTTTTCACTGTTCTCACCATTGCTAGAAATGCCGGTGTCGAAACCCAAATCCATTAAATATTCATTATGTTTGAGATTTTTTCTTTCTCTTGAGCAGCGACTTCACCTTTGTCCTGAATTTTATCAGCAGGACTATGATTACAACGCCCGCAATTCCTATTATCACAAGATCGTATGAATTTCCAGATCGCTGTGTGAACTGGCGAGCTGCCAGCGTGCTTGCTTGCGCCTGCAGTGACACATATTTCTCAACGACCTGGCGGTTGCTGTTCGTGTCTGTATAGGTTATGTCCACCTTCAGCATATTTGTATTTGCTCTTGTGCCGGCTGTTGGATTAGCACCGACTGCTGGGTTGTTGCCTGCAATGGGATTGCTGCCAGCGGTGAAGTTCCTTGCGGTTCGTGATGTAATTTGGAACGACGTCAGGGTGAAATCACCTGGATTTAGATTCCCTAAAAACGAGCTGGAGGAACCGGTTACAACGTAGCCGTCCTGGTCTGGTATGCTCACCGATACTGACGTGGCAGGATTTGCTCCCACATTGGCTATGGACAGTGACGTGGTTCCCGACGTTGAATCCTGCACGCTCACGTCAAAATCTCCTGCACCGCCCACGAACATGCCCATATTTGTGTTCAATGACTTGGTTATGTTCGTCCCTATGGTGTAGGTGATATCCACGGTCAGCGTGTACACACCCGACGTGGCACTTGGGTCAGCGACAAGTGTGAAAGGAATAATAGCGCTTTCTCCTGGGCTTATATCCTGAACGTATTCTATGTTTCCTGAACCCAGCGGAAGAATTTTATTGTTACTTTCAGACCAGGTGAACACAACATTTCTTATGAAAGCTGTGCCGGAATTGCTGAGGGTAAAATTGACAGCAGTCGGCTTCCCGGGGGTAAGAATCGAAGGCACGGCATTTATTGACAGCTTGTCTATTCCCTGCACAAGTATGCTGAAAGCTCCTATGCTCCACGAATCCTGCGGTTTTGGCTGGCTCCAGACCTGTAGTTGTTTCACGCCTTCAGGCACGTCGTTGGCAACAAAAACAGTGTAGTCAACAAGCGTATATTGGAAAGCAGGAATAGTGCCAATCGTGACAATGCCGTCGCTGTCGATCGGAAGCGAAGTTGCGGAATTTTCTATGCTTACTGTGGAATTGCTGCTAAGCAAAAATGGATAGACAGAAGGCAACTTCAGCCTGACGCCATTTGCGTCTGCGTTGCCATTGTTCTCGACCTTCAGCGTCAGAGTCATGTAATTGCCCGGTCCCGCAGGAAACGGGGAATACTTGAGCAAGGATACTCTGACGTTTGGCGATGTCTCGTCAGCTACCACAACCGCCGACAAAACAAAAAGAATAATTATAGGGATAACATATTTTTTCATTCTACATCACCATCTTTTATTATTTTTCCGTCTTTAACATGAATCAATCTTTTGGAATAACTTGCAATGTTTTTTTCATGTGTCACCATTACAATTGTCTTGCCTTCCCTGTTAAGCTTTGCGAATATTTCCATTATTTCTTCGCCTGACTTGGAATCCAAATTACCTGTCGGCTCGTCCGCAAGTATCATGCTTGGATCATTTGCCAGAGCCCTCGCTATCGCGACCCTCTGTCTTTCACCGCCGGAAAGCTGCGACGAATAATGTTCTGCCCTGTCTATCAAACCGACTTTTTTTAGCAGCTCTGTCGATCTTTCTTCCCGCTTTTTCCTCTCAACCTCGTGAATTATCATTGGTAATTCGACGTTCTCCTTTGCCGTAAGAGACGGATATAAGTTGAAAAACTGAAAAACAAATCCTATTTGCTCGCCCCGCAAACGGGCCAGCTTTTCACCGCTTAATTTTGATATGTCTGTGCCGTCCAGGTAGACCGTGCCTTTTGTCGGCTTGTCAAGAATTCCCATAAGGTGCAACAGCGTGGATTTGCCTGATCCAGAAGCGCCCATTATGGAGACAAATTCTCCCGAACCTATTGAGACGTCTACTTCGTGCAGCGCCT
>JAPLUZ010000044.1 GCA_026397375.1 Candidatus Aenigmatarchaeota archaeon | reverse complement strand
CTAGGCGCCCGCTTTGCCAGCTCCCTTGTTGTTATGCCCGACCCGCAGCCGAAATCCAGGACAACAGAGTTTTTCTTTATAGCCAGCTTGTCAACTACTTTTTTCACGTCGTCTCTTGAATAAAATATGGGAAATGTCTTGTCCCACATAAACGAAAGCCTGTCAAAGAATTTCTCAGTAAATTCTTCGCTCGTATGCAATTTTATTATTATGTAGAGCGGTATGCCAAGGACTATTAAAATAATGCCCACTATGAAGACCGACAGTGCATTAGTTACCTGGGTGAGCCAGATAGCCAGCAGGGACAAAAGGAAAACGGAAATGATAATCGGACCTATCCTGCCCAGCGGCGCTTTGAAAGGTCTGCTCGCATTTGGCTTGCTTATCCTTAGTTTCACAACAGAAATCATCACAAAGATGTACATCAATATAACCAAAGGCGTAACTAAAGACAACAAAAGATAGAAGTCGCCCAGTGCCACGATTGTCAGGAATATTGTTACCAGCGTCTGGAATAAAATTGCATTCCTTGGTGTCCTGTATTTGTTATGAATGTTCTGGAAATATTCAGGCAGAGCCTTGTCACGGGACATGGCATAGAGAAGACGCGGTGACGAAACAATCCATGAAGCAGCTGTTCCTATCAGCGGTATGAAAATGATTATTGTAAAGATTCTTGCAAGGTCCGAGCCAAAGAAGTGCGCAGCCAGGAATGACAGCGGGGCTGTCTGCATTGCAAATACGTTTGCATTCACATTACCCAAAGCAACGAATACAAGAAGCAGGCTCATTACTGATATGAATATTGTTGTCAATATCAGTGTCCTGGGCATGCTCTTTTTTGCGTCCTTGACTTCCTCGGCCAGATAGGAAGCCGTCTCCCACCCGAAGAAAGTCTCGCATATGAAATAGATGCCGAGAATTATTACGAAGGGCTGCACATTGAAATTGAAATTTGACAGGTTGATTGTATGAATGCCAGGAAGGATTACAGCAAGCAGGCCAATTATTGTCATTACGCCAAAGATCACAAGCATTTTTATTGATACTTCTATTCCCCTATAGCTCACAAAGTTGAAGCCAAGAACAAAAATTATAGCCAAGACTATTTTAAAGAGTAGTGTTTCATTGGGAAACAAATATACAAGCGAACCCACAATGAGCATCGATATGGTTATGTTGGCAACGATCCACGCGACCCAGCCGCAGAGGAAAGCGGGGAAATCTCCAAAAGCCTGCTTTGCATATTCATAAACCCCGCCTGATTTGGGAAACATGGCGATGAGCTCGCCGAAATATACTGCTATGAATATCGCGACAAACGACATTATCAGCCACGATAAAATGGAAGCAGACCCCGCATACGCTGCGCCCAGCGCCGGCAAAAAGAAAATTCCCGTGCCAAGAATGGCGTTAGCCGTAAGCAGGAAAAGGGATTTCTTATCTATTGTTTTCTTTAATTCATTTTTCATATTGCCTAAGAATAAGTTATTTCTGGCTGTATTTATAGAATTACGATTGATTTACGCTTTTGCAATATCTTCTATCTTCGGCTTTATCAATTTTACGAAGTCTGCTGTCTTCATGCTTATTGAATGGTTGTGCGTGCCCGCGGAAAAGGAGACTTTTTCATTCTCAAGTATAGTCTTGTCCATGTAAACCTGCAGACCGTGCAGATTGCCAAAAGGATGTACTGATCCGACTTCGCAATTTGTCTTTTGAAAAACCTCTTCGTGGCTTGCCAACTGTACATTCTTTGCGCCTAATAATATGACCAGCTTTTCGTTGTCAGCCCTTTTGTCGCCGCGCACAAGAATAAGAACCATATCGTCATAATCCTGCTTGTGAATTTTGAATATTAGGGACTTCACACCCTGGCTTAGCGGCACGCCTCTTACTACAGAAGCCTGCTCAGCTGTGCGGATGTGGCCGTGTTCACCAATCTCGTAGTGCACTTTGCTATCATCGAGGAATTTCTTCAGTGCCTTCAATTCCTTTTCCATGTTTTTGATTTGATTTTCAAGGTTTAAAAAGAAGAGACACAAAAAGTAATCAGGAGAAACAGCTCCGCATCTTGTGCAAATCAAGCCGGGGTTCTTCTTTGTGATGTCATGACGCAGATTGAAGTGACCTTTTTAGGAACAACAGCGGGCATACCGACTAAATATAGGAACCACGCTTCGATCCATCTAAATTACAGAAGCGAGAACGAATTCTGCTATTTGTTCGACTGCGGTGAAGGCACCCAGCGCCAGATCTTCTCAGCCGGCCTGAATTTCATGCGCATAAACGAAATTTTCATATCTCACTGGCACGCGGACCATTTTGCAGGCCTGCTCGGCCTTATGGAAACAATGAACCTGGAGCAGAGACAAAAGGCATTAACCATATTCGGGCCTGAGGCAACGGAGTTTGTCAACACCCTGCTTGACTTAGGTTACGCATCAAAGAAATTTGACGTCATTCCCGTTGACGTGCCCTATGAAGGCGAAGATATAGCAAATTTACTTGAGACAGACGAGTTCTGCATAGCATCCATTCCAGTGAAGCATTCCATACCAGCTGTTGCTTATGCATTCATAGAAAAAGACCGTGTGAAGATAGACAAGGAAAAAACAAAGTTGCTCGGCCTGCCTGAAAAAGGCCCGATATACAAGAAGATGAAGGAAACAGGCCACGTCCTGTTCAAGAACAAGAAAATTATGCTTGGCGACGTGTCAAAAATAGAGAGGGGCAAGAAGATTGTCTACTCGGGCGACACCATGGCCACCAACAATATGATAAAAATAGCCGCAGGCGCTGACCTGCTTATTCACGACTCCACCTTCTTTACAGACTCCCTGGAAAAGGACTACAAACATACAACATTAGACGAAGTGCTGGAAATAGCCGGCAAAGCAGCTGTCAAACAACTTATTCTAACGCATATCAGCCGTCGCTACCAGGACGTTGACGAGCTCAAGGAAAAGATAAAAGACTATCCCAATGTAAAGCTGGCAAAAGACTTCATGCAAGTTGTGATATGATAACGCAGAAGATGAAAAATAGTCACAGGAACGAAAATTAGAAAAATCATCTTCTTCCAGCAGGACTTGACTGCTCGTCCTGCGGTCTCTTGCCTGAATACCTTTTTATAAGGGTCTGTATAGTTTCATAGACTTGTTCCGGATTTCTTATATAACTTATCCTAACTCCATAGGAAATGCCTGCGGTCATGACCTGGATGCCGCCTACTCCCCAGATTCTTTCCCATACTGATTTACGAAGGATCGTATCGGTGATTCTATCATAACGAACAACGTTCCTGTTTATTGTCAGAAACCCCTCATAAAACTCTACTCTGTCATTGAAAAATCTGTATTCCCTGGCCCTTAGATTCATGTAAGAGAAAAACAGCGCTACTAAAAATAAAATGGCGTATACGGCCAAACCTAAAATCCCGCCGAATACGAATAAAAGTGACCCAAGCCAAAATCCAATAATTATAA
>JAPLUZ010000048.1 GCA_026397375.1 Candidatus Aenigmatarchaeota archaeon | reverse complement strand
CGACAAGCTGGAACCAAAAGAAAAAAGATTTACAATACTCCACTTTCTCGATAGGATAGAACCAACACTGGTGAGCATAGAAGAGCAGATGCTGCCTGAATACGAACTGAGACGACTCAGAAAATATATTTATATACAGCTGAAAAAAGCCGAAAAAATGATGAAAGAAATGAAATACTATACGCCTGCACCGTATGACCGGCAGAAAACGAGAAGATGAAAGCTATATATCGGAGCTAAACATAATAATTACAGTAATTATTCATTATTTTGGCTTTGGGTGTGGATACTATGATGAAATTAGCGATATCAAAATGCTTTTTCTGCAAGCGCACTAGACTTGTCGACAAATCGAAGGAGAAGACAATCTGCTTTTCCTGCAAGAAGAAGGTAAAGAAGTAATTATTACAACCTGTATCTTGCTGCGATCTTTTCTTCTGAAGAACCTATTTCTTCCAGGAACTGCCGCAGTATTTCTCTGTCGCCGCTCGTCAGTGGGCGCTGAAACCTGAAATCAAAAACCGCGCGCGCTTTGTCATGCGTGTAGGCGTCGCGGAGCGCTGTCATGACGCAGTTCATGTAGGCGTCTCGGATACTTTCTATTGTCCTTCTTGCGTCCTTAATATCTTCCTCTAATATTTTCAGCTCGGCTTCCTCTTTCTTCCGATCACGACGGGCGTCAAGAACCGTATCCATAATGACACCCTTCTTATGAGGCAAGATATGCTTAGGAATTATGTACGGAATGCTTTTTGCAAATTCAGTAGCCGAACATGCCACTGAGCTTTGACTTTGCAGGTACTTTTCTGCCTGGTCAAGCGAGTCCTCGTAAAACACTTCTGGTCCAGAAGGATATGCCCTCTTTTTAGGGTCGAGAAGTGACAAACCTCCTTTCCTGATGGATCTGCCAATGCAATTCACCATCATTTTGGACAGATATGCGGACTGCTCCTCGTCGGGCTTCTTTATCCCGAACAGACCGTAAAACCCGTTGACGTGGGGCTTGATTATTTTGTCCATTTTTGTCACTCTTAAATGATAACACTAGATAGGTATTTAAGTTTAGCAGTCATATCTAGAAACAGCAATTCATACATTTTAACCAAGCACATAATTCGTCTAGAATGTATAAATACATTTTATGGTGTGACCATGAGAGCAGGTACGTATGTAAAACTGGCCGGGGCTGTGCTTCTTACAGTTGGCATAGCAGCGCAGAGCGCAGATGCCCAGGCAAGACACTCAGGACAGAGAATGCCGCATGCAAATGTACGGATAGTTCAACCAAGAGCTTATGGAGGAAACGCTCATTTTTTGAGCGGTAATGCTCACTACAATAATAATTCTCAGGCAATCAGATCATTTGTCTCAATTGGCGACCCATTCTTTTATCGTGGCGGAGGTCTTCTCTGGTACAGCAGACTTAACTCCTGCTATTTCCCTGTAGCGTGGGGCTATCGTGGTTCCTATCTCAGAGAATACGGCAGTGATAGTGGTCTGGCGGAAAAATACAACGACCTTCTGGGAAGATACGAGCAACTCAAGGAAGAACTTGATAATCATCTGAGAAACGAGGGTCAAGATATGGGGCAGAACACAGGACAGGATAATGGTCCTATTGATCCTAATGACCGCGTTGGAATGCACAGGAGACGTGCACAGCTACAGAATGAAATAAGCCGGCAGGAAAGTGAGACGTACGTAACAGAAGAACCAGTGTCGGCCAGGGAAGAGCCGCAAGTACAGAGAGAAGAAGCAAGAACAGAGACAAAGACTGAACCTGCAAGAGAAACTGCAAAAACTTATCATCACACAGCAAGATATTCTGGTCGTGTCGCAGATGTCCAGCTGGATGACGTGGCTATTGAATATGTGGGCAAGGTTTTTGAGGCGTTAAAGGACGCAACAGGGGAAGACTGGGCAGCCTACGACATAAGCGAAAAAGGAAAGATAGAAGTTGCAGTAAGGGATAAAGACGGGAAGATAGTTGAGAAGAACGGCAAAAAATTCCTGCTTGATCTGAAAAAATACCACAACCAGACAGGACCGGAAATCATCGCAGGCCTTACGGACGATATAAAGGAATTCATTGGAAAAGACGTATTAGACAAAATCACAGTTGACTACAGGCCGTACAGCGCTAAATAGCAATTTTTGACACGTGATTCTCCTTGTAGATTCTTATTATATTGTCCACATAACTGTCTATTTTCTGCTCATGGGATACAATAATAATCTGCTTCATGCCCAGTTCATTAATGACGTCTCTTATTCTGTCCAGCTGGTCGGAAGAGAAGCCGTCGGTCGGCTCATCCAATATCAAAAGATTCTTTGTCTTTATCGTGTCGATCATCTCGTTTATTACACGATTTAGCGCAAGACGATAAGCTAATGCTACAGATGTTTTTTCGCCGCCTGACAGGTTTTCATACTCTGTTATGTAGCCATTCTGTTCGATAAGCGGAGAGAAATCCTCATCTACTTTGACCGACAGTTGATCGCTCATCAGAATAGAGAACCATTTCTGGAAATACTGGTTGAATTCCTGCTGCAAAGCATACATCACATGCTTCTCTATATTTTCCATAAGTAAGATGAAATTATCCATCCAATTAAGCAGCATGTTTATCTTTTCTATCTTTTCCCTTGCTTTTTCCTTTTGTACAATTACTTTATCCAGTTCTGCTGTGCGGTTTGCTATGTCATTTAATTGCTGCTCATATCTTGCCACCAGGCTGTTTACGGAAGAAAATTCTTTCTGAATTGCATAGAATTCCTGCTCTGCAAGGCTTATTCTATCCTTCAGATTATCAAAGCCAGAAACTTTGCTCTGGAGCATTGTTATCTCATTTGTTAACTGATAGGTAGACGACTCGACCATGCTTTTCTCATTAATCAATTTGTCTTTGGATTTTTTGATGTCCTCAACCAGTTTTCTTGTGTGCTCAATCTTCTCGGAAGTTGATATGGATTCTTTTGTTGTCTTCATTTCTGCGTCTATTTTGCTTATTTCATTCTCCACGTCTTCGAAGATTTTCCGTTCGCTTTCTATATGATTCTTGAACTCGCTGGGATTATGAACGGTTTGGCCGCAGAATTCACACACGCCTGCTGTGAATGTTTTTTCCAGTTTTCTCATCTTGTCAAAAATAACAGCTTTTCTTGAGACAAATTCATCCCTTTTGTTTTCCAGATCGTGGAGCAGGGACTTCAATTGTGACAAAGTCGCAATTGTGTTTTGGGAAAGCATCCCTTCGTATTCAGCTATTTTTTCATTTTTATCATAAATTTCGTCGTCTATCTGCACAAGACGGGTTTTCTTTGATTTAACTTCTGTATCCTTTCTGACAATCTCATGCATTGCCACGTTAACTTCGTCAAAGTCTTTCTTCATGCCTTCGAGATGGGATTTCCTTTCATTAAGGGAAAAAGATAACGACGATAACGTGTTTTTCTGCTCAATTAGTCCTTTTTGAACAAGAGCATTTTCCTGTTTTAATTCTTCGAGCCTTCTCTTATCGAAATCAACATCCCTGCTCAGAGCCTCGTTTTCCCGTTTCATTGCCCGCATCTCTGTCATAAAAATGTGGGCGTTGTTTCTTATGGTGCCGTATTTGTCAATATCAAATATGGTTCTCAGTGTTTCCAGTCTTTCTTCCTTTGAGAACATTATAGATTTTATCTGCTCCTGGGGCGTGTACACAGTAAAACGGAAAAGCGGCTTGTTCTTTTTCAGCAGGCTTTGTGAATAGCCTAGCAGTTCCAATACCTTTGACTTCAACTCATTCGGCGTCAGTTCATACTTGCTGCCATTTATGTTTATGGAACCGAAGTCCTGAGTTATTGCCTTGCCTCTTTTCAGCGTCCTCTCTATCTCTATATTGTTTTCATCTATGTCAAAATTCAGTTTTACATAGCCGGAATCAGAGCCATGGCGAAGCAGGTCGCTGCCTGACATTTCGCCTTTTCTCAGGCCGAACAGAGCGAATTCTATGGCGTGCAATATGGTAGATTTGCCGCAGCCTATGTCACCAGCCAGCAGGATAGAGCCAGTAGGAAACGTTATCTTATCCTCTGTGTAGCTGCGTATGTTTTTCAATTCCACTGATTTGATTATCATAATCCCACCACACGCTTCACGTTCTCTTTCAGCCTTTCCTCAAATGTAGCGTTTGTTTCGTCTTCCTGTTTTTCCTCTTTCAGGGCATTCATCATGTTGGAAACAAAGTCTTCAACGATGTCAATGCCCTGCAGTTTTAGTGAATCCCTGTGCTGAGAAATAAGCTTTCTTTCTATCTCATCGACCGATAAGGATTGCACTTCTTCTGCTTCAAATTCCTTGCTGTGCAAACCGCTGGTAGATCTTTTTACAATTATAGCACCCTTTTCTTTGGCACTTACAATAGAAGGATTGAAGTCTATGTCAGATGTTTTACCGTCCATGGTTCCCTGAACTTTTATGAGCAATATCTTCTTGTCAATCTTTGAGGTGTCTATTTTCTTCATCAGCTCATTTTCTATCTGCCGCGGGGTCATGTTATCTGCATTGATTTTAATCAAAACAACGTCAAACAGCCGGGCATTTTTCCATTTGACGTCTAAACCATTGGCAGTATCAACAATGACAAATCCACCATTATAGTCTTCTAGTTCGTCAAAACTTGTGGGAAAAAGCTCACCAGGGAAGACGACCTTCAGCTTTTCATCAAACATCTGGGTATGCACATGGCCGGATGCATAATAATTGAATCCTTTAGGCAGGTCTGCCGAAGGCACGGCAATCATTTCTTTCATGAATCCGGGCTTGTAGTCTTCAAGGCCTGCATGAAAGACGAAAATCTTGAAGCCTTTTTCGTCTTCAATAGATTTATCAAGACGCTTGTAGAAGCTTATTTCCAACGACCCTTTCCTGCCCATTATGCCCGTTAGCTTGACACTGGTTTTCTTGTCGGTTGTGAATTTTAGTTTTATCTTGTCACCGACTTCGTCGTACTTGAAAACATTGACAAGCAGGCCTGCCTCTTCGAAGACGGAAATTATTGTTTTTCCGCTGGGTGAATAATCGTGCGAACCGGGTATGACATATATTGCTATGTTATTTTCCCTGCATTCGCGCAACTTAGTTGCTGTATGGCGCATGACGTCTATAGGCGGCAGCGACGTGTCAAAGAGGTCGCCGGCTATGATTATGAAATCCACTTTCTCAGCGATGCACATGTTTATGGCATTTTCAAACGCAAGGACGGGATAGTCACGCATATCCGGATGGTTGGACCATGAGCCGAGGTGGCAGTCAGCCAGATGTGCGAATTTCATGATACAGAGTATAAAATGAAAATACTTAAAATGAGAAAAAGAAAAGAATCTCAGTCTTATATTGATAACAATTTTGATAGTTATTTCTATCCGGTGAAACATTTCTTAAGTTTACCTGACAAAGTCCTATCATGAAGATAATTTCTGTGATAAAGATCCTGAAGA
This sequence comes from Candidatus Aenigmatarchaeota archaeon, assembly GCA_026397375.1. Taxonomy (GTDB): domain Archaea; phylum Aenigmatarchaeota; class Aenigmatarchaeia; order GW2011-AR5; family GW2011-AR5; genus JACPVU01. The sequence goes on along the minus strand of JAPLUZ010000048.1, from coordinate 14,617 downwards.
AAAACCGCCGCAAATTTGTTACACCGGCTCTTACTGAAATAGCTGAGCGGACAAGTGATCCCTACAAAGTCCTGATTTCCTGTTTACTTTCACTTAGGACTAAGGACGAGACCACTGCGAGGGCGTCAGAACAGCTGTACAGAATAGCAGAAACACCAAAGCAGATGATGAATGCCGATATTAAAAAAATAAAGAACGCCATCTACTCGGTCAACTATTACAAAACAAAGGCCATGAGAATAAAACAGATATCAGAAGAATTGGTCAAGAACTACAATGGGCGCGTGCCTGACGATATTGACGAGCTAATGAAATTCAAGGGCGTTGGCAGAAAGACGGCAAACATTGTCCTTGTATACGGTTTCCACAAGCACGGTATGCCTGTTGACACCCATGTGCACAGGGTGAGTAATCGCTTGGGCTGGGTTCAGACGAAAACGCCGGAGAAGACAGAAATGGCACTGCGTACCATAGTGCCAAAGAAATACTGGATGGACATTAACGACCTGCTGGTGCAGTTCGGCCAGAACGTCTGCCGTCCTGTGGGGCCTAAATGCAATGAATGCCCTGTTTTCAAGTATTGTAATTATTACAAAAAAGTTTACCTTAAGAAAACTTCATAGATCTTTTTTATAAGCCGTCATATCAGATTCAGAATTCAGAAGCCCTATCTTTTGCGCGAAATATCTGTGTACCGGCAGAGCCATAGAAAATGCAGGAATATAGGTGATAGGCGTGGAATACCGTGCATCCATGCCTTCTTTCATAAGATAAGCATTGGCCAGCGTGAACAAAGTGTAAAATAAGGTTGCCGCAGGAATGGCTGATGCATAGGTTTTGAACATATCCTTCACATATGCAAGACCGTGAGTTTCTCCTGTAGCTTCGTTTTTGTAGCGGGGTTTCAGAGACCTGTAACGCAGAGAACATAAAAGAACTGCCGTGACAAACGGTTTTGCACTGGAAATTAGTGCTGCTCTTGTACCTGGATCAATATCAAATAATTTAGAAACTTCGGCAGCGACCCAAGATATAATAAAGCCCGTCAATCCCGATATGCCTACATCTTTGTAGAAAGTCCTGTCCTCCGGAGACAGACGCCAAAATCCCGGCTGTTGCTCGGGATATAATTCGTTTCTTAAATCCATGGAAGAAAAATAAATACAACATTCTTAAAGTGATCTTATGATAAAAGTTTTCACGGGAACGTCAAAATACACGGCCAATGGCTATGTGTTCTATGATAATAAAGAGGCGGTCATAATAGACGCGCCCACAGACACCGCGGAACCGATGGCGAACTTCCTGAAGAAAAACAAGCTCGTGCTGAAGGTAATAATTGCAACGCACGTGCACTGGGACCATACAGAGGATATGAATGCCCTTCGGGCAACAACGAAGGCAAAGGTATTCATGCACAACTTTGACGCTGTGAGCCAAGACATAATAAACAATATTTTTCCCAAAGTCGAAAAAATAAACCAGGACGAGGTAATAACAGAGGACACAAAAATAAAGGTCGGGTCAAAGGAATTTTCTTTTCTTCATACTCCGGGTCATACACCGGGGTCTGTCTGCATGTGGGATGAAAAAGAAAAAATATTGTTCTCAGGCGACACGTTGTTCGCAGGGATGCACGGACGCATCGACCTGCCGTTAAGCAGTCCCAGCGATATGAGGGAAAGCATGAAAAGGCTTGCAGGTCTGCCAAAAGAAACAGTTGTCTATCCGGGCCATGGTTCGGCAACAAAAATAGGCGATGAGAACTGGCTGAGGAACTTTTAGTAGCAAGAAAATCAGTAGCCACCTTCTATTGCCTGCTTTATGACATCTTTCCATTTTTTCAGGGCAAAATCTCCTGTCCAATTGGCTCCGTCACCCAGCTCTATTTTAATGCTGCCGTTGGCATCGTCAAAATACAGGCTGGAGCAGATCTCTTTGTCGTCTTTGTTAAGCCAGTGGATAACTTCGCCCCGCACATCGAAAATGTAGTCGCTGTCCTGATCTACATTGGCCAGGTCAAAAACACTGCAGAACTCAAAGACCTTTCTCAGGTGCTTCTTGGAAAGCTTGCCCTTGCCAACAGTTTTTCCTTTATTTATTTTAGTTATTTCTATGGGAATGCGCATGTTACCGCCATAAGAATTAAGTTCCGGCACGTATATATTCTTTTTCAAAGTGGCGAGCAATTACGAAGGCATTACAAATTACCTTTATATTTCTAAATACAATCTGATTATACATGAGAAAAATTGTTTCATTTATTATATTTTTACTCATGGCTTCGGCTGTTTTTGCCCACACTCCGATAATTACTCAAGAAAATTCGGAGGGCAATCCCGTAATTGTGGAAAATCCTGAGATATCAAAAGCGTATTACGGAGAGATGAACGGAACACCCGACTTCTACCGTATTGTCGCAAATGAACCGTTTGACTTCTATATAAATATTCTGATACCTTACGACCCCGTGTCCTACAACAGAGAATTCTCTGTACTTGTCATGAACAACAAAAGAATGAGCGTCACTTTTCTGGAAGAGTCTGTACTGGACTGGAAACCGTACTTTGAGGAATTCTCCGGCGTGAACTATCTGCAGGGGCCCGAAGCAAAGAAAAGACTTGATCCAGGCAACTATACAATCCGCGTATATAACAAGGGTAACGCGGGCAAGTACGTTCTGGCTATAGGCGAGAAAGAAGACATAAGCGGTATCATAGCGAATACTTTCACTGTTTATCCGTTCATAAAGGAGCAGTTTTTTGGCCAACCAGTATTCCTGCTGCTCTTCCATCTCCTGGGAATTGTCATTGCCTTTGGCGCAGTAATCTTTGTTTACTTCGTGCTATACAGGACACCAAGGGAAACAAGGAAATTGCTTGCTGAAAATGAAGGCGCAATAAAGAAAATGATATGGGTGGGCATAGTAATTACGGCTGTAACCCTTGTGATGATACTGTCAAAGAATACGTCAAACATGTTCAACTTAACAAGGGTGGCGGTCCTGGCTCTTATAGTATTGAACCAGCTGTCCTTAACCAAACTGATGGCAAAGCGAAGAAAGAGGGTAATTTTGTCGATGATTTTGTGGCTGATATTTCTATTTATTACAGTTCTAGCGATATAAGATTATGATCCTGGATGCAATAGGCAATACACCGATCATAAAATTAGATGGAATTTACGTAAAACTGGAACATCTTAATCCTTCTGGTTCTGTAAAGGATCGCATAGCAAAATATATTGTAAGTAAGGCGGAAAGATCGGGCCAACTTAAATCAGGATATATTATAGTGGAAGCCACGTCCGGAAATACGGGCATCGCTTTCTCGCTTGTCGCGGCTGTGAAAGGCTACAAGATGATTGCTGTCATGCCCAAAGGCATGTCTAAGGAACGAGAAGAGATAATGCGTGCCTTTGGTGCAAAGATAGTTTACGTTCATAAGGACTGCGTGAGGTGTGCTGTTGAAAAGGCAAAAAAATTGGCAAAGAAACCGAAACACTACATGCCACGCCAGTTCGAAAACAAGTGGAACATAGAAGAGAACAGCACACTTTTCGGAAAAGAAATTCTTAAACAGGTGAAGCGCGTGGATGCATTTGTAGCCGGCGTGGGAACAGGCGGGACGGTTATAGGAGTTGGAAAGGCAATAAAGAAAAAGTTCCCCCATGCAAAGATAATTGCTGTCGAGCCTGCTGAGTGCGCCCTGCTGTTAGGCAGTGGTTATGCCCACCATCGCATCTATGGCTTTCACAAGAAAGTATGCGAACATCACCGGATAGAGGGCATAGGCGACGGCTTCATACCTAAGATTGTGGAAGACAACAGGAAAGTAATAGATGACGTGATAGCTATCAAAAGCAGCGACGCCATAGCGGAGATGCATCGTTTAGCAAGAAAAGGCTACTTTGTCGGGCCGAGCTCAGGCGCTAATTTTCTCGCAGCCCGCCAGCTGAAAAAGAAATATAAGAACGTAGTTACATTGTTTCCTGACCAGGGAGACAGATACCTGAGCGAATTATATTAAAATAATTCTTTTCTGCAAATCAGTTGTTAAAATTATCTTGTCATCTTTTGAAATAAAAAAATCCATTTCGCTGCGTACACCAAATCTATTCTTGAGATAAATTCCTGGCTCTATGGTATATGCCAAGTTTTTATGCAGCCTGCGGCTATTTTTATTATAGATCCAGTCTGGCTTAGGCCCGTGGCCCTGTCTGGTGCCTATAGAGTGCCCAAGACTATGCCTTATGTTTTTCCCATGACCAGCTTCTTTGATTATTTTAAACGCGGCTGATTCCATGTCTTTTCCTGTTGGCGTTCTGCCTTTCTTGAGTTCGGTTTCCATATGTTCCAGAGCAGCAGTTCTTGCAGCGATTGCTATATTGAATACTCTCTGAATTCTCTTTGGGACTCTTTTGCCGTAAAATGCAACCCAGGTGATATCAGCAAAAGGTGCATCTTTTGCTTTGAGTTTTGCCCAGAGATCAATTAAAATAAATGTACTTTTCTTCAGTTTTTTAGAATTCTTCTCAGGATAAAATTCTGGTGTGGAAGAGCTTTCATTGAAAGCGACTATTGGTGGAAACTTGTCCGTTATCAGACCAAAATCCTTGTAGTTCTTCAGAATAAACTGCTGAACCTGATATTCGGTAATGCCTTTGTTTTTTTGAATATGCCTAAATGTTAGGTCTTTTATTTTTATAAGCAATTTTGCCGCTTTCTTATGATGTGTAATCTGCTTTTTTGACCACATAATAATTAAATACACGGATTATTTTTTCTTCTTTTTTGTTTTCAAAGAATTATTGCGGATGCATTTGTACCATACGCCAAAGAGAATTAGCCACGTTATTGCGTAGCCGATGAATGCGTGGACTGATGTCCAGCCGTTGGTATAAATCATCATTCCGTTCAGAATTAGCAGTTTTTCCCCGATTGCGCCGAAGAAGCCGAAGACCAGCACTTCAACAATCATATAGTCTTTGTCAAGCTTCAGCGGCAGGTGCATGCCCCACGCGTAGCCGCCTATCAGCGTTAGTACCATGATTTCTATCGGGACTGAGATCACAGGAAATATGCTTCGCGGGCTTGTCCATAATCCGCCAAAAAAACCGAGATTTTCTACGATAAAGTCAAAAACCATCAGGAAAAGGCCGAGTAGGAACGCGCTTTTTATCAGTTTTCTCTTCTTGGACTTTGCTGTCTCATAGACGGCCCAGATGAAAGCCAAACCAACAAGAGTTGCATAAGTTAAAAGTCCTGCGTTAGGAGTCATGTACAGAAAAAACAAGCCAACCAGCAAGAAAACAACTGCCTTGATGACAAGAGCTTTCTTTTCCCTGATTTCCATTCGTATACTTTGCATTCAACCCCTATAAATATCTGCATTTGCATTTTTCTTCCTGATGGAATTCCCTGTCAATTCAATATCGGACCTGGAGAAGCTGAGCCACGCTGTCAAATGGCAGTACTTCGAGAAGTTGACAGCGTTCATTTTTGAAAAGAATGACTTTGAAGCAGAGCAGAATACTGTAATAAAAACGGGCAGCAGCAAAAGGCAGTTCGACGTGATAGCAAAGAAATACGGCACTACATGGCTGGTGGAGTGCAAGAAGTGGAAGGGCAGGACAGAAAAGACAGCGACACTGAAATCGGCTGTGAAAAAGCATATGGAAAGGTGTGATATGTATGCAATAAAAACAGGTGAGACAATAAGACCCGTAGTCGTGACATTGCTGGACGACAGCATAGAAGAACACGAAGGCGTTCCCATAATTCCTATCCTAAAACTGAACTGGTTCCTGAATGATATGCTCTGATATAACCCACACTCAAAGGTGTGGGTTTCCTTGAGCATAGCATCCCAGATACATTGTATTTCATCACACGGCTACATGACAAAGCTTTACTTTGTCTGTACAGGAGAATCGGAGATTCTCCATGTAAAGCCGTGTGTTTTCAATGTATCTGAGGATAATCTGGATTTTTAACTACCTTTCCTTCTTAATATGACCTTTCTAACCTACATATCAGATAGCCGAGGAAAGAATATATATAACCTACGTGCATATAGATAGTTACTTCTAGTGTAATTCGAATGTAATTTTTAGGGTCTCGGGAATTGCACTTCAAGGAACCGGTGTCAAAATGGTTCGGAAGAAAAGCAAATACATAAAGCAGTACATTGAAACCTGGAAATGCAGGGGCTGCGAATTTGAATGGTCCTACAGAACATTAAAATGTCCCCTATGCTATTCCATCGAAACGATCAAGATCGTTTAATGCTTATTTCTTTTTTCTTTTTTTCATTGTTTACCTACTATATATGAATATGCTTGGCCGGTAAAAAGCTATAAATATGTTCATCGTGTTAGTTAAGGTTCAATGACTTCAGAGCTTGTTTCTGTTTTTTCTGATTTCCCTATTCACAAGGCTCGCAAAAATTTTTCAAGTAAACCTGAATATGAGGTTTTTGGCCCTTTCTTTAGGACATACAAAGACCTTTTCCTCAAAAGACAAAGTCTTTTGGGAACTCAGGAAAGCAAAGCTTTCCTAGAGTCTTTCGGGAAAGAAAGGGATTTGTAATGAGATTCATATTCGTAACAGGCGGCGTAATATCGGGCGTAGGAAAGGGATTAGCCACTGCCTCTATAGCTAAAATTCTGCAACAGTATGGATACACGGCAACAGCTGTGAAGATAGACCCGTACATAAACTATGACGCAGGCACGTTGCGGCCGACAGAACACGGCGAAGTCTGGGTAACTGATGACGGCGGAGAGATCGACCAGGATCTGGGCAATTATGAGCGTTTTCTCGGGTTTGAGCTTCCAAAGAAGAATAATATTACCACTGGTCAGGTCTACAAGGAACTTATTGACAAGGAAAGAAGGGGCGAATTTCTTGGCCAGACCGTGGAAGTAATACCTCATGTGCCTAATGAGATAAAACGCAGGATAAAGGAGGCAGGCAGCGGTTTTGACTTTGTTGTGGTGGAAGTAGGCGGCACGATTGGCGACTACCAGAATTTACCGTATTTGTTCGCTGCCAAGGGACTTGAGCTGGAATTCGGGAAGAACAACGTAGCTTACGTTTTAGTCACGTACCTGCCTGTGCCTTCCAATATAGGCGAGATGAAGACAAAGCCGACACAGCAGGCAATCCGCATGCTAAATGAGGCAGGAATATTCCCTGACTTCGTACTATGCAGGGCGCCTGTGCCTTTGGATGACGTGAGAAAGAAAAAGCTGGAAACAAATGCCAATATAGACGCAGACAACGTGATATCTGCGCCTGACGTGGACAATATTTACAAGGTGCCGTTGAACCTGGAAAGCGAGGACCTGGGGAAAAAATTGCTGAAGCACTTTGGCGTGATGCCTCTGGCAGAGCCGGACTGGACAAATTGGAAAAGGCTTGTGGAAAACATGAACCATCCAAAGAAGACGGTAAATATAGCCATGGTCGGCAAATACATAGACATAGGCCACTTTTCCCTTACGGACTCATACATTTCTGTCAACCAAGCATTGCTGCACGCAGGTGCTGAGTTCTCTGTAAAAGTAAATATAGACTGGGTTGACGCCAAAAAAATAGAGAAGGAAGGCACAGACTGTCTCAAGGTCTATGACGGCATAGTTGTGCCAGGCGGTTTCGGTGCATCAGGCGTGGAAGGCAAGATAAAGGCCATCGAATACACAAGAACACATAATTTGCCGTTTCTCGGCTTATGTTATGGTTTGCAATTAGCTGTTGCCGAGTATGCAAGAAATGTGTGCGGCATGCAGACAGCCAATACGACAGAAGTTGATCCGAACACAATCTGCCCTGTTATTGACATCCTGCCAACGCAAAAATCCATATTGGCCGAAGGCCGGTATGGCGCGAGCATGAGACTGGGCGCTTACGCCGCCATATTGAAAGAAAAGAGCCGTGTTCTTGACCTATACAAAAGAACAGGACGCCTTGAGGAAGATTTGAAAAGGATAGAGGAAATAAAAAAGAATGGCCAAGCATTCAGATTAGGCATAATAGACGGGCAACATAATGTTGTTATCGAGCGTCACAGACACAGATATGAAGTAAACCCCACTTTTGTGCAAGAACTGGAAAAAGCAGGCCTTGTTTTCTCCGGTTTCCACCACAGGGAGGACGGCACAAAGCTGATGGAATACATTGAGCTGCCGAATCATAGATTTTTCGTGGCAACGCAGGCGCATCCCGAGTTCAAGTCCAGGCTGGGCAATCCGAGCCCATTGTTCTTTGGATTCATAGAAGCTTGCTGTAAGAATTAAGAACTAAATAATCGGTGTTATCGCTGACATCCTGTCCTTAGGTACGTTGTACTCCTTACTTGAGAACTTCTCATGAAGCGGGCCCAGCCCGTATTCAAGTATAGGACCTACAACAACGCCGGCAATGGCTGGTATAAAATCATAAATCACGTCTCCGGGGCCGTTTGCCAGTAATTTGTATTCCGTAGCAGCAGGCCCGGCAATTTCCATTGCTCTTCCAAGATTAACAAGAGGCGACCTTTCAACTCCCCTGCTTTTTTCGTCTATCCACTTTGCGCTGTTCCAGGCAAGAAGGGCAGCAGGCAGTACACCCATACCTTCGTCCAACTGGTATCTTCCTTTGTAACCACCATCAATAAGAATTCTCAATGCAGATTCGCCTGGACCGCCCACTGTACCAGCTACGCCCACGGCATCAAGCAAATCCTTTTTTGACACGTATTTTTTCATTATGACCACACCTTACTTCATTACACCCATTACGCATGTAATGTTACTACTATATAGTGAATAATAGTATATAAAGATTTCTCCGTCCCGGGATATAGTAAAAGCCGAGAAAATACAGAAAAAAGATGAGAAAGAGCGCAAAGCGCGCCAAAGCTAAACTACCATTTTGTCTTGTTTATGTTGTATTCCTTGCCGCAAAAGCCGCAGAAGATCATGCCGCTGTGCTTGATCAGGCGGCCATCCTTACAGCTGTTGCAGTGTTTTATCCTCATTCTACACACCCCATCGATAGGTCTAGCTCTTAAGAAAAACCTATGATTTATAACCCCAAATTACCATTTACTTATTTTCCGGCTTATATATGATTTACTACGCTGAATAACCTATTACGTGTCATATATTTTAAAGTATATAATTCACTACTTTTTAGTTACATTAAATTTGTTAACTTTCAAGTGAAAACTTCAGGAAAAATGCACGGCGGCAAAGGCTGGCCAGCAGTTTGTTAATATTGACAGCCCCCTTAAAAAAATCTTTAAATAATTGTCACGTGAGAGAACTAAACAATTCAGTAGATGAGTTTCGACGAGATTCATCTGACCGGAGGTAAACAAAATGATAGACGAAACGCAGGTCTTCAAATACGAAGATGAGGACGACGACGATTGGGGAGACGACGACGACGAAGACTGGGAAGATGAAGGCGGCGGTGGCGACGACGAAGACTATTAAGTAGCCGATTTTTTATTTCGCTTATTCTTAATTATTGCTATTCCTGCAGGGGAAAAACGTATTTAAAACGGTTAGTAAGATTAACAATAATTATATGAAGACTCCTAGGGGGAAACCCAAAAAGTGGGTCAATGATTTTGTTCTACAGCTTGCACCGTATAGACTTGGTTCTAAAACATACGACGGCTGCAAGAATGTAACCCAGTCGGCCTACGGCCCGGAGCAGGCTGTAACGACCCACCTTAATAAAATAGACCGCATGGATTTTGCAGAGCATTACGTTACAGGGTGGGAAGATAATACCGGCAGTACACACATAAGGCTCAAATATGGAGACAGATACTTTGACCTTGACGTGCTGCCGAAAGAACGAAAGCAACTGCCTGGCATGAGAAAGTTCGTCGCAAAAAAGACTGAGAAAAAAATGGAAACTGTAAAAAATATGCCGTACGGCAAGCTCTATATGTTATACAATGAAATCACAAGAGTTCCTGTGCTAGCGGAAATTCTTAGTGGCACAATAAGCGAAAGGGACGAAAAAGAAGCGCAGATGCCCGTTCAGGGCGAACTGCATTTTAAATAATTTGTTCTTATTCTTTATTGCATGTCTGAAGAAAATCAGAAACAAGCAGACGCATCAAAGATGCGTCAATCCACTTTTCAATACAGGCGCATGCCTGCCGTACCCAGAAAGATAAATGAGATAGTGCCGGAGAAAGACATAAGGGTACGCCTTCTTGGCCGCGTCATCGACAAGCAAAACAGCATGATTGTGATAGACGACGGCACGGCGACTGCAGAAATAATAACAGAAAACATGGGAAACGTTGAAAACAACGATATCGTGAGGGTTTTCTGCCGCGTTCTGCCTCTGGAAACGGGCTACGAGCTGCGGGCTGAAATCGTGCAGGACATGAAAGGAATGGACATGGATTTGTACAGAAAGATACACGAGTGATTTTATGGCAACGTATAAGCTCAATTTTGCACCGAAGTCTTGTGCTACAAATGGCACTCCTCCGAATTTGCAGAGTATAAGCATAAATGAAGAACTGGTATCTGCAATAGCCTTGGCAGGAAAAGATCATAGAAAAGGTCAAAAACTTTCTGTTGAAAAAATGGGAAGCTTCTTTCAAGTCACAGCAGACACCAAATATGCTTCCATAGACCTTGTTACTTATGTGATGAACAAACTGGGATACGACAAATCATAATAAATCTTGCTTTAAATAAATTTTAGTGACTATAGACGTGATCGAAATGTTCTCGGCAAGACTTGATAATATTGACATGCTGCGTGACAGCATAGCTACGATAGCTGAATTCATAGACGAAACCCAGCTGCAAATAAAGGAAAAGGGCATCGAAATGGTTGCAGCTGACCGTGCTGTCGTGGTTGTTGTTGACTTCGCGATCTCCCGCTCTGTTTTTAACGAATACCATCACGAGCAGGACGAGAAAATAGGCGTAAACCTTCAGAACTTTCTGCAGATATTGAAAAGGGCGGCGCCTGAAGACAAAATGCTGATAAAACTGGATAATAACAAGTTTCACATAACCTTTGAAGGCACGTCCACCCGTCATTTTATATTGCCGCTTATTGACACAAGCAGGGACGAGACGCCGCCACTTGACAAACTGGAGTTCAAGACATTCCTGAAGGTTAATGCAGACCTTTTGAGCAGCGGCATCGAAGACGCGGAATTAGTCACGGATTCGGTTGTCCTGACCGTAAGAAAGGATATGCTTACAATGAAGGCGGAAAGCGATTCCACATCAACGCAGATGGAGGTGCCTTCGGGCACGGATTCTTTAAAAATAATAGATATTACAGAACCTGTGCGGGCAAGATATTCACTGGACTACTTGAAAAAGATAATCAAGGCAAAGAAATTATCCAGCGAAGCAAATATTGCCATGAGCACAGACTACCCGATGAAAATAGAATTTGATGTTCCTGGTAAAATGCGCTTAGGGTTTATTCTCGCACCGCGTGTGGAAGACTAGCAATAATCGTTGCATATAAAAAGATGTGACCGATTTGAAAAGCTTTATTATGGGTAAATTCAAACTTATATTGAGGTGTACTAAAAATGCCAAAAGCATCTGAAAAGTGCACATGCAACTGGGGCTACATAATTGTTGCCTGGATCCTCGGTGCCATAGGAATATGGGCACTGGTTGCAGGATTCGCAACACAATTCACAAGTGGATATCCAACAGCAGTAAACACAACAGTACTAGTTTGGTACTTTGTTGGTCTTTTGTTGGTGACGCTTGCAAAAATGCTGAAGTGTAAGTCCTTTGGAGCGTGCACTGCTCACGGTATGAAATAAATCGGGGAATATCCTGATTTCTTTTTCTTTTTTTATTCCTTATATTGTTTTACAGAAATAGAGTTCTTATTTTTTACTACGTTTGTTTGCTGGTCTAATTCTCTCTTTGACTTCCAGAAGAAGTAACCTATAATTATTATTGTTATTATTGGTGAGAGCCAGGACGGAAGGTGGGCACCAAAGCTCTCCAGGATCATTATCACTCCTAATATTCCGACTGAATACATGGCACCATTCTTGAGGTATTTGTACTTCTTCACATTTTCTATGTTGCTCATGGTAATCTGCCTTACCACTATAGCGCCGATGCCGTTGCCTATCAAAATCAAAGGCACGAACAGTGTGAATGCAAAAGCGCCCAGCACGCCGTCTATCGAAAAGGTAGTATCTATCACTTCCAGGTACATTATCTTGCTCCAGTCGCTCATGTGAATATTATCTAACATTTCTCTTTCCTTCTGCTCTGCGTTCTGCTTGAAACCGTGGGTGATAAAAAAGGCGGTTGACCCAACAACAGCTCCAAAGGCCATCAGAGGATTGATGTGAATGGAAAACCAGACAATTATGCAAAGCAATATAGATACAACTGCGTAGAACCATATGCCTTTTGTATGAATGTAGCGCTCACCGCGCAGGCCGTAGTGCTTGGATTGCATGAAGAGCCAGTTAAAGAATAAGAATATCAAAAATGTTCCTCCACCTACCAACAAAGGCGGAGCTGAAGCTTCTATGGCCCGGACTATCATCGGATCACCGGAAAAGGTTGCACTGATTATTCCTGTAAAACCCAAGCCAGGATTTAGGAGATAAACAATAATAAATGGCAGAAGACCGCGCACAATAAAAACAGCAAAAAGAATTCCCCACGTGAGGAACCAGCGGCGAGCACGTTTGGACATATTTGTAAGAACGTCGGCGTTTATCACAGCATTGTCTACGCTGCTTACTATTTCGAGCATTGAAAGGCCGATTATAGTCAGAAGTGCAAATAAGATTTCCATTCTATCACAGGCTGTTAATTATTGTCAGCAAAGCAAATAAATATAAGTTAATAACTAAAATCAGTAACGTCTTATATCCAGTTTACCTTGTCGTCTTTTTCCTCTTCCTTCAGCTTGTCCTGTATTTTTTTCATCTCTTCATTGGACAGCTGCACTCGGGGAAAGCGCATCATTATGCCGTCATTCTCGTAACGGGGAATAACGTGAAAATGGATGTGGTCTATCACTTGCCCTGCCTGGCGGCCGTTGTTCTGCATTATATTCACGCCTACGGCGTTTAGCTTGTTCCTTGTTCTGTCGGTCATTTTCTTTACAACTGTCATGCAGTCGGAAAGCGTGTTTTCCGGTATGTCGTGCAGGTTGAGGTAGTGTTTCTTTGGCATAATCAGGGTGTGCCCAGAAGAAGCAGGGTTGATATCTAAAATAGCAACGACCTTCTCGTCTTCGTAGACCTTGAAAGACGGTACTTCGTTTCTTGCTATCTTGCAAAACAAACAATCATGCTCAGATACGTGCGCAGTTTGTGAATTCATGCGAATAGTAATGAAGAATTAAATATTAAAAGTCTGCGAATCCGTAGGAACGAAGCTGCCCCATATAAAGTGTTATTTCTTTTCCCATATTTTCACATTAGTAGCTTATAGGCAAAATAAAAAAGACAACAAAAACGGTTGCCACGGCAATGAACAAAATTATCAGGTACCTCAGCAGTGATTCGTGTTCAATGCCAAGCCTTGAACGCAGGGTATATAAAATTAGCAGAATCAGCGGCAGAAGAATTATGAGTGCCATAAGAAAGAAATCAGAAGTAAGACCGCCAAGAGCAATATTGGAAAGTATGAAATTCACGCCGTAGAGGAGCGTGAACAGGTATACTATCAGTACGTAAAGTAAACTTTTCGAGATGTTTTGCAGGTCCATGATAATATTTAAACTGACGTGGTATTTATTATTGATTTGGGTAAGATATGATACGAACCGCGTCAGTTTCGGGGTTACTGAAGAATGGACACATTCGTTTATGCCTGTCAAAGGGGTTGTAGTATAACCAGGCAAGCTTTCCAGAAAGCTTGATCAAAGCGGAAAGCTTAGGGAATTAGTATAGCAGTCTCCAAAACTGCCTATGGGGGTTCAAATCCCTCCAACCCCACTCTATAAGCGTCAACTTTAAATATATAGTAGTTATAAGTAACTTATAACAGTTATAAGGTGATACTATGAATACAACTACAATACCCATAAGCAAAGGGGTTAGAGACGAACTAAAAAGAACAGGTCGCAAGGACGAGACCTACGATGATATAATACGGAATCTTCTCAAAGCAAATGAAATCAAAAAATTCTATGATGAAATGGAAAGAATCCTAGAAACCGAGGAGTTTGTTTCTCTTGGCAAGGTTTAATGTTCTTTTGTCAAAGACAGCGGTAAAAGAGCTGAATAATTTAGACAAGAAAACACAGGAAAAAATCAGATTATCACTAAGAGAACTTGAAACAGATCCTTTTCAACCAAGACCCAAAGCAGATATAAAAAAACTGCACAAAATGTCAAAACACCAGTTCTACAGGCTTCGCAGCGGCAATTACCGGGCAATATATGCCATAGAAAATACGAGCGTCAAAGTTACAAGAATAATTCCAAGAGGAAAAGGCTACGAATGGCTTGACTGACCCCATCTACATTTTTGCAATACTCCGACTCCATTGAACCATATTTAAGAAGTTTTCTATTATCCTCATAAGCATGTTTAGAGTTCAGAACTACCTTCAAACTGCAAGAGAAAACTAAGAAGTATTCAG
>JAPLUZ010000036.1 GCA_026397375.1 Candidatus Aenigmatarchaeota archaeon | reverse complement strand
ATTATTTCTTTTTAAGTCTGGCACGACTATTATTTAATATGAAATTAAAAGTCAGCACAAACGAGAAATTCATAATTCTTGCGTTTTTTGTAATAATCGCCTTCATAATATCCTTTTTTACCCTCTATTTTATGTTTTATCAGAGCGTCATGGGCATGTACGGCATGATGTTCAGTAATTACCAGATAATAATTTTAGTTACTGCGTTTGTGCCTGCAATTGTTGTTGGATTGGCAGTTGCCATAATGCTTGAGGAAAAGTCAAAGGTTAAACGCAAAAGGAGAAAAAGATAAGATGATAAAACAGGAAAAAAAACATAAGGGATCCAGGGTGTGGATCGTGCTTCTGGTTCTTCTAATTATTGTTATTGGCATTTTTGTTGGCGGGCTATCCTATCTCGGGCTAATATCGCTGCCGGAAGATTCAGCAAAACTCATCAATGTCCAGGGCGACGTGCAGGTTGCAAATAGTCCGTTCCAGCCGGCTAAGGAAGGCATGAGCCTGAGAAAGGGCAGCATTGTTAAGACAGGGCAGAACGGCAGTGTTGATATGGTTCTGTTCGGCGGTTCTGTCGTAAGAATAGACAAGGATACGCAGTTTCAGATAAGCGAGATTGTAGCTGACAAGGACAAAAGAACTGTGAAATTGGACCAGACAAAAGGCAGGACGTGGACAAAGCTGCTGCCGATAAGCGGAATAAAGGATTATAGGATAGACACGCCAGACGGCAGTGCAAAAGCGACAGAAGGGAGCTTCTTCGTGTCTGTTGGCAACACGTCAAAGGTAGGTGTAGGCGAAGGCACCGTGACCGTAAAAACAAATGACAGAGAAACAAATTTGACAGGTAATGAACAGATCGATATAGGCAGCACGGAAAAGAACACCATGCAGAGGGATAGCTGGGTAAGCAACAGCATACAGCAGGACAACGGATTTATTGATGACACGGCTGCAAAATTAAAAGCAAAATATGCCAATTTGATTAACATCGCCAAATCTCAGTATGGCATAACAGATACGCAGATAGATTCATACCTTTATGCGTATCTCCGCGGCGATTATTCACCAGAGCGCATAGAAGAGATGAAGAAGTCCTACGGCATAAATATTGATCTCACGCTCTAATCTTGTTTTATAAACATTTCTAGTCTTAGTTCTTGAATTGTGATGTTATGGACGTGCAATTTTGCGAATGCGGCGGAATTTTTGAACCAATAGGCAAGGGAAGGGTCAGGTGCAGAAGCTGCGGCAAAGAAATGATAATGCATATGGGAGAAAAAATAACCACGCAGGCAAAGAAGGAAGAAGTGATAGTTATCGAAGATACAAAACCTGACCGCCTGCCGACCACTATGAAAGTCTGCCCTAAGTGCGGCCATAAAGTCGCTTACTGGTGGTTAATACAGACACGGTCGTCAGACGAGCCGCCCACGCAGTTCTTCCGCTGCGAGAATGAGAAATGCAAGCACACGTGGCGCGAATATAAGTGATTTTTCTTTCTTAGGAAGAAAGAAAACTACATATCCAAAAAGAAAGATATGATACTTATCATCTCCCAAAGAACAACGAATTAACAAAATAGACTCATTTGTAAAAACTTATTTAAATGATCTTAATCTATATGTATTCATGACTATGAAATCAAAATACTTATTTGCCACAGTGGTTTTACTAATTGTAATTGTCGCTGTTTCGGCTACATTATTTATGAACAATCAAAAAATTAATTTAAGATCAAAATGTTGTAAAGAATGTTTGCTGGGGGCGAGTAGTGATCCTAGAGCTATGGATATAAGTGGCAGCGACTGTTCTTATTATAAAATAGTCAGCAGGGCGAACATCACTACAGGAGAATCTACACCAGTATTAACTTCTGAATGTCTGAACTATTTCAAAACTAACCCTACAATTGTTTCTGAATGCAGATAACTTTATTGCTTGCTGTTCTTTCGCCACGAAAAATGCACGTTTTTAACCCTTTCTCTTTAATGAAGTAAAAGATCATTATGCAGCACCTGACAATAGGCGTATTTGGAAACAAGGAATTTGCCAAAAAGCTCGGCAAACAGGGCAATGTGAACGACATAGCTATGTACAGCCACGCGGACTCTGAGCGTGTATATACGTACGTCGTGCCAAATTCTGTTGACAATAAAATACAGACGTTATTGCAATGCATAAGCATGGTTGATGTTCCTGTGATAGTAACAGAAGAGGTAACAAAAGAGCTGGCAGAGCAAATAGTGGCTCTGGATGCTTTTTCTTTTGAAAGAGGATTTGTAATATCAAAAAATGAAAGTATAAAACAGATTCTAATTGGGACTACACTAGAAAAATTTGAATGGCTGCAGGACGAAAAGGAGCTGATAGAGAAACTAAAAGATATTCAGTCACCTGGTATTGCTAATGATGTGTGGATTCCCATAGACAACTACTTCAACGTCAAGAGCGTAGGCACGGTCGTGTTATGCGTTGTAAAAGCCGGTGACGTGAAGAAACATGACAAATTAATGATACAACCGCTGGGCAAAGAAGTTCTTGTAAAAAGCCTGCAGTCGCAGGACAAGGACATAGACGAAGCGGGCCAGGGCGTGCGTCTGGGATTAAGTTTGAAAGGCGTAGAGGCAGACGAGATAAAGCGCGGTTTTGTCCTGTGCAGGGAAGCAAAAGTAAGCAAGAACATAATCATAGAATTCAGGAAGAGCAAATTCTCAAAAGAAGCAATAGAAGAAGGCAGTCAGGTCTTTGTTTCTGTTGGCCTGCAGGTTGTCGTGGGCAAAGTGGAAAAAATAGACAGCGACAAAATATCTTTGGCGCTCGAGCAGCCCATAGCTTATTTCTCAAAACAGAAATGCGTTATTGCAAGCACAAAGCAGAACATGCCAAGAATAATCGGGTCTGGCGGGATTAGCCAATAGTCATGATGTTTCCGCGCACGATTTCATGGCTGTCGGCGAAGCCTGAGTTGATTTCTATCAGATAGGTTGCAGGCCGCGCTGACGTATAAAATTCACAGGGCGTCTGGTTGCACGGCTGGAAATCCTTTTTGATGTCAACAACAAACATGTCGTGCGATACAAAAATCAAATCCAGCGGGATGAGCGTATCTTTCATCCAGAACGTGCGGAAGTTACTGTCGGGAAATATGAATAACATTCCATTATATTCAGGCATGCTCTGCCTAAACATGAGGCCTTTCTGCCATGCTGCAACATTATCGGCAATTTCTACATTTATCCTTACGGTTTTGTTTCCTACAATATCGACATATTTTATCTCATGGGGCTTTGTAAGAATCAGGAGCAGGGCTATGATGAAAAGTGCTGCTACTGCTGCGAAAATCATTAACTTCTCATTTTTTCCGATCTTTATTTTCGGATGATAGACATAGTCAGGACGGAAATATTTGTAGCTGCGCCTTTTTCTTTTAGCCATTGTTTTCGCCCAGATATTTATAAGCCGAGTAAACGGCAAGAACAGCTTCTCCGACACCGGTTATAGCCTGTTTGAATGCGGTGTCGGCAACGTCGCCTGCAGCATATACGCCGGGCACGTTGGTCTCTGCATTTCTATTGATAATTATTTCTCCTTTGTCATTTATGGCAACACCTACATTCTTTGCAAGGTCGGAGAGCGGCACAAAACCTATTTCTATGAAAACCGCGTCTAGCAGGAATTCTTTCTTGCCTGCATAGGGCTTGTCAAGAATAACAGCAGTGACTTTATTGTCGCCTTTTATCTCCTTCACATTGGTGCTGTAGATTATTTCTATTTTCTTCTGCTTTATTTTGTCTTCAATGCGTTTCTGGTTGACAGGCTCTGCCCTTATCTTCTCGCCGCGGTAGATGATGTAAACCTTCTTTGCCCACTGCGTTAGCACTAAAGCTTCTTTTGCTGCGGAATCACTGCCGCCAATCACAGCGACGACCTTGTTTTTGTAGAACGCACCGTCGCACAGAGCGCAGCGGTGAACACCACGGTTAGCGAGGTCTTTCTCGCCTGGCACACCTAATTCCCTGTGCCTTGTGCCTGTTGCAAAAAGCAAAGTCTTAGACTGGTAGGTTTTGCCCTCTTCTGTCTTTAAAGTGAAGCAGGATCCAATCCTCTTTACTTCAGTTACTTTGTCTTCTTCCAACTTTATCTTGTACTCAAGGGCGTGATCTTTTATAGCGTTGGCAAGATCAAGGCCTGTTATTTTTTTGAAGCCGGGATAGTTTTCCACCATATCTGTCGTCGTTATCACGCCGCCTACAGGGCTTTCGCCAAGGACGAGGGTCTTCAAATTCATTCTTCCGGCGTACATTGCCGCTGCCAGGCCAGCAACGCCTGCACCGATTATTATAATATCAAATGGTTCATTTTTGTTTTTCTGTTTTGCCATAGAATCACGCTTGTATAATTTACTGTTGTTCATGTTTAAAGATAACGCCTGGGTTTAGCCCGCAATATTTTCGCCATCAGCAAAACAAAACTTTAATTAACACCTTCAGGCAATGGTTATGCATGAAGTTCCAGACAATCAATCCCGTCAACGGCGACACCATCCAGGAATATGACAGCATGGGCAAGTCGCAGGTGGAACAGAAGGTAAAGAGTGCAAGAACAGCCTTTGAAGCGTGGAAAGAAACAAAACTGATGGAAAGAAACAGGCTCGTAAAGAAATTAGGCAAACGATTAATAAAAAAGAAAAAGGACCTGGCAGAATCTATTACAACAGAGATGGGCAAGCCGATAAAGGAGTCCACAGCTGAAATAGAGAAGTGCGCAGCACTCTGCGAATATTTTGCAAAGCATGCCAAAAGATTTCTGAGGGACGAGAAAATAAAGACAGAATACCAGAAAAGCTACGCAGCATTCCAGCCGCTGGGTGTTGTGGGGTCCGTAATGTGCTGGGACTTTCCTATGTGGCAGGCGCTCCGCTTTGCCGTTCCAACTATTCTTGCGGGCAATGTAGAGATAGTAAAACCATCTAGCATAACTCCGGAATCGGGCGGAGCACTGCTGGAAAGATTATTCAAAGACTGCAAATTTCCTCTGGGCGTATTCTCTGCTGTGATAGGCGACTCAAATACAGGATCAATCCTCATAGAATCAAACATAGACGCTGTTTCCTTCACAGGCAGCAGCGAAACAGGAATAAAAGTGGCATCAATGGCGATGAAGGACCTGAAAAAAGTCGTGCTCGAGCTGGGCGGCAGCGATCCATTCATCGTATTGGGCGATGCCAACGTCGATAGCGCAGTTGACGCAGCTGTTGCTGCCCGCTTCTTGAACTGCGGCCAGTCGTGCATAGCTGCAAAGCGTTTCATAATTATAAGGGAAGTTGCTGACCAATTTATAGGAAAATTCACAGAAAAGGCAAAGGCGCTGAAAGTCGGGGACCCGATGCAGCCTGACACTGACATGGGGCCGATGGTTCGTGAAGACAAGAGACAAAAACTGGAGAAGCAGATAAACGCATCAACCAGCCAGGGCGCAAAGATTCTTCTTGGCGGCCAGAAGCAGGAAGGCAAGGGCTTCTTTTTTCAGCCAACGGTACTGGGCAGCGTGAACAATGACATGGTAATATCAAAGGAAGAAGTTTACGGACCAGCAGCGCCAATAATTGTTGTTGACAATGAAGACGATACAATAAGGATAGCCAACGACACACAATACGGGTTGGGCGCAAGCATCTGGACCGAGAACAGGGAAAAAGCTGAACAGATGGCAAAGAAGATAAATGCCGGCCTTATTTTCGTGAACAAGGGCGTGCGCAGTGATCCAAGGCTTCCATTTGGCGGTGTAAAGAAGAGCGGTTTTGGCCGTGAGTTGTACAAATATGGCATGCTGGAAATGACAAACATAAAATCAGTGGTAATAAATTAATTATTATGAAGAAAAAATATACGCCGGCCATTTTCTTGCTTGCTCAATCAAAACCGACAACAAGGAATCCATGCTTTTCAATGTCTTCTTTTTTCCAGAAATCATGATCTTTTGACTTCAGGACAAATTTTACTTTCTTCTCCAGCCTGCGGCCGGTGTACTTTCCTTTTGCAGGATCCCATTCCTCCAGAACAAGCACATCGCCTTGTTCACATTTGAAATCAGCTATGCGCATATCGAAATTCTTTTCTCCGTCCAGAACTTTCTGGAATAAATCAGGCCAGGTCTTCTTTCTGATGATCATATCAATAATAAAGAAATAACCTATAAATATCGCTGCCAGCAAGAAAATTGTATGGGAGTTCTCGATCTGATAAAAAAGGACCGTCATCATGGCAGCGACGACCTTCAAAACATACGAATGCACGTTTTAGGCAAACAGGGAAAGGAGGACGAAAAGAACAACAAGGACGACAAAGACGTCACGGATCATTCACATGACAGTGTGGAAGTCAAGCTCATCAAGATATCAAATGACGTGGAAACTCTGAAAACAAAGATGGACCAGGTAAGGACTGAAATTCTGGCAGAGGTCAACAAGGTCTATGCCGATGTGGAAAGCCTTTCTGACCTTGTGAAATATGTGCCTAAAGAGACCCTGGCGGAATTGAGAAACATAAAACAGGCGCAGCCAGGCGCGTATGATGAACTAAAGCAGATAATCAGCGAGAAGGTAAAATCGTCGATCATAGACGTGATAGATGCTAATATTATACGACTTATCAAAGAAGTTGGAGAGCTAGACAGCCATGCACTGCTGCAGAAGGTGGAAAATGGCAGGGTATGCTCGAAGAACACGCTTTACATACACCTGAGCAGGCTTACAGAGAAGGGCGTATTGGCAAAGAAAAGAGTGGGACACGAAGTTGTTTACTACGCGAAGCAGGCACAAGCACAACCACAGCCTGCACCACAGCAGCCAGCACCAATACAACAACAACCAGCGCAGCCTGCCGCTCCGGTGACAGTACAACCACAGCCCGAAGTAAAAGCAGCTTAAGCTTGCAAGTATGGTAAAATGATACTTTTTCTGACAGATATGCTAGAGAACAACAGATCTTTGTCTTATTCTATTTCTTCATTTTGTAAGAAGCGGCAAAGACTATTATGTAGAATACCAGGCCGTAGACGCACGTCGGCAGGAGCATGCTAAACTTGCAGCCGCCTGGGCATGCTGTAAGGAACAGGTCGACATACGAAAAGTAAAACGAGAATATTATGGCTATCAGAGATATGTAGGTCAGCACTTTTATGAGCTTGATCTCATTATATTTCTTGAACATGAGCAACACGGATGCGATGAAGAGTATGATGAAAAATACGAACCCGAACATGCACGTCGGCTGGCCCAGGAAATACGCGCAGGGCTCTGTCAGAGGGCATGTGCCGAGCACGAGCTTGGCGAACGTCAGGTAGCCTGAGAACAGAACGCCTATAAGCGAAAACAGAACAGCGATCTTCACGCCTGCGGACTTGTTCATAGCTAATTTAATGGAATCTATGATATTTAAGATTATAATACGTGCATATGGGTTGATTTTCTTGATAACTTTAGATGCGGTGGGTCCCCTGCATAGAATCTTGAAACATAATATGGGATATCTCTTCCGTCATCCATGAGAATCTTGTAGAGGTATGTGCCTGGCGGCCTTATGCTGTCAAGGGTAACAGGCACGTCTTCTGTTTTATCTCTTTTTCTCTGATGGCTGGCCATCTCAAGGAAATTCATCCCGTTATATACCCCCTCAAAGCGCACAGCAGCTATTCTTCTTATCTTGTCAAATTCAGGCTTCCAGCCATTTGCAGAAAGGAGTATGTCGTCCCTCACACTGTTCAGGACATAGCCTTTCATATCGTAAAATATTGCCATGAAAATCATTTGTAGGAAAGGGATAAAAACATTTGCAACATACCTTTCGGATATGATAGGCATAATGGGCAGCAGATGGGATTTTGAGATATTTCTGGAAAATGGAGATATCAAAAAACTGGGAAAGAAAAGGATTGAAGGACATGTTCTCAGGACAATAAACAGAAAAAAATACCCGCTTTTTCTCTACGTCGATGACAGCAATAAGTATGCCCTTGGACTTGGCGCAGGCCTTACGAGTGAAAACGACACATACGAATTTGTTATTCACAGCTGGTGCCAGAATGCCGTAGAAGAAAAGGGCTGGGTGGAACTCAGATATCATGGCGGCCTGAGCGGAAGCACACTTGAGATAATAGACGTAAAAACATTAGGGTCTCTGGACAAAGCGAACTATTCAGACCTGCAGCGCAACCTGGGCATTTGTTAAAAATTTTCTTAGACGACCAAAAGGAGCTATCTTGTCACGAACGGAAAACCTAATATATGATGGATTTGCCTTACTAGCATAGTGATAAGATGAATCCCGTAAAAAACATGCTGTCGTACATCCCCTTGTTTGTGTTGTCGCTTATACTCATTATAAATTGGAAGAAGATTTCCTCCCGTGCAATCCACACATGTTCGTCCTGTGCCCAGTTTGTGCTTTAGAATAGAGAAAATTATTTTTTCTCCAGAAGAACTATATAACCTATTTTTAATACAGGCGTTATTTTCCTGACGTGAAATTCTGATCCTTTGCAAAGATCTTTTATTTCTTCCTTGTTGTAGGCTCTTACACTTTCCCATTCTTTGGAATATATTGTTTCGGTCTTTTCATCTACTGTATAATCTATGCCCAATAATTTGTAGTATTTTATACGTTTCCTGAGGCTGCCTCTTGAATTAATGCTAAACATCATGCTTTTGCTTACGACCTTAGATATTTCACGGATGACTGCAGTGCCGTCTGGAATACAACCCATTGTATTGAATGCACATATTACTTTGTCAAATACATCTTTACCAAATTTCTTGGACAATTTATTAGCGTCAAAATGCAAAACTCTTGCATTTTTGTATTTAGAAGCTATCTTTTTTGCATCTTTTAGGTATGACCAGTTTATATCCACTCCTACGTAAGATTTTACTAACGGCGCTACTTTTGGAATAAGCCTGCCAATACCACAGCCTACATCCAGAACCATGTCATCAGGTTTCAGAAAATTTACAATAAGGTCTTCCTCTTTTTGCAGATATTTCTGATAATCAACTGGAAATTCTTTCACGTTAAAATGTCTGATTTCGTTCTTTTGCATGCGTATAATTGAATGAGAGATATTAAATTATTGCTTTTATACAACTTCTTACAATAAATTACGTATGAATTACGGCCTTTACATCAACGGGAAATGGGTAAAATCTACTTCTGACGAGACCTTTGAGAGCGTAAATCCTGCTACAGAAAAAAGCATAGGCAACTTCGCAGCAGGCAATGAATTAGATGCAAAGAAGGCTGTTGACGCGGCTGAAGAGGCTTTTGAGAAATGGTCAAGTACACCTGCGCCCAAACGTGGAGAGATATTGTTGAGAGCTGCGCAATTATTGAAAGAGAACAAGGAGCGGCTGGCAAGGCTGGAAACAATAGAGATGGGCAAGATCTTGGAAGAAGCCCGCGGAGACGTACAGGAAGCTATTGATATAACAGAATATATGGCTGGCGAGGGCCGCAGGCTGTTTGGTAACACAACGCCGTCTGAGCTGCCTAATAAGTTCTGCATGACAGTCCGCAGGCCGATAGGTGTTGTCGGGGTCATAACGCCGTGGAACTTCCCTATCGCGATACCGGCGTGGAAAATGGCACCAGCGCTTGTTTGCGGCAATACGGTCGTGTTCAAGCCTGCTTCTGACACGCCATTATGTGCGATAGAGTACGTCAAGATCCTGGAGAAGGCGGGAGTGCCTAAAGGAGTAATAAATATGGTGACCGGAAGCGGTGAAACAGTGGGCAGCGCCATTGTAAAAAACAAAAAAATTCGTGCCTTGTCATTCACCGGAAGCAGGGACACAGGCGACTGGATAACGAAAAACGCAGGCATCAAGAAGATCAGCCTGGAGATGGGCGGGAAAGACGGAATCATAGTCATGGATGACGCTGACCTCAAGCTAGCAATAGACGGCGTCATCTGGGCTGCATTTGCCACGAGCGGCCAGCGCTGCACAGCTGCTAGCCGCGTGATAGTGCACAGCAGCATAAAGGAAAAGTTTGTTCATGAACTGGTAATCAGGACTAATAGATTACGCCTTGGTTCAGGATTGAAAAGCACAACAGACATGGGCCCGCTTATCAATGAGGCAGCTGTCAGGAAGAGCGAGACATATACGCAGGTAGGCAGGAACCAGGGCGCACGCATGCTTTGCGGCGGTGTGCGATTGCCTGGTCGCGGATTCTTTTTCAAGCCCACGATCTTTGAGAATGTGACGATAGATATGAAAATCAGCCAGGAAGAGATATTTGGCCCCGTATTGTCAATAATAGAATTTAACAAGATAGATGAGGCGATAAACATAATGAACTCGATTGAGTATGGATTAAGCTCATCTATCTACACTAAAAACATAGACATGGCTTTCAGGGCGATAGAAAAGATAGATGCAGGCATAACCTACATTAATTCTTCCAGTATAGGCGCTGAGGTGCACCTGCCTTTTGGTGGAGTAAAGCAGACAGGCCATTCAAGGGAAGGCGGAATAACAGGCATAGACGAGTTCTCAGAAATAAAAACAGTCTATGTAGACTACTCAGGCAAGCTGCAAAAGGCGCAAATAGACAACAGAAAGTAAATATATTAGCAGAAAGGGCAGTAATTTAGAGCATGGTTGGGGAAAACGAAAGCTGGAAAATGAAGTTGTTTCTCTTTGTTATACTACTTGCTTTTGCGATCGCTGTTTTAGTATACGCACTGAATATCATGGACCGGGAAGGCTCTTTTCTAAAGAGCTGCCTGTGGGAAAACAGCCAGGTGGCCATTGACAGCGTAGATACAAAGGACCAGGCGCTCAATGTTCTCAGTAAATACGCAAACACGACAGGACTTTCCTACGACGACATGCCTCTTGACTACAAGTGCACAGGCGAGCAGTTTTTGTTCAGGAACGCAAAAACAGGGGAAAAATATTACGTATGCAAGGACGGCTGGCTGATAATGAATATACCGTATAACTGCACTTACAACTTCGACCTAAACTACATCAAGGACATACCAAAGGCATTCATGAACACGACGTAATGCCCAGATAGATAACAGGAAAATAGGAAAAAAGAAAAGATCAGAGTTTCAAAGCGTATTCCCTGAGCTGTTCAAGACCAGAAGTGTCTTTCTTGAAATGCAGAATATCCCTGATTCCGGCTGACTGTTTTCCGTATTCGGTTTCCAGAAGAACGACAAATTGGGGGAAAACACCGCTTCTTTTTAGTTCATCGTGCAGGTCAAAGCCACCGAGGTAATGGGCTATTTGCTCACCCTCTCTGCTGGGCAGAATCTGTGTTGAAATGCACAGCCTGACTTTGCCGCCTGTTATTGCTCTTTTTGATTCGTCCTTGCTGCTGGTGAACAGAACGTCGTATCCGGCGCTTTTCAGGACATTGCCGACCTGTTTCTGCCATACTGGATCTGCATCGGCGTAGACCGCAAGCTTTCTCTGGTTTGGTATAGGAGTTGTCATCTTTATAGAACGCAGTGAAAAATTATTTTAAGGTCAATCTTCATACTTTTTCCAAATTTAGCTGGGAAAAGTATGAACGACAATTAACTGCCTATGCTCTTGATGTATTCTATAAACTTATTGGCGTCTAGGTCCGCTTTCAGCAAAAATCTTATTCCCCTGGCTTTACATTCTCTCTCAAGGTTAAAGTCACCGCTAACTACAACAAAGTTATCGGCGTGATTTTCCATGATGTCGTACAATTCAAGTGCCGCACCTCTGACAAGTGATCTGTCGCTTTTGCTGCGGCAAAAGGTTCCATCTACGACATACAGGTTAAATTTTCTGTCTTTTACATATGCAGTTGCGTCTTCAAGATTATCTGTATGCAGCACGTCATATCCGGCTTCTTTAATGAAGATTGTCATACTTCGTATAAGTGCTGGCTCGTCTTCGACGTACAGTGCATTTTTCTCTGGCATCCTAGGAGGTTGTCAGGTAATTATTTAAGCAACCTTTATAGGACTGCGGCGCAATATAATTTCTATGTCCAAGTCTGACAAAATTATCAAGAGGGACATGAGGATACTGTCCACTTCCATGACAAGAGACTATCCGTATGCTTTCAAAAAAGGCAGGGGCTGCTATATCTGGGACGAGGACAACAAAAAATACCTGGATTTTGCAGCCAGCATAGCAACGATGAATGTAGGTTACACCAATCCTGACGTCGTAAAAGCAATAAAGAAACAAGCTGAAAAAGGCACGCACTGCGCGTTTCCTGATTTCTATGCAGAGCTTCCGGTCCGCTTTGCCGAGACAGTGCTAGGTAATATGCCTAAGCCGTTAAACAAGGGCCGCGTTTTCTTTTCTAATTCAGGCACCGAGTCAGTAGAAGCTGCGCTGAAGCTGGCGAAGTGGGCAAAACGGGGCAAATATGTTATTGCGTTTGACCACAGCTTCCACGGCAGGACCATGGGCGCGCTGAGCATGACCTTCAGCAAGCCGGTGCAACGGGCGGGCTTCGCGCCTTTCCTGCCTGTAAAGCACGTGCCGTATCCCTACTGGTACAGAATGAAGATGGAGCCAGAGGAATGCAGCCAATTTTGCCTGAGAGAACTAGAAAAAACAATGAAGCTGCTGGATGGCGAATGCTCTGCTCTGTTCATAGAGCCGATCCAGGGCGAGGGAGGCTACGTTGTGCCGCCAAAGAGCTTTATGAAAGGCGCAAGAAAATTGTGCGATGATTACGACATACTTATGTGCGACGACGAAGTCCAGGCAGGCTGCTGGAGAACTGGAAAGTTCCTTGGCATAGAAAACTTTTCTGTCACACCAGATATAGTTTCATTAGCCAAGGCACTGGGTGGTGGCTTGCCATTAGGATTAATGATTGCAAAGCCCGGCCTTATGAAATGGCCAAAGAGTGCGCATTCGAATACATTTGGCGGCAATTTGCTCTCATGCGCAGCTGGTTTGGCGACTTTAAACTACATAAAAAAGAAAAAGCTCGGGCAGAATGCGGTCAGGGTCGGCAATTACATTATGAAACGCCTGAATGAGATGAAGGAAAAATATGAATGCCTTGGCGACGTGCGCGGTTTAGGATTAATGATAGGCATGGAGATCGTTCAAAACAAAAAAAGCAGGAAGCCGGGCAAAGCAGAGCGGGAATTTATTATGTACAAGTCCTATGAAAACCGTTTGATCATGCTGGGCGCAGGCACTTCGGTCATAAGAATATGCCCGGCGCTTAACATAACAAGGGCGCAGGCCGACGCCGGATTAAATGTTCTTGATAAAGTTTTCCACATGTTACACCACAAAAAATAATTTTTAAAAATTTCTTACACCACATAAAAAAAATATTTTTTCAAAAAAAATCCTAAATTTCTTTTCTTCCAGACCACAAACTATAAAAGGAATTTAGTTCAAAGAAGGAAGCTATGAACTACAAAGACGAGCCGAATTATCAGGCTTTTGAGAGAGACCGTAAAGCTGGAAAGTTGAACGCGTACGATGGGCAGCACGTAGCTTATGCACAAGGAGAATTTGCAGGCAGTTCTCACAACAGGTTTGAACTTTCCAGTTCTCCAGCAGCCTGCCTGGACTTCGTC
>JAPLUZ010000058.1 GCA_026397375.1 Candidatus Aenigmatarchaeota archaeon | reverse complement strand
CCTGTCATAATTATCAAATTAAACCAAGCCTTTTTAAGAGTTCTGGGTGTCTGCTATCACGCCGTCAAAATCGAACGCAATAACCTTCATGGGAATCAGAACAAGTGATCGTTTACAAGACGGGCTGCGGCGCCTGGCCTGCACTCGACTGTCTTTTTGATGCAGTCAAGTTCTTCTAATTTTTCTTTTATTTTATTCATGTTCTTTTCCAAACATAATATTTTGACCTGCGGTCCTGCGTCCATGGTGAAGTAGGATTCCAGGCCTTCTTCTCTCCAGCGCATGATGTTGTGCATGACTTCCATCGTAGCTGGTGTCCAGTATATTATAGAAGGTTTTGTTGTCATCATCGTGGCGTGCATTTTCAGCGCATTGTACTCTGCTGTGCTGCCCACTAGAGTGAAATCTTTGTTCAGTATACCATTTCTTACATTTTTCAAATCATCTTCTATTGTTTTTAACCAGCCCTCATAATATGGGCAATTGGCAACAGTCTGGGCCATGCCTGCCCTGCTGCCCACAGCTTTTTTTGCCTCGCTCACGATGCAGGCCAGCATGCGGAATTCAGGCCAGTAATCTTTTTTTGCTATAGTCTCCGCGTAGCTGTCTGAACCGTCTTCCTTGCTGCCCTTGTGCCATTCAGCAAAGCCCTCGCAGATTGAACGGCTTGCAGAACCCGACCCCTGCCTTGCAAGGATTGTTAATTCCTTTTCACTTAATTCCAGATTGGCTGCCTTGCTTGCAGCTAGTGTTAGTGCAGCAAGACCACTTGCACTGCTTGCCAAGCCGGCTGCAACAGGAAAATTAGATTCAGAAATAACCTTTGCCTTTTCTGTTATTCCAGCCATTTTTCGTATTCTTTCTATATGGCCGAGAATATCTTTCTCGTCTTTCTTGAGTTCTTCATCATTGATCAGTATTGTATCATTTTCATATTTACCAAATTCGACAGTTGTCTTTGTATGCAAACCGTCGCAGGTCATGGAAATGCTAGAGTTGTATGGCAGAATTAGATTGACGCAATCTTTAAAAGGATTTTATAGATAGCTAATTTATGGAGCGGAATAATGCTTTCTTCGGTGCGCACGAGACGTGGTTTCTGACAATAAAAGAGGTATTTGGCGAAGACGCTGCACTCAAGGCTATGACAACTGTCATGGAAAGGAACCTGAAAATTGCGTATGACGGTATGGATCCGAAACCAAAGAAAGGCGATCCGTATGACTTTGATCGTGTTGTGGGCGGGAGGGACAACTCGGTTGGCTTGGACGTGAAATTTCCTGTTATTTCTGAAAGCAGAATAGTTTATCAATTCTGGACTGATCCGTTTCCAGGATTGAAAAATCATGTGCCGGCGGAGAAACTGGATGCCACATATATGAAATTCAAGGTCAGCTACCTGCTTGGACCCGAATGGACCTACAGAACAACAATGCATATTTGGAAAAGTGCTTTTACAGAGCACGTGATAGAAAAGAAGTAATTAATTCTCTTTAAACAACTTATTTCATAAAAATATATATGGGTCTGTAGTCTAGTGGTTATCTGCGCCATAAATGACGCCACCCTCACATGACCTTTCCAGAAAGTTCAATCAAAGCGGAAGGCTCTGAAATCGGTGGAGGCCGGCGGTTCGAAAGCATGAAGCGCAAAGCGCTTCGGCCGATTATCCGCCCAGACCCATAAAACCTTTTTATTTCACGATTTCAATAGTAAAATAGTGAATATTCATGACAAAAGAGGAAAAATGGGGCGCGGCGCTGATTGTAATATTGTTTTTGGGCCTGCTTTTTGTTATTTTGCAGTAG
>JAPLUZ010000066.1 GCA_026397375.1 Candidatus Aenigmatarchaeota archaeon | reverse complement strand
GCCTGAAGAAAGGAATGAAGATCATTCTGATTACGCTAGGAATAATGATTCTCATACCGCTGATATTCTTTTTGATTGTCAGGTAGAAAACGCTACTTACGATCGAACCTGAGCAAGCATGTAAGCCCTGAAAAATATTTCGCCATTTTGCAGCAATGAGTTTTCCGATTTCAATGATATGATAGCATAGGGGGAGATTATAGATAACGTTTTCAGCTTCTTTTCAAGAATGCCGTTTTTCTCCAGGAATCTGGCAAGATTGTTTCCGTCCCACGTCAGCCAGCCGAATTCCTTTTCATCTGTTCTTACGTAATAGACCTCGGTCTTGTCTTTATGATAGTCCTCATCCCGGATGAATTTATAGTTTTTTCTGTTTCCAATGGATTTGTAAATATCTTCCATTTTCTTCAGACACGCGGTTATGGTTCTTGCCATGGTTTTTATAGAAAACAGTGGTTTATTTAAATTTAGAAAGCTGTCGGGCTCGACCCCGCGTGCCACGAATGCCTCGGCCGCACGCGTATTTTGTAGATGCGTTCAGAGTTGTCGTCCAGTATGATAGCCGACCCGGCGACGTGTGGCAGCTCGCCGATATATTTGCCAATATCGTAGAGCAGATACGTCTGCATTATTGCCTTGAGCGCATCTACGTCATTCTTTGCCGTAATCCTGTGGGATATGATCATGTCCGCCTGTGCAAGCGCATCAGGTGCCAGCTTTTCCGGTCGCTGGGTTGCAAATACCAAACTTATTCCCGGTTGTCTTCCTTCGCGCACTATTCTGTTTAGGACATCAGTCGCCGCTGTTTTCCCTTTGTCAGGCAGAAAATTATGAGCCTCGTCTATGAATATCCACGGCATAGGCACGCGCTTTACTGCACCTATCTCTATCTCAGCCAGCTCTTCTTTTCGCCTGGCTGTTATTCTTTCCTCTAAAACTTTTTTGCAGACTATCGACACAAGAAGCGCGCGTACGTTCTGCGGCGTCAGGCTGACGTCAATTATGCTTACTTTGCCCGGCTCCATTATGGACGGCATTTTTTCTTCGCCAAATATGCCCCACGACCTGGCAGCGTAGAAATGATTCTGCAGCGCCAGCTTTTCTTTTTCAAAGCCCTCCTCCCCTGATATATTTTTTATTATGTCATCTATGGAATAATTTCCGCTCATCTTGGCAATTATTTTTTGCAGGATAATTCCTAATGTGTCGTTGGCATCCAGGCCAAACGCAGAAAGCCACTCATCCCCAGACAGCTGGCTGGCCTGCAGAGAAAAGGAGCCGTCATAGTCAACCCCTGCTTTCCTGAACATATCCACCTGGCCGTCTGGCACATATACATAAACATCAAACCCCCTTGGTTCCAGACCCCACTCATTGAGCATGTCAGAGTTCTTTTCATTGGGCTGCTTCATTGTCCAGAATATGCCCTGTGCGTCTATTATCAGAGAGCAGATGTTGTCCCTGACAGGCTGCTTTATTTTCATCAATTCTTCTACAATAACGCCCATGCTGAAACTTTTTCCGCTGCCTCTTTTGCCGCAGAGCACAATCAGGTGCGGCCTTAGCACGTCCAAAAGCAAAGGAGTTGTCAGATGGGTCTCTTCACCCGTCCCGACAACGTGCCTGCCTATTAATATTGCTCCTTCTTCCCCGTATTTCCTGAGATCATCATCATCCCT
>JAPLUZ010000029.1 GCA_026397375.1 Candidatus Aenigmatarchaeota archaeon | reverse complement strand
ATGATAGGGAATGACACCAATGACCGGAATGCCTGCCACACGCTCAACATCTTTTGCATTAAGGTCGTATTTGTCCCTGTTGACCATATTCAATATTATGCCCAGGTTCTTTATGCCCAGCTCCTGGCAGACTTCATTGCATCTTATGGCGTCTGTAAGGGAAAGAATATTTGGATTAGCAACAAAAATGACTTCATCGCTCGCCTTCAGCGTACCCAGTGCTTCACGTCCCAAACCAGGCGCCGAGTCTAATATTATAATGTCTTCTTTGTCCATGAGCGACTTTATCCTGTCCCTTATATGAAGAATATCTATTCCATCCAGATCATTCAATGCGAGCGAAGCCGGAATAATCTTCATTCCGCTTTCGTGCATTTGCATTGCTTCTTCTACGCTGCGTTCGCCACGGAGCACATTGTTGAAGGTTACAGGATGCTGATAAAGACCCAAGTATAAGCCAATATGCGGTGTTGTCAGATTACAATCAATGACAGTTGTTCTTTTGTTATAATGCTTTGCAATTGCAGCAGCCATGTTCAGAGCTAGCGTAGTCTTTCCAACCCCACCCTTGCCGGAAACTATGCCGATAATTCGCGTCATTTTTTGACCTTCTCCTTTTTTTCCTTTTTCTTAAGCATGGGAAGCCCTGTTCTGGGATTCAAAAAAATTTCATAACCGCCTGGTATATCGGACAAGGCATCCACCGAATCTTTGGAAAAAAAATAAAATCTTACCTTGCCCTTTTCCCTTGCATGCAGGTACCATTTCTGCCCGTTTTTTGCCTTGTACTCGTAAGCACCGAAAAATCCCATAAATATAATTGTAGGATGCGCTATTTATTGTTTAAAACTCGACCAGGTCTCGGTAAGCTTTGTTAACAGCAGCCGGCATTGTATACTGCGGCTCAAAGCCTAAAATGTCTTTTGCTTTCTGTATTGACAAAACACAGTTCTTTGTAACCATGTTTATGTGCTGCCTTGACATGTGATGATTCATCGGCTGGGCCTGCACGCCCGACTTCAGCGCGTGCAGGTGCGATAATAGCTTCGCTACTTTCACGGACCTGTATTTTCTTGCGCCCCTGACCTTCATTTGTTTTCTTACAAGGTTGTAGAAGTCTTCATAGCTCATCACGTCCCTGCACGCTACATGGAACGTGTGGTCAAAAGCCTTTTTGTTGTTTAGAACAGCGCCGAGAAGTCTTACTACGTCATCCACATGGGCGGCATGAAATTTGTTTTTGCCAGAACCAATTATTGGGTGGCCTTTCTTTATTGCAACAAATATTTTGTACCAGTTGACATTCGCCCCTAAGACCGGAGGGGAGCGGATTATTGTATACGGAATGCCGGACGCTCTGATTATTTTTTCTGCTTCTGCTTTTGATTTGTCATATTTTGTTTCCGGCCTGCACGGCGTATTTTCTTTAGCAGGTGTTGTCGTTTCACCTAAAACGCCGGCAGTGCTCATAAATATTATTTGTTTGACTTTTTTCTCCTTGCACAGTTCAATTACCTTTTCAGTCCCTGTAACATTGGTGGCCCACATTTCCGGGTTGTCTTCATCCACACACGCGGCAAGATGATAAACAATTTCAAAACCCCCTGCCCGCCTCAATTTGACCTTGTCAGTTATATTGCCTGTGACAAGTTTAACATCGTCTGGCAGGTCTATGTCTTCCTCCTGTGCAAAAGCAGTTACCTGGTGACCTTCGTCGGCGAGCATTTTAACAAGCTGTTTGCCTATGAACCCGGTTCCGCCTGTAACAAGTATTTTCATGCTATGATTATGCGTTCGGGAAGTTAAATGTTTTAGTAAAGGAAAGAAACCCCAAAAATTACGACTCTTCTTTGCTTCTCTCGAGGATCTTCGGCCTTTTATTTTTCTTCTTGCTTTTTTTGTATAACAGAAATGCTATGATCAAAATAGGTATTATGAATAAAATTATGTAATAGTAGGAAACAACCGGGTATGCGTATATATTCATCGTAATGTTGCCTAAAGTGAATACAGATTGTTTTAGGTCTTCATCAACCCTTTCCATTTGTTTCAATGCATTATCGTATTCGCCAAAGTTATAATACCTCTTTGTTTTATTCAGATTCTCTATTGCCGAATTTATGTAAGAATTTGGAGTGCTCATGTCGTAGCCTTTATTAGCTGCTGACTCGATCTCACCGGAAATTTCTGTTATGAGAAAATCATAATTCAATATGTTGTTGAGTATCATGTCTTTTAGGAATTGCGGAACCTCCTGGACTTCTACGACGGTGGAACCGTCCTTCTTTGTGTAATAGCTCGTCACCTGGAAGTCTAGTTTGTATTGACCCACGTCGGTGTTTCTAGAATTTATAGATACTAAATAAATCAAGGACGAGTTTCTGTTAAGCGTCTGCTCAGCTTTGGGATTGGCATCAATTTCAAACGTGCTTGGAATCGATGTGTGTAATGTCATCCTGTCAATATAATATTTTCCCACGTTTGTCACTTTTATTCCCATCAAATAGGTGATGTTTTTGTAGACAATTATTTTCTGCGGGTAATCTAAACTAATGTCCGTGGAGATTGAAAATTGATTTGGAAGAGGCTGCAACCCCCCAATCTGCCCTTGTCCAGCACCTTGTCCGCCTCCGCCTCCTCCACCAGCGCCTCCGCCTCCTCCACCTCCGCCAGGCGGTGGCGGCGGTGGCGGCGCGAGAACTACAAACGACCCCCATACTTCTGAAAGACGGCCGCCGTATCTTATCGACAGTTTTATGAAGTATTGTCCAGGCGCAGGCGGATAGTATATCGCAATGTGAGACCTCGTGTTGCCGGGATAAAGATGCACAGAAGAGTCGGCGTATTCCGCAGATAGGTTCAGCGTTGCATTGCCAGACAGGTTGTATATGAATTCTGTTATTCTTGCATCGTAGTCCTCACTTCCACTGTTCATTATTTCTACGCTTATGTTCTGGTAGTCTGACAGGTTTATCACAGGATAATAATCAAAGAACGTTATTTCCATACCAATCCTGCTAAGTACCGATACGTCGACACCCGCGTCGCCGGCCTTTCCTGTTATTTTTCCCGGCAGGAAAAAGGAAGCTACAACTAAACAGAAAATAAGAATTGCAATTTTCAAAAAATCTTCTTTTTTCATTTAATCACGACAAATAAGATAAAAATTATGATAATTAATATTGCAACATAAGCAAGAGGGTTCAGGTCTGCATTGCCTTTGCCATTTATGATTGTTTCATTTTTTGCTACGCCTTCGACATTTACAGCAAGATTAAATGTTCTTTCCTGTTTTGTTGTTATATCGCCTTCACCGGAAGAGTAGATAGAAGATATTAGTATGGAATAATTTCCCGGCTTCGGGTATATCTGATTTACAAAAACTTTGATTGATGTAGCTTTGATATAACCCCCTGATTTGTATACCATCTCATTTCCTTTTGTGCTGCTTATATTGAATTCATTTTTTTCAAATAGGACCTCAAAATTATCCGGCACATAGCTCTTATTCAGGATTACATTATGCGTTATATTTTCCGTTGTCCAGAAGAGAAGATCAAAGCTGCCGCTCTGGTTTTCTTTCAGGGTAATTGTATCGCCTTTTGTAGACGAACCAAAGTTTGATGCAAGCGCCACGCCTGCAACCAGTATTATGAAAAATAAACTAAGGAGTTTGGCCATTTATAACACCTACTATAGTCATTATTCCCGTGTAGATTCCTGCGTATACCGGCGGCACGTTCATCCAGTACCAGGTTGTAATGTTGACTACCGGCTGTATGCCGGCTTTTATCAAAGAATTTGTTTCAGTCATGGCGTACGATTCAGAATACGTATTTGTTGTGTTGCTCCAGGTAACATTGCCTATGCCAATCTGTGTTCCCATGGTGGTATTGGTCAGGTTTGCCCCCCTCAGATAGAGGTCCGTTGCACAGCTGTCGACATTAACACTTATATTATATTCATTGCCGTTGTTACCCGTTGCCGGGTTTTTATTTGTATTGGGCGCGAGCGTAGCAAAATTTATTGCCGACCAATAAATTGTGAAGTCAACCGGGCACTGGATAATGGATATTGTGGCATTGCCTGTTGTATTTTGTTCGACCAACGTGTCATTGGAGAACAATACGCCTATTTTCCATGATCCGCCAACATCGCCAGTGGCATTTACAGTCCAGTTCAGCTGGCAGAATTGATCTACACCCATAACACCGCACGTTTGCGGATTGCTGGATATGGTGTAAAAAGGCACATCCTGCGCAGTGCTTATGACAGTATCCGGATTCGCTGTTATATTGTATCGTGCCGTTGCGTTGACTTCTCCACAGTTTGCTTCACGACAGTAAACAGTTGCATTAATTGAAAAGGCGGTATTTTGAATCACGTTTGTTATTAAACTGGGGTCCGGATATGTCATATTGACTTCCAGAAAAGCATTTACACAGCCTGTAGATAAGAGAAATATCGCGGTTGAGATGATAAGAATTATCTTTTTGTTCACACTATCACCCTTTCAACGCCAACTTCCATAATTATAAACCGGAAGCCCCGCAACCCTATGCGCAAGATAAAAAAATGCTTTGCTTGAAGCCGACCTGGGATAAGACAAAACAGAAAGTGAGCGGCTATTTGTGCATTCCATTATTTTTTCATCTTCTGCTATGGACGCAATTACCGGCAATTCAGTGAAGCGGAATACATCTTGGTCACTTAATTCATATTTTTTTCTTTGTACACGATTAAGCACTATGCCAACATTCTGAAAACCCAGAATGCTGGAAAGATTCTTCATTTTTAGTACGTCAACCACCGATGTCACGTGGGGTGTTGCGACAAATATTGCCTCGTCGCAGGCCTTCAGCGCAATCAGTGCCTCACGCCCGATTCCGGGCGCCGAGTCAAGCAGAACAAAATCGTATCCTTTGAAGGCATCCTTTATTTTTTCCTTCAGGCCTTCTGTTTCTATGTTATTCAAATCATTCAGTTCCAGCGAAGCCGGCACAATTCTTAATCCGGAACTGTGCAGGTATATGGCATCCTCCAGCTTGGCTTCGTTTCTGAGAAAATTATTGATTGTTCTGTTCGGCGAATAAATTCCAAGAGAAAGACCCAGATGCGACGTTGTAAGATTAAAATCAATTATTACAACACTCTTGTTCAGGCGGTGCAGCATTGCGCCTAAATTTGCAGCAATCAGCGTCTTGCCGACCCCGCCCTTTCCAGAGCATATGCTTATTATTTTTGTCATTCTTCCACCCGAATTTCTTTATGCTTTGCAAGACCCAGTGTTGTCTGCTTTGAATTCAGATAGTTTTTTACGTCCGTCAGATAAGAAGTGACGTCATTTTCTTTTTTCAAGTTGTTTGCAGTATGGCTTGTATATGTTTTTGATATGCCTGTAATTCTTTTTTTCATTTTTTTTACAGCAATAACTCCAACAAAGCAAATCAGTACAAAAATAATTATGTAAATAGTATTGCTGTCTAGGGATGGCATTGCAAAGGCAAATCCTGTTATTGCATTTTCCTGCGGCTGCGCCTCGGTTATTGTAAATCCGAATATTTTTTCCTGATTTATTTCTCTGGATGAGAAATTTACCGTTGCACTTAATGTTGTTAAGGTGTCATTTTTGTCGGAAGTAAACAAAATAGGGATGCGTACTTCTCCTTTTACAGGTATTTTGTCAGGTCTGAATAAAATTTTGTAATATTTATCATTCAGATCAATGCCGAGATTTACATTGGTTATATCTGTCTGGCCTGTATTGATTAAAATTAATTCTTCTGTCCTGTTTTCACCTCTTGCTACTTGCACAGCGCCAGGAAATATCATTGACAATGCCGGCACGCTTTCTACGTCTATGTTATACGTTATGCCGAAAGAAAGATAGGGATACTTCTTTGCCGTAACCAATAATGTATAATTTCCCTCGTCTTCCGGCCCTAAAAATTCGTAGGAAAAGACACCATTTCCATTTGAATTGAGGGTTTGATCAATGTAGGTCCCGTCTATCTTTAGATTTATTGTCACATTTGTTATTTGCCTGTTTTGCCCATAGGTAGCTCCGCTGACTTTTATTAAATCTTTCTTTGCGTATACTGTTTTGTCAAAGGTCATTGATAATTTTATTTTGTCTTCCAGACCAACGGCAAAAGCAGAAAAGCTGGACACGGAAAAGGAAACCTGTTTCTGGCTGGCGTATACGATCGGTGTTATTTTTGTCCACGGTGTCAGACACTTTTCTGAATTCCAGCTGGAACATTTGAAAACCTTCAGCATAGACGCATCATCATAATTATTTGGATCGTAATTTAGTGTGACAGTTGCTACGCTAAAGCTCCAGGGAATTTCTATGACGTATACGCCAGATGTGGCTATGCCTTCAACAGATGCACCGGGATTATAGGTATATTTTACCGGATTTGTGAAGGAATTTACATTGGCATCACTCAGATGAATAGTGGCTTCATTTAACTCCAGGTCCACGTCGTAGGTATCAGGTACCATCTGGCTTGAATAGGTACCGTCAGACAATGTGTTAATCCTATACTTTTCAGTGCCGGATTTGTAAAATCTCATCTGCACATTTACCGGCTTGCCCAAATAGTCAAGAAACTTGCCCGAAAGCGTTGTTACATAATTTACCGGTTCCGAGTCTGTGTAAGAGCTTCCGTTGTATGTCAATCCCGCTGTAAGCTGGTAAGATCCAGGAGAAAGATTCGGTGTTGTAATCCTGACACTGAAAAAATTACCGCTTTGCGATATGGACTGTATGGCCGCAGAAGCAGAATTTATGCTGACGACAATATTGTCCGTGGTCAATTGTATCGGCGAGCCCACGCTCATTGCTTTTAAAGTTACTGTAATGTTTTCGTTCGATACCAGATTAGTTTTCTCGATAGATGTTATTCCAAAATCTATTGCATTTTTTATTTCTATCGTTGATGTCATTGATATGGTTTTGCCCTGGTAATTTGCATTCACAAGCAGATTGTACATTTTTGCAGTGCTTGGCGCAGCCAATCTTAGTACCCACCCTTTTGCACTGTCGTATATCGGCGGCATGGAGAAAGATTGCTGGCTGTTGTCGAGGTATGCGAAAAATGATATATCCGATATTATGGGAACATTATTTTTCTTCGGGATGACATCTATCTCCATCACATTACCAATGTACGTCATCGGCGCGGAAGTTATCTGACCGGTCAGATCAGAGATAGAAAAGAGGGAAGAAGAATTTACCTTTGTCCCGTTGACTACGCAAAATACAGTTGCATTAAAATCGCCACGGCGATCAAAATACGTCCCGGATATTATGGATGAATATGTATTGCTTCCTATGCTCTGCAAATCCAGGGAAGGGATTATTATTCCTGCGCCTGCTATATCTGCGTAGACCCTGTCTATGGGCAGATCATTGTTCACGCAGGTGGCTGTTATGTTTAATGAATCACCCAGCCAAAGATCCTGCGGCGTTATTGTTATGCTAGCTATGTTTGTCGCATAGGCATTTGCCGCCATCAGTAAGACAAAGAGGAAGATTATGTATTTCATTTTTTCATCCTCCCGGAAACTATATAGACATTGGACCTGCCGACCCTGTAGAATTCAAGCTTGCCCTGATTTTTCAGTGCCTCCAGGTAACCGCCCGCGACGGCACGATTTATTTTTAATTCCTTCGCAATCTGAGAGACAGAAAGAAGCCTTTCATTAAGCAGTTCCAGTATACGTTTCTCTAAGTTGCTCGGGGTCGGCGCTTCCATAAGTGTCAATATGGAAACTACATGAAAACGGTATAAATACTTTGTTGTAACCACATAGATACAATATGGAACAGAAAAGCCTAGCGGACTAATCCAAGAATAAAGTTGAAAATAAGGGCACTCAGGCCTGTTTCCCTCTCTAGATATACGCTTTTAGAGCTCGCATAGTTTCCATCCCTGGAAACGGCAGACAGCTGTATGGTCTGTGGAAACCATACTGACGGCTCGTATTCTATCACAGAGTAATAGGTGATGCCCTTTTTGACGTCTTTTATCACGCCTTCGGTGAATGCCCATCCCTGGCTATAGTTGGAAGGGATAATAACTAATTCTTCTATATCCTTTTTGCTGCTTATTCCAACCATTATGTAATTATTGAAAACACGGACCTCCTTTATTTCGAATGCGTCCTCTGCATTTGCCTTAGCCGCAGTTATGTTGAGGAAGCTTTCCTTTACCTCACCACCATGGTAGATTCTTAGTCTTGCTGAATAGCTTCCTTCCTTTTCCGGTGACCAGTATATCAGGAACGGAAAGTTGCTTCCCGGCATTAGTCCTCTTTTAGTTGACCAGCCAGTAAATACACTGTCATTCCCATCAAAAATATCTACCCTCGCTTGAACAGAATATGGTATACTGCCTGAATTGAGTATTTCACCAGAGAACCATTTAGTCCCAAATGAGTCGTTGTAGGTTAAATATTTTGTTTCAATGACAAATACTTTGTTTATTGATAAATCTATATTCAAGGAAAAGGCTATTGGAATTACCATCAAAAACGCAAGTATGATATAGTAAGACTTCATTCTATTAACCTACCTTCTTTCTAATTATCTAATATATTTAATAACTTAACTCTTTAGTAACCTAATATAAAATTCAATATCCCATATTTTGATCTTTGTATTGTTATATCTATTTCTCCTGTATAATTACCTTCTCCATAGGTCCCTGTATTAATTGTAATAGGTATGCTGCGCTTTCCTGTAAGTATGAAATCGTTTTGATCAAAGCTCATAAGAGGTTTTATATTGCCATAAACTTTAATGCCGACCCTTGACGCTTTATCGTCTTTTGTCGTTAAATTGATCTCCTTTTTGACAGTTCCGCCGTTTCCTGGCACGACCCCAAAGTCCAGTGATGTTGTCCCAAGATTTATACCTATGGTAACATTCTCTGCACCAGGATTGGTAATTTGTACGTAAGTAGGATATCTTATTGTATTGTACATGAAGAGCAAATCATAGTTGGTTTCTATTGTTTTCTGGTCAACAAAAGTCATAGGTTCTGGCTTGGCGGTGAAAACGACAAAAACCGTTCCTATCACAGCTATTGCCATTATTATTTTCAGTTCAACGTCTTTCACTAAACCACCTGTAGGCAACTATCAGGACTATTATAATTATTATAGCAAATATAATAATCAATGTGTTGTTAGGCTGCTGCTGCGGCGCAGCGCCGGCTTCCTGTTTGTACAGGTGTATAGTTGCATTTTTTTCAGCCGTGCCGGTTGTAAAAGCCACCGACGAGACGATATTGTAATCACCCTCTTTTAGATTGTCATTTACCGGGGTTTCAAACGTCGCAACGGTGTTTGGATTTACATACATTTTGGCTGAATAATATTCGTTTACATTATTACCGTTTATGTCGTACACTTTTGTTGTGCTTCTTCCATAGAGTGTAGTTGTTCCCGTATTCCGAAAAAATGTCTTTATGGTGAAGGGATTATTCGCGTAACCAGCTGCTGTTGAATCCAGAATTATTCCGTCTCTTTTTGCATCTCCCTTTACATTAAACAAAATAGAAACAGAAGTTGTTGCAACAATACTTGTACCCACAGGAGCTCCCAGGTTTCCATATACGGTAGGCTGCGGATTAATTTTTATTACATGATATCCGGGTTCTGCATCCCTTGGAATATTGAGGATGAATGTCACGTCTTTCCAGGCACGGCCTGCAGTTTTGCTTGATTTGGTATCGATTTCTACAGGATTATTTATGAACTGTACCCATCTCATTGTTGGTTCTTCAGAGAAGTTTGCCATAAGATCTTTGTAGCCTTTGGCGAAAAAATCCATATTTCCACTTTCTACATCCAGGTATACAAGCAAATTTTCGTCGGATACAGTAAATATGCTGAATTTTACTATTTTTTGTTCGCCCTGGTCCACTTCGCCTACATCCACAACAGGGGGCGACACGCCAACAGAGAATTCTACAGCACTGGCACATGTAGAGAAAACTAGCAGCAGCAAAAGTACAGAATATCGCGTCTTCATTGCTTATTCTCTGACGCGTAAAGTATAAATTAAAAATTATAATCTAATATGCTCTGAAAACCCACGTAGCCTGCTTCATATCGCCTGCGGGCATTCCCTTTGGCATGTACACATCAGCTGTTATTTTTTCTGTCTGGGAAGGCACCATGTTGCTGATTATGTTTTGCGCATTCGCGCATATATCAAATGTATTATTGAAATATATGCTGGAAGTTCTTCTGTCGTATTTGTAGGCGTAAATCTTGGCGCAATTTCTGTCAACAGCTACGCATTCTTGGTATAGGAAGTTGGTCGCCCTGTTCACGCTAAAATAGCTGAAATTGGCGTCCCCGCCGTCCCGGTTTATGCTCCCCGTAGTGGGAGCTCTTGTGAACTGGGTACCGTCGTCAGCAGGGTCTGTAAGAGCTAATTGGGCGCCTGTATTGTTGCAGGTTCCATTTGTGCCGTTTGTTATTGCCCATATATAAGACTTGCTCGCATTCCTGAAGAAACCGTAGGCGTCTGAACCGCCCAGTGATGTAAATGGATCGACAAAGTTGGCTATTGATTCTGTCCAGTTCCACTCGATTCTTCCTGCCCAGTAGAATCTTGGATCAGTTTCATTATGGAATAACAGCACTCCGCCTGCGCTGTAACTGAACGCGAGAGAAGAAGTGTACGGGCGGGTTGTCTCATTGTCCAGTGTTGTAATCAGTGCATAAACATTTGTAACGTTTACCGAGCCCGTATTATGGATGGTCAGGTTTCTTATACCACCTGCCTGGCCCGGTGTTATCTGGGTCCAGTTTATTGAAAAGGGGTTAACAGTTATTTCCGACAGGATAGATATGTTCACATCGACGGTAACGTTGCTTTCAGCAGCGTAGGATATATCGGAAAACCCGCCAAATATAAATATGGCTAATAGTATAGCCGCAAAAATAACAAATAGTGTTCGGGACAAGGCGCCCATGAGCTTAATTCTGAATTCTCATGCCATATAAAGATTGTTGTAACGCTTTAGATAAAGTCAAATCTCTTTTAGCTTGATCGGAAAACCCAGACAGCCTGTTTCATATCGCCTGTAGGAATTCCCTTTGGTATCCATACATCAGCTGTTATTTGCTCTATTTGGTTTGGCACGAGATTTCCAACTATGTTTTGGGCATTGGCGCAGGATGTAAACCCGGCCCTTTTGTCGTATTTGTAGGCGTAAATCTTAGTGCATTGGGTATCAACAGCCATGCACATACCATATAAGAAATTGCTCGATCTGGCTACACTAAAATAGCTGAAAAATGCGTCCCCGCCGTCCCTGTTTATGCTTCCAACGCTGGGAGATCTCGTAGATGATGTACCGTCGTCGTAAGGATCTGTAAGAGCTAATTGGGCGCCTGTATTGTTACAGAGGCCGTTTGTGCCGTTCGCTATAGCCCATACGAAGGAATTACTCGCATTCCTGAAAAAGCCGTAGCCGTCTGAACCGCCCAGTGATGTAAATGGATCGACAAAGTTGGCTATTGATTCTGTCCAGTTCCACTCGATTCTTCCTGCCCAGTAGAATCTTGGATCAGTTTCATTATGGAATACCAATACCCCACTTGCGCTGTAATCAGCAGCATTGGAAGAAAGATAAGGACTTGTTGTCTCATTGTCCAGCGTTGTAACAAATGCATAAACACTTGTGGCATTTACCGAGCCCGTATTTCTTATGTCAAGCAGCCTTGTGCCGCCTGCCTGGCCTGGACCTATCTGGGTCCAGTTTATGGATGTAGGCGTGACAGTTATTTCCGAAAGAATAGAAACATTCACGTCAACGGTAACGTTGCTTTCACCGGCAAATGATACAATTGAAAACTGGAATGTAAACGCCACGAAGAATAATAGAATCAGATAGATTAGAGCTATTTTTGAGAAACCCCTTTTTCTGTCTTCCATAATAGAAATATATAAGTGGAGATATATAAACATT
Source organism: Candidatus Aenigmatarchaeota archaeon (assembly GCA_026397375.1). Lineage (GTDB taxonomy): Archaea > Aenigmatarchaeota > Aenigmatarchaeia > GW2011-AR5 > GW2011-AR5 > JACPVU01. Next base: position 3,496 of record JAPLUZ010000029.1, on the reverse strand, counting down.
TTTTCCTGCAAAAATGCCTTCAAAACAGCTCTTCTTCCAGTTCTTTCATGACTTTTTCCAGATTTTGCTTGTTGAAGGCAACGCCTTGGCCTAAGTTTTTGGTTCCGCCGCCTTTGCCGCCTAATTTTTCGCAAGTATTCTTTACGAGCTGCCCTGCGTTTTTGTCTGTGCTCTGCCCGCAGGAGACAAAAACATAGATCTTGTCTGAAACACCGAATAATATTATTACCCTTTCATCAGATGACAATTGCTTTGACACGCTTTGTAGGGTTTTCATGTCAGTTTCTATCTGGGCTATTAGCACATTGTTTACAAACTGCTTTTCCAGGTCCTCTATTATCCCCGTCGCTTTTTGCTGCGATTTTTTGTCTATTTCTTTTTTCAGCCTTTTCCATTTGCCTACTAAATTTTTCACAGCAGGTACGAGCTTTTCCTTATTTACATTTAATAATTTGGAGGACCTTTCTATTATCTCGTTTTCTTTTTCCATGTATCTTTTAGCAGCTTCGCCTGCCACAAACGTTATTCTTGATATGTTGTCCTGTATGTGCTCAGAAGAAACTATAATTATTTCCCCCACTTCTTTTGTTGAATCCAAATGGGTGCCGCCGCACGCCTCCACGTCTGTGCCAATTTTCACAATCCTTAATTCTTTGCCAGGCACAGCTCCACCCTGGTAAATCCTTACGCCATATTTTTTTTCAGCTTCACTTCTGTTGAAGAAATTTTTGTTTATCTTTATGGACCTTTTTACTATGCTATTTGCAACCTTTTCTATTTTGTTCAATTCTTCTTCTGTTATAGCTGCGTAGTGCGTTATGTCCAGGTGCGCCTTGTCCACGTCCTTGAAGGCACTTGATTGATTGACGTGGTCTCCCAGCACCTGGCGGGCGGCTTCATTAATTATATGGGTTGCCGTGTGGTGCTTTGCCAGTTGCATTCTTCTTTTCAGATCTATCTCTACTTTTACTTCCTGGCCCTGCTTGAATTCCGGGGTGTCAGCCATGTAGTGAACAATAATCTGACCCTGCTTGAAGACGTCTGTAAATTTCTGCCTGTCTATTGTCCCAGTGTCATGCATCTGGCCGCCTGACGTTGGATAGGCAACAGTCTTGTCTAGTACAACATATTTGTCTACTATGCGCAGGACCTTTGCCGTATTTTGCCTTCTTTTGTAGTTGTCAAAGTAGAGCGCCTGCGTAGCAGGCGCACCATCAAGATTTATATCAGTTGTTTTTTTTGTTGCATGTTTCTGCTCCTGCTTTTCATGCAAATCAGAAACAAGGGCATAAAAGTTGTCAGGAACTGAAATATTTTTTCCAAGTTTTTTTGCTTCCTGGGCTATTAACTCCGGCTGTATGCCCTGGGAATCATATAATTGCAAAAGATCTTCTGTGCCTATATTTTGTTTTACTATCTTTGAAATTATTTGAATTGACCGGTCTCTTGTTTTTGCATACTTCTCCTTCTCGATGTCGAATATCTTTTCTACGTTTTCCAGATTTTTCGTCAGTTCAGGATACTGCGGTTTGAGATATTTTGCATGCAGCTCAAACAGTTTGTGCACGTCCACGTTCCAGTGGTATTTGTCGATAAAAGAAAGCATTCTGCGCAATATTATCCTCAGATTGTACGAATCTCCCATGTTCGACGGCAGCGCTCCGTCATTGAACATTATAAGCAGTGCGCGGCTGTGCTCTGCTATGGAATACAACCCGGCCATTGTCATTATGCTTTCTTTTAGCTCATTTGCATCGCAGCCAACCTTTTTTCCGACTTCAGACCACGCCTTGTTTATGTCTTCCACTTCGTCCAAATTAAGCAAACCTGCATAGGGAACGTATTTTCCCAGCAGTTTTTTGTCTGGTTTCACGCCAGTAATTTTTAGCAGATGTTTTATTACCGTTGGAAAAGTTGCATCATAAACAGTGTTCACGCCCTGGGAGAACCAGGCATTTCTCTCCTGACCCATACCCATGTCCAGGACTTTCAGGTCAAGCCCCTTTATTCCAGATTGACTGACGCCAGAGGCGTCGATCTCGTTTGTCTGCTCGTACATCATATAAACCTGGTTGCCAAGTTCGCAGCCACGAGAGAAGAATTCCATACACGGCCCCAGGTTTCCGCCGCCTGCCCACGCGTCTTCATGAAATGTTATTTCTTCATTTGGCAGGCCAAGGCCTTTCTTCAGCCACGATTGTATATGCTCAAATGCCAGATTTTGGTTCCATTCCTTTGGCTGGACAAACATGTGCTGGCCAATCATGCAGAAAACAGTATTGTGACTTCCAGTAATACCTACATTATCTATATCCACCGTGCGGAAGCACAGCTGCGGTATGACAAGTTTTTTGGCAGGCGGCTCCGCTTCGCCAGATATTACAAATGGCTGGAAGGCCGCGATAGATGCATTGGTGTATTCCATTGTCGGGTTCCATCTCGCCACGATAGGATATCTTTTGATAGGCGTATAGCCGAATTTTTTGAACATTGAAGAGAATTTTTTCCATACTTCTATGTAATTCAGCCGCTTAGCTGGCGTCTTACCGATAAAGGAAAAGGGTACTTCGCCGCAGGCAGGGTCTCCACAAACTTTTCTTTTTTCATCCATGTTCCAGAAAGGCTTGCCGCACTTGCTGCATATATTACGTATGAACCCTTCTTTTTTCAGCACTGCTGTGGCATAGTACTTGTCCGGGTTGTTGTAGAATTCACTTCTGTATTTTTTCTTTGCTTCCTTGTCTGTCAGCATAACTATCACAATAGCTATACTTAGAAAAATAGAATTTATAGCTCTACTGGGAAACATCATAGCTAGGATTTCCCAGTGTGCTATATGTGAAACCAGAAACTATGTCTAGCTTCTTTTCTGGTTTAACTATAAATTAAGGCAAAAAATAAAAAAATCTTAATTTTAACCAAACAAAGATGCTAATCCGCTTGCTGCTTCCTCTGCTTTCTTTTCCATCTCTGCTTCGCTAGGACCTTCCTCTTTCTTTTCGGTTGCTGCGGCTGCGCCAGTTGCAACAGGTGCTGCGACTGCGACAGGCATTGCTGCCTTGGATATTACTTCTTCTATGTTTACGCCGTCCAGAGCAGAAATCAGCGCCTTTATCTTTGCTTCGTCGGGCTGGTCTCCTGCGGCTGCAACAACTTTCTTTACATTTTCTTCATTTATTGGTTTTCCTGCAGAGTGGAGCAACAAACTTGCATATACGTAATTCATATCGTTGACCTCCTATTTACTAACATTACTCAGAGACATGGCTTGCCTTATCGCTTTCATGAGAACTTCGTCGATGAAGTCTTTTTCTAGGATGTTTGCCTCAACGCAGAGCGATTTTGTCTCTGCGAATGCCTTCTGAATCATTATCTCTATTGTGAACTTGGTCGGATACCCCGTATTCACTGACAAATTCACAGCCTGTGAAACGCATTTTTGCAATTCTCTTATGTAAAATGACTCATCCACGTCTAAAACAGAACGGTCATAAAC
>JAPLUZ010000027.1 GCA_026397375.1 Candidatus Aenigmatarchaeota archaeon | reverse complement strand
CAATGGCATGCTCCCTGCCGCCAGAACCAATAACCATAACTTTATCCATGATACCACCTCAGAGTTTACATTAATAGAAAAAGAAACCTTTTATTTATGAGACAGAAAAAATCCGTGCTGCAAAATAATTACGATTGGGCTGCACAGCAGTCTGCTGAAGCCTTAAAAGCTTTGCATCCAGAAAGTAAAGATTAACCCGGCTGGAAAAACTGGGAAGTAATCGAATACGTGTCGTTGCTTCTCTGTGTTTTTGTTGGGTAATAATAAAACTAGACCTATAAGGAGAGGATTAAGTCTAGATTTCAAGGAGAACCTTGGTTCTCCTTAATGTAGAGGGATTTGTAATGGCAGTATTCAAGTTTGTTATAGGAAACAAGGGAAAAAGTTACCAGGTAGAAAAAGAACAGGGCGATGCGCCTGTTTTGGGAAAGAAGATAGGCGACAATATCAGCGGCGATTTCTTGAACTTGCCCGGCTATGAATTACAGATAACCGGCGGGTCGGATAAGGACGGATTTCCGATGAAGAAAGACGTGGAAGGCATCATGCGAAGAAAAATAGTTATAACAAGGGGCATTGGTCTTCGTTCAAAAATTGGTGGTCTGAGAAGGCGCAGAACATTGCGTGGAAATGCCATATCGCCGGATGTGTCGCAGATAAACTGCAAAGTTGTTAAAGAAGGAGAAACCCCGCTGGAAGAAATACTTGGCAAAAAGAAGGAAGAGAAAAAAGAAGAAGTTAAAGAATGATTAGGTGGTAAACTTCACTCAAAAAACAGAAGCAAAAATACCTGAGGTAAATATAGGCCTTGTAGGCCATGTCGACCACGGAAAAACTTCGCTGACACAGGCGCTGACAGGCAAGTGGACCGATACGCATAGCGAAGAATTAAAAAGAGGCATTACCATAAGGCTCGGCTATGCCGACGTAAGTTTCTATTTCTGCAAAAACTGCAAATCTTACAGCAATTCACAGAAATGCCCCAGGTGCTTCGGCGATGCAGACCATGTAAGGACTGTTTCATTTTTAGACGCGCCCGGACACGAAACACTGATGGCGACTGTGTTATCAGGCGCATCTCTGATGGATGGCGCTATTCTTGTCATATCAGCTGACGAGGAATGCCCCCAGCCGCAGACAGCTGAGCATTTGAAAACATTGGACGTTGTCGGAATAAAGAATATTGTCATTGTGCAGAACAAGATAGACTTGGTGTCGGAAGGCCAGGCAATCAAGCATTATAATCAGATAAAGAAATTCGTAAAAGGCACTGTTGCTGAAAATGCGCCCATTATACCGATAAGCGCAATCCACAGTGCAAACATAGACATTCTCATAGAATCAATAGAAAAAACAATACCAACGCCGCAGAGAGACACAGCAAAGAACCTAAAATTCTATGTGGCAAGGTCCTTTGATATTAACAGACCTGGAACAGAAATTGCAAAGCTCAGGGGCGCTGTAATTGGCGGCTCGCTCAGCCAGGGCATTGTAACGAAGGGGCAGGAAATCGAAATAAGACCGGGTGCAAAGATAAATGACAAATGGGTGCCGCTGACAACAAAAATTGTTGAAATAATGCACGGCTCTGTTTCTGTGGAAGAGGCAAAACCCGGCGGTCTGGTAGCTTTGCAGACAGATCTTGATCCTTCTTTGACAAGGAGCGACGGCCTTTCAGGCAGTATTGCCGGTCTTGCTGATAAAATGCCGCCATCATTGGACGTATTGAAGCTGAAGGTGAAACTGTTTGATTATGTCATAGGTGTGGAAGGCAATCATAAAGTTCAGCAGATAAGGATGAACGACCCGTTGCTGCTGACTGCCGCCATCGCGAAGACTGTGGGCATTGTCACGTCTTCAAGAAAAGATGAAATAGAAATTAAACTTAAATTGCCTGTCTGCGTCGAGAAGGAAGACAAGGTCGCGATTGCAATGCAGATTTCCGGAAGATGGCATCTGATTGGGTACGGCGTGATAGTTTAAATTGATTTTTATTTGTCTGCAGTATCCTTGTCTCCAGGATTTTTATTTTCAGAATGTTCTTCTACAACTTCTACTGTGGTCTCTTTTAGAGCCTTGAGATAACGCGCAGAAGATTCTTTCATTTTCTTTAGTGCTTCTATTTCGTGATTTTCACCAAATGTGGTGAGGTCCAAGACTATCAGACTTTCTGCAAGCTGCATTGATGCACGCTGGACAAAAGGATCAATGTGTGGCTTTTCTGGGTCAAATCTGTCCAAAAGGGTTTTTACACTTCGATTCATATATTCTCTAATCAGGAGATTAGTGGTGTTTTCGGCTTTGCCATAGGCGCCTGTTAAATCAAACATGAATGTTTTGGTTTTACCGTCAATTGTCTCATAATATTTCTTTACTCTTTTATCGCCATAATCGCCTCTTGTAAGTATTCCAAGATAATTATGCAGAGAATCTTTCATGCTAGCTATAAGCTCGCGTTCCTTTGAGCCTTTTTTGAACAACTTTTCATCTTTTTCTAGGTTTTCCAAGTCCTCTAGTTTTGCATTGAGAACAGTTGCGCCAAGCATGCTGTAAGTCCTTACATCGCTCAAAGGCACTGCAACATTATTTAATACGTAACCAAGCTGCCCCTTTTCATGCCCGCTTAGCATATTTCTTAGCTCTGATGCGGATTCAGCTATTTCACACTTAAGTTCTGCAAGACTTTTTGTATACATTCAACTCACCAGATTTCCTGTGTTTTCCAAGACAATAATTAAGGATTTGACAAAAGTATTTAAAATCGTGATTCATTTTTGAGCTTTTTTTGTACATCAAAACCGTGCTTTTGCCGCATTACAGTTGTGATTTAAATTGTTTCTTTCTATAATCATAATATGCAGTTAAAGAACATTTTCAGCAACGAGCTCATTGAACAATACAAAGAGGGGAAAAGAGAATTCGTCAACATTAATCTGCAATATGCTGACATCTCTATGCCACTAAAAGACCTTGTTATAAGAGATTCGCGGCTGTTCTTTGTGACATTCAGGGACTGTGACCTTTCAAACGCAAAGTTCATAAATTGCGAGATATTCTACGGTACCTGGTACGGCGGCATTCTTGAAAATGCCGTATTTGACGATTGTGCAATAGACTATGGGCTTTTTGATAAAACAATCTTCAGGAATACAAAAATAGTCAAGTCAAAAATAACCTGGTCTGGCATGCTTGGCCAGCCTATAAATGAACTTGATATGTCCACATCCACACAGTTCAAAATAATAACAGACATGTCCCAGATAACGCCAGAAGCTGTGGAAGAAATCAGAAGGCAGATAGGGCCCATAATAAACTCGCTGGATCTGTCAATAAAAGCCAAAATAAACGAAGAGATCCAGAAAGACGCACAGAAATATGGTGTCGAACTTCCAAGCATCGCAACTGAAAAGCCTGCCTATGGAGCCCGACGTGAAAACGCTGACTCAAATTCCTCTGTTTACGGTGGCAATATGCAAAATTTTGCTGACATGGTCATAGGCGCCTACAACGCCGTGCATCCCTACAAGGTAAAAAGAAGCTACCAGGATGACAATAATACGGGTTACAAGTGATTATCCTCAGATACATTGAAAACGTATCTGGGATGCTATGCTCAATTTAATCATGAATTATTACAGAGCATATCATTTCTTCACACCGATCTTTG
>JAPLUZ010000054.1 GCA_026397375.1 Candidatus Aenigmatarchaeota archaeon | reverse complement strand
GCCTTTAGTGTGGGTATTTGCTTCGATAGTAGTCATGGTGCTCATAGCATTCATCGGGTTCATGCTGATGCTAAAGACAAAAAAGGCGCCTGCTGATTACAGGATGCTGTTTGTCCTGGGGATAATCTGGATCGCAGTCGGCGTACACCTTGCCAACTATGCTTTGCTCGTCGTAGGCCTTATCCTGTTCGTTGTCGGGCTGAACAACAAGAATAAGTGGCATGCCAACAGGACGCGCTGGGAAAAGATCACAAAAGCGGAAAAAGAGACGACAGCGCTGATCATGGTGCTGATCATTATCGTAATAGCCATAGGCATCGCTGTCTTCAGCACGATGTGAGAATTATTTTTTGCTGATTTCAGGGAACACTACACCTGTGAAGCCGCATTTCCCGCATTTGTACTGGGATCCGCCTATGATGCCGGCTATGCTCAGAAAGACGTCTTTGCTGTTGCACTTCGGGCACACGCGGACCCATTTTTCCTTTCTTGTTTTTGGCATTATAATAAATTAGAGCGAGAATTTAAGAGAAGAACCCCCTGGCAAGTAATGGTAGAGCGATAGGTTCCTTTTTCTGATAGTAAGTAATGGGAAAGCAATCGGTTCGACCTGACGTTTCTGATGTAAGTAATAGGAAAGCGATTGACATGTACCGGGTGACTACATTTCGGTGGTTTGTGGTCACCTAGTTTTATATACTCTCTAGTAGTATTATATTTGTGAGTAAGTCCTTCCGAAAGGATGATGGCTCCCTGGTGAGCTTGGGACGATTGGAAGGGTTCACAAATTTCTAATATACCTTTTTCAGACATTTGACTTTTTTCTCAATTATTTCGTAATAGGCTTGGTTTTTGCCGGTTACCTTTTCCATGGCCGCTCCGCAAACAAAATCAACACAAAGTAATCCCTGATCCTCCTGAGACTGGAGATGCTTTATAATTAGGTTATTTTTTGCCTTCATTAGGGTTTCATTTTGTGTTATCAGGTATAATTCCAGAGCTTCCTGCTGAATTTTTGAAAAGGAACGGTCAAAGACTACCTTCGTCTGCTCATCTATTGAAGTGTAAAAGCATTTTTCAGTAAGAATCTTAAGTAAGTAGGAGTACATTCTTAGCGGATTATCTTTTATGTAACCATATGCGTGGTGCTTGTCGACGTATACAATAAATATCTCTACGTTTAATTTGGCTATATCCTGAAGAATTCGTCTTCTGTTTTCCGGTGACGTGTTGGAAAATTTTACTTCACGTTTTTGCTCCTTCTTCTTTTTGTGCCTTTTACGATGCCTCTTGATTATTCTATTAAGATACTTTTCATCATCTATTTTCAGGGCGGCTACTAGAAAAAAGTCTGAGGGTTTTCCTTTCTTTTGAAAATCAAACCCCAAATCTCCGGATTCATCAATAAAAATATACATTTCTATCGAAAATAACTATCTTTGCCGTATTTTATATATTATTCACTCAGTTCCTTCTTCCTTTTCTTGAATTTGGCCTTGTACACGCCCTCTATGAAGTCCGTGCCCGCGTAACCTGCAAGAATAGCGAACCTGGGGTCGTTGACAACATACAGCCCGGCCACCATACCTAACAGGCCTGCAAGCAGGATAGAAGCGATCAGATATTCAATCGTGACCTTCATCCTGTGCTGCGTCGGCGCGCGCGTCTGCCACTTCAATATGCCTATGAAAGCCCGAATCAGCCCGCCAACGAAGCCTGCGCCTATCGTTATGACGATCTCAGAAACCATGAATATTATTTGCGTGATGCCCAAGATAAAGATTACTGGTGTAGGTTAAGAAGTGGAAAAAGTAGTTCAAGAGGAAACCTGTCAAGAAGCAGGCAAGATTTCATTTTTCATGCGTAAAAACTGCTCTCTTGTAATTTGGGCGCTTTTAATGCATGAGTCGATTATCAGGTTCTGCTGCCTGGACCAGTCTTTGTCGCTGTGTGTCCTGACATATTCTGCCCAGTAGGCCACAAACCCCATTCGCTGCTTCTGGTTAGCGTTCATAACATCCTCTTGTATTCTCTTAGCCTTTGTGCATTAATATGCTTTCCCATTACAAGCCTTATGTGTCTCGCGTCCTCGATATCCTTTGGTGATTTCAGTATATTCTCTTTGTAGGCTATCTGAAGCTCAAGATTCGATATTACAATGCTGCTTTTTCCTATAGCAGCAGTGATGCCCGTGGCAAGTGCAATCTTCTGTATTTTTCCTGCGGCAAACAGGATTTCCATGTTAGGTATTACGCTTCCTTTGGGCGCAAACCTGACTGCGATGTTGTCCTTAAGATAAGTGTAGGAACCGTGAACATCTGCGTTGAGGCAGTAATAACCCTCTTTTACAAGGTCGTTATATATGCTGCTCCATTCCTCTTCGCCCATAACAGGGACCAGCATGTCTATGTCTTCGCTCACGCGCGCCCTTCCCATGAGAATTGACACGTAACCACTGACAATGACGTATTTTGTGTGTCTCTGCATGATCCGCGAAAAATCTATTGCAAACTTGTCGAGTGCGGATAATTCCCGGTCAATCTTTATTCCGCTTTTGGTTATCTTCATTCCGCCCACGTCTGTTTAACAACTGTTTATAGTTAACCCAGTAAAGATTTCGGATATGAATTACTGGGTTCACATATAGTGCACACGAAAATCATATCCAGATTGTTTTCGTGTAGCACTATAATAACATTACACCATTAACATTTTAAGAACTTGTATCTGGCCCGAAAACCAAGCCCCACGTTCAAAAGAAGAGACGTCGCGTCTGCCATTCCCGGATATTAAAGAATGAAGCCTGCGCCTACCGTTACCAGCAGCTCGGATACCATGAATATTATTTGCGATGTGCTGAAGATAAAGATTACGGGTGTAGGTTAAGAAGCAAAAGAAAGACAAAGGAAGAAATAGACTGAATAAGAAAGGCTTAAGAATATCCTAAAGAATAATGGATTATGTTAAACAATTTAATAGGTTTGATCTCTTCTTACAGAAAACATAAGGTCTATTCTATTGGCTACCAGGGACGCAATATTGAGGAATTCTTGAACATGCTAAAGAAGAATGAAATAAAAGTTTTAATTGATACACGAAAATCTGGTTTAAGCAGAAAACCTTATTTCTCCAGAAATGCCCTGAAGCAAAAAGTCGAAAAGCGAGGAATAAAATTTATTGGCCTATCTGAAGTTGGCGCACCTAAAGAATTTCGTGAATATCTAAAAGAAACCGGCAATCTGAATAATTTCTTTAAAATGTATAGAAAACACATAGTTAAAAATAATCTGTTCGACAACCTGGGCAGTCATATAAACGGCGAAAGGACGTGCATCATGTGTTTTGAAAGAAATCCTTATGAGTGCCATAGGCTTGTACTAAGCGACATGATAAATGAGAATATGGACACAGAAGTTATACATATTTAATGAACAAACTGATTAAAAATGGAAGAAATTAATGATCTTATAATTCTTGGGCGTTCTTGGCCAGAACTTTTACGTGATGGAAGATATTCCGTATGCGTAGCAGGTTATTCCAAAGAACATGGGTTTATTCGTCTTTACCCCACAAAGATTTTTTCACCACTAAAAACCTGGAATATAGTACGTGTGAAGGTCGAGAGAAACCGCGCTGATACAAGAAAAGAAAGCTGGAAGATTGTCGGTTCTAAGGAGGATTGGAAACATCTTGATAAAAACATAAAGATTCTGGGAGTTTTGAAGCGGGAAGAACGTATAAACCTTTTAAGGAACTTATCAAAAGATTCTACAGAAACTCTCAGGAACCAGGGAAGAAGCTTAGGATTGGTTAAACCAGAAATACTATCCTGGAATCTGGAGGATACGGGATTGACTCCACCTGTACAGACTACATTAACAGGGCTAAAACTGAAGACAAAAAAGCATTTCAGAAATAAGCCCTATATAGAATACAGATGCCTGCCCGCATGCGAATCAAAATCTCCTCACTGTCAGCAATTGATAGAGTGGGGCGCTTATATGTGGCTCAACAAGCAAAAAACCAGGGAGGACCAGGAGAAGGTTTTTGATAATCTTAAACTGAATGACAAAAACTGGGAAAAATATTTTCTCGTCGGTAATTTGGCATACAAAAGAAAAACTTTTGCCATAATCAGTGTCATGCATTTCAAGAAATGATTTACTTTCCCATCATCTTCCTGTAAAATTCCTCATTCTCCGGTGTCATGAGCTTTCCTTTCATGACCGGTGGCGTGTTCTTGCTTTCGTGGAAAACAGGACACTTGCCGCAGCGCTCCGGAGCCATCTTCTTGGCCAGGGCGGCTTTTAGCTCCTCTTTTCTATATGTTCCTCAAAGTATTTTCTTGTACTTTCGTCCATAAAATACACGTAGCAACCCTTCATACCTCGTGTCATAAGAACTCTATACACATTTTTAGCAAAACTAGTGAAATTTGTTTTGTCTCTTTTTACCATAGCATCTGCAGAGTTTTCAGGTATTCCTATCCATTGTTTCTTAATAGGGTCCCAAACAAGATCTTTTGCAAATATCACTCCAACATAATCAAATTCAAATCCTTGAATAGTGTATATGCTACCCGCTTGGTTTATACCATTAGGATCATAAGCCCAGAGTGCTGCCTTTGGAATGCCTGGAGCAATTTTTGTGGCATCATTTTTTGCCTCCCAAGTTATCTTGAAATCTCCAATAACAACATCTTCTTTCAGTGTGCCGTCAGAATTTGCATCACTCCATGGACAGCAAAACCCGGCAACTAGTCTTGCTGAATTAGGCTTCTCTGAATTTTTCTTTTTTATTTCATCGTATAAGGCTTGCGGAGTATCAAATATCTTGAATTCCATTTTTTCATTTTTTGTAAGAATTCTATTTGCGGTTTCTCTTATTTCAAATATGTTATCTATCCAGTTGAGATATCCATCAGATCCACTACATCTAAACTGTGTCTTTAGCTCAAAGTCGTAGATTTCTGCGTCAAATTTTTGTGCCGTCAGCTTTATCAGTTGCGTGCTACCTATCTCGTCCGGTCTGACCACCTGATCATCGTCTATAAAGAAAATAGAAACTTTAGCTGCGTTTACTAATTCTTCAATTTGTGGCGTATCAGATCTAAATGACATCTTAGTAAATCTTGAATTGCTCGTCTTTCGTATCCTATGCGCTTCGTCGCAGATAAGAATATCTATCTCATTAGATTTGTGACGCATAAAACTGTTAAAATATTTGAATAAGTTGGCCGCTCTTGGTCCTACTATTTTCCTTAAGGTTTGCGTAAAGGCAGCAGACCCCGTCGCATGATAGACCACTAATTTCTTTGACAACAGTTCTGCAAGCGCGTTTAATGCTATTACTGATTTTCCTGTTCCAGGACCGCCCCTAACAATAATAACTGATTTTTTCTTTATTTTAGAACATTTTTTAGCGCGGTCTATTATAGTATTATTTGCAGCAAGCTGTTCATCTATTAGATTGAAGACGTTCTGACCTTCTATCATCTTTTTTGCAACGTCAACCAATTTTTTGGAAGGGCGTATTCTGCTCATGCTGAACCTGTTAAACACTTCAAGACCTTTGCCACCAGAAAGCCTTGCTTTCAGATATTTTCCCAAATCTTTGAAATCTTCTTTAGAGAAGACTGGGAATTGCTTTTCAATTTCTTTAAACTTGGGGTAGAATAAAACAGAGCTTTCCTTCCTTGGATAATTATGACAATAAACACATGCATCCAGAGTTATGGAATCGTCGTGCAACACTTCAACAAAATCTTTGAGATAGAATGCATATCCTCTGACCTGAAAAGAAGGATGTGCCTGCATCCTTTCGGAGCCGCCGAGAAATGTGATTACATTACCATCTATGTCACAATCCTTTACTTTTTCCCATTGCTTGAGCTCCAAAACCACTATCATTTCTTTACCTTCTCCGTCTCTGCCAAAGAGTATGAAGTCTATTCTCTCAGTACTGTAAGGAAGCTCATGTTCTAAGATAATCATATTATCAAAAAGAGAATTATATTCTATGACGTTTTTCATATATTGCAATGAATTTCTCCAGGATGTTATTTCAGAAGGAGACGGTCTTCTTCCATAATATTTCTCAAACTCTTCTAGAATTTTGTCCGCTACTTTATTTTGCACAGTATCTTCTATAAATTCTGCAGAAGTTCCAGCATATAACTGCATGATTACAACTCCGTATATTTGGCTGCGGATCCTTTTGCCTTCTCCACTGGGTACTTTTTCGCGTTTTTCTCCAGCTTTTTTTCAGCAGCTTCTAAGATATTAATATTTAGATTGTCAGCCATTTCTAGTAAATAAATTAAAATATCCGCTATTTCTTCTTCTATTTTTTCCTTTTCTTTGATTATGTGATCATTTATCTGTTCTTTATTCTTCCATTGAAAATGCTCCAAAAGTTCTGAAGCTTCTAGTACAATAGAAATAGCCATATCCTTATGATTGTGATATTGCTTCCAGTCTCTTTCATCACGGAATTTCTTTATTTTTTGTAATAGTTCGTCCAAATTATTATTCAAGTTCTCTCCCTCACGAACTCACAAACTTCACAGTCCTTGCCGGGCTTTGGCATTGGCCCTTCCAGACATTTTATTGCGCTGGTGAAGATCTTCTCGGCGTTTTTTACATTGATTTCCACTTTTTTAAGCGTGCGCTCGAAGGCGAAGTCACCGGTTTTAGTTACAGCCGTTGGATGGAAGAAAAGCAGGTAAGCATAGTCTTCTGTCTCGTAGCCATTTTTGCGAAGCAGGAAATTGTAGATGTCCATCTGGTCCTGGTAGTGCTTGTGGGTGTCATCCTTGCATGGAAAGCCACGGGTTTTGAAATCAAGAACAATGAGTTTTCCGTTCTTCACCAGTATTTCGTCAACAGCTCCGTGCAGTTCGTTACCTTTCTTGTCCTGCCATCGTATGCCCTTGAAGTTGCTTCTCCATATGTTGAGCAGGTCCACGTCCTTGAAGAGCTTTGCGTCTGCAGCCTTCGGTTCCTGCTGAGCGGTGTCCTTATTCAAGACCGTGTTAAAATGCCAGCGGGTGCCCTTGAAGTCGCTTTTCCATACTTTCTGAAGGTCCGTGTTGCTGACCAGCCTTGCGCCTGTTCCTTTTAGTTCTTCTGGTATGGAGCCTTTCTTCCGGCATGCATCGAAATGCTTCTTCAGCACGGCATCCATGCCACTTGGTAAAGAGGGAAATATGCCTGCCGGCGGGCTTATTTTCTTATTAATGGCTAACCAGAAGCAGCGCGGGCAGTCTTTCAATGTGCTCATCGAAGAAGGGGAAAGTTTGTATGGCATAAATCCTGTTTTATTACCTATCTTTTTATTCCCTTCATTTTCCGACTTGTCGCCCCATTATCTGACTTTGCATGCAGCGCTCCGGCTTTCCTGCAACATGGCTTTTTATCCACGGTAGGTAACGCAATAAACATGCCAGAAAAATCAAAACTGGTTTTGGTGGAGGGCATAACCGGCTCGGGAAAGAGTGCTGTATGCAGGTACATGAAAGACCTGGGCTACAGCAAATGCAGCGCCGGTACGCAGCTAGTTGAGATGGGAGCGCCTTCCGGCCTGGACTACAACATGGTTCGCTGGGCTATGCCGAGCAACGGCAGCATACCTTGGTTCTGGCCGCAATTCTCCATGATCCTGGGCCATGCGGATTATTCCATCGAAGATGCACAGGAAATAATCAAAAAACACGCGAATGCCCTGAGAAGGTACGATACGTCCGGGCTCACGAATGACGAATGCTTTGTTCTTGGCTATGTAACCTGGAACGAATTGCTGAAGAGAAGAAACGCAATGTTGGAGGAAGGGAAGAATATAGTAATTGAATCCGTTATCGACAGGGATGTGAGCAGCCTGCTCCTTGGCAGGACCGATGCCGAGGAATACCTGATAAGAATGCATGTGGACAGGAATGTGGCTGTCAAGAGGAAGATGCACAACGACTGGCCAAAAGAGATTGCAAGAAAAATGCTGTTCGAGAGAAAATATGATTTCTACAGTCCGCAGGATATAGTCCCGAAGGCGGTTCTTGTCGAATATAGATATAACAGCTACAGAGACAAACTGCTGATACAGGAAGACCTCAGAAGAAGGTTCGGCAGGAAATAAAACTATAATTTTCTTCAAAATAACCATTAATACCCCAAAAATCAATTATTATATGTTGATAACGATGGTAACGAAAAAATACGAATATGACTGGGAACTTGCGTGCACAGGATGCCAGGAAAAATACTTCAAGATCCGTGGGAAAAAAGGAAAGAGCATTCTTGCCAAATGCAAAGGCTGCGGCAAGGTCATGAACGTCAGGATCATGAAGGTCAAGCACGTCAAGAAGTAGACTGGTTCTAGAATTTTCTGTAAATATAATTAGGGGAAGCGCGGTAAGAAAAGAGACAAGCCCGGATACGTTGTTTTTTAATGTATCTGAGAATAATTAAAAGAATGCCCACCGCACACGAGAAATCTCTGAATCGT
>JAPLUZ010000053.1 GCA_026397375.1 Candidatus Aenigmatarchaeota archaeon | reverse complement strand
AGACCATTTTCTTGTCTTGTGTCTCAGTTCCTTGGTTGGTTTTTTCCAAGCTTTCTGCAGGTATTTGTATAGAGCCATAGAATCACATACTGGTTTTATGCCTTATTTCTAGTGTAGAATAAACTTAAAAAGATAAAAACTAGATTTAAACCCTAGTTAAGCTCAAAAAATGGGTGGTAATAAAATGAATTCAGGAGTAAAATTGATAATAGGAATACTGGTATTCTTGGCAGGTGTATATTGGTACTGGCCAGGGAATGCGGTAGCTCCTGCCTTGGGCGTAGCATCCGCTGTAAGAGCATTTTTGAACGTATTCGCAGGACTGTTTGGCCTGGTCTTGATATTCCTCGGCCTTATAATCGCCTGGATAGAATACGAAGATCTTAAGTGGGAAGCACGCGAAAAGGCGGAAAAAAAGAAGAAGTAATTTTTTTTATTTTATAATAAAAACAAAAATGGGGGATAAAAATGGTACAATTCGAAACAATAAAATCTGAAGAACTAAAATATGGAAACAGCAAGTTTTTGGAAGTTGCAAGAAAGAAAGCTATAACCGAAGAGGGAGAAAACACATTCATCTCCATAAGCAGTGGCTTCTTCACTCAGGATGGAGAGAAAAGGTACAAGAAATCGTTCACAGTACCTATAGATCAGGCAGTAATAAATTTCGTGTCTGAAAAGTTGAAAGAAGTATGAAGTTGAACGAAGCCATTCAACGAGCCGAGGAGAACGAAAATGTTCAGAGGCTCGATGGCTATTTCTTAAGTTCAACCTTTGTTTGCATAGCGGAGAAAGAGAATATAACCAACTGGACTCTGCTCTACTACAACCCGTATACGAATACGGTGGTGGACTGCTTTGTCAACGAGGCTTTGGTAACTGTAGGTGAAGAGACACCGGCGCTGAACGAACAAGAAGAACTGAGAATAAAGGATGTAAAGATAGCTGCAAGCAAGGCACTTGCCGACGCAAGGAAAAAGTTCAAGAAGAGCGCAGTCAATGTCCTCATATCATTGCACAGAAAGCAGTTTGCCGAAAAGAAGTGCCTTGTATGGACAATCGCCTTCATAACACAGGACATGAAAGCAACATCCTTTGACATAGACGCTGCCACTGGTACGATGCTGAAGGAAGAGACAATAAGCCTGGTAAAAAAGATGTAATAGAATTTAATAATGTTTTTCATGCCTTGAAGGTTGCTCAAGGGATTCTTTTTCAAGTTCAGCTCTTTTGTATTTCATCCTACTTTCCATTCTCAGCCATGATAGAAAATTTTCTTCTGTCCTGCGAAGTGTAGGGGAACCAAACAATTTTCCTGTAGTTCAAGGCTTTTTTCTGAGGGTATCAAAGTTCCTTATGGTTCTTTGGTCTCCTTCATAAAATACATCTACTTCAAACCAGTTAGGCTCGTCGTGCCCTTCTTCCTTGTAAGCCCTAATGTAAGCAAAAAGCTTGGCTTTTTCTCCAGAACCTATACTATAAGTCAGTTCAAATTTCTTTACGGCGTTCCATGGGTCCATACTCATCACTTCTGCCTGAAAACGGTTAAGCGGCCCTTTCTTTCTTTTACGAGGTTGCCTGTATTGACAAGGCGGTTTATGCTTTTTGACAGTTTTGCATTGTTTAATTTTGTTACCTGCAGGATCTCTGTCTTGGTCATCTTCTTTGTGACTGTTTTAAGGACAAACATATCGGTCAGACCGTCTTCTACACCATTCAGGGCAATGAGAATTATTTTTTTGTCGTTTTGAGCAGACTTGGGCACGCGATAACTTTTGACCAGTTTTATCAAATTTTCAGCTACGGCGAGCGTATTTTCACTGCGCATTGCTGTCAGCTGGCTGTTTATTTTTTTCAGCTCAGACAGGACTTTCTTACTAGAGGAATTGACACTTTTTTCCACGACTATCGGTATTACTTGCTTGGTGTCGGCAATCTCGTTCCTTAACTTGTCTATTACCAGACTCAGATCATTCATGGGCTCTATTGTCTGCAGAGCAAGGTTGTCCAGTTTCGTGCTTACAATGGTGTTTTGCTTGTCTAATTTTTCATTAACATCCTGTACAAGGGACTCAATTTTTTTATATATGCCCTCTGCGTCTTTTGATACGATACTAACATACTCATTGACAATGCCGCGAATGTAGGTCAGCGCTGCTTCGATATCGGCTCTTATTTGCCCGATATCCTTGTTTACATTTTCCATATTTTCTACGGTTTTGCCAAGAACGCCTACTATACGGTCCTGATTTTCCTTCAGGGAGGCATTCAAATCTTTTAATTCCTCTATCAGCTCTATGATCATGGGTATGGACTTTCTTGCGTCTGCCTCATTCAGAAGACTTTCTAATGTTTCTAATTTTTCAGTCATATAGTCAAAGCGCTTTTTTTCTATGTCTCCAGAGTATTTTTCCTCTAAATAATGTGTTAGCTTTTCTATCTTGTCCAGGGCAGAATCAATGCGCTTTTTGTCTTCCTGTGTCATTACAGGTATGTCTATTATCTTTACCCGTTTACCTTCGTCTGTCGGGTATTCTTCTGTCTCCTTTATGCTGATCTCAACGTCTTCCATAGAATAAGAAATCCATCCAATCATTT
This sequence comes from Candidatus Aenigmatarchaeota archaeon, assembly GCA_026397375.1. GTDB lineage: Archaea > Aenigmatarchaeota > Aenigmatarchaeia > GW2011-AR5 > GW2011-AR5 > JACPVU01. The sequence continues at coordinate 1,337 of JAPLUZ010000053.1, read as the reverse complement.
TAAAGCTATCAATAAATTCCTGCTAATTACAAAAGAATTACGTGTGCAACGCTAGTAGGAAAGGATTGGTTGAGGTTTTAGTTTTCTTCAGGAAGGGATTAAGTCTGTTGATAGGAGGAGATTAAGTCTAGATTCTAAGAGGAACCTAGGTTCCTCTTAATGTAGATTACATCTTCTCAGGAACGTCTATACCAAGAAGATTTAGTCCTGTCTTCATTACGGTCAGAACAGAGAAAACAATTGCTAACCGCTGAGATTCGTGGTTAGAAGAAATTATTTTCGTGTTATGATAATATTCATTGAATTTGGATGCCAATCCATTGAGATAATTGGCAATATAATGCGGTTTGTAGTCCCTTGCGGCAGTCTGCACAACAACAGGAAACTTGGACAGGATTTTTATCAGGTCTGCCTCATTTTTATCCAAGGTGAAGCTCTTTATTTTTGGTTTCTTTTTTGATTTTCTCAGTATGGAAGCAGCGCGCACACACGTGTACTGCAGATAGGGCCCTGTGTCACCTTCAAAGCTCAGCGCCTCTTTCCAGTCAAAAACAATATCCTTTATGCGGTCGCGGGATAGGTCGTTGTATTTTATTGCAGCCAGGCCCACCATTTCTGCTACTGCTTTTTTGTTTTTCAACCTGGGATTTTTTTCCTCTATTGTCTTTTCTGCCTCGTTTACTGTTTCATTGATCAGGTCGTCAAGGAATATAATTCTGCCTGCCCTTGTGGACATCCTGCCTTCGGGCAGAGACACAAAGCCAAAGTTCACGTGCACGCCCTCGTCCTTCATGATGCCCAACTGCTGGGACGCGAAAAAGATCTGCTTGAAATGCAGGCTTTGCTCAGACCCGACGACGTAGGTGCGTAATCGGTCTTTATGCCCAGCCGGTTGTAGGTTTTTTTGAATTCGTTCATGCTCCATTTCTTGAACTGTTTCCAGAGCTTTGCAGCTTCCTTGTCGCCTTTCTCCAGCTTTGCGAACCAGGCGCGGCCTTCTTCTTCCAGGTCCTTGTTTTGCTCTGCCTCTTGGTGAAATCTTACATAAAGGGCAAGCAGTTCTTTTATCGGATCCTTAGCTATCTTCTTTTTGTCGCCCCATTTTTTGTAAGCGCAAATCATGTTGCCGAACTGGGTGCCCCAGTCTCCAAGGTGATCGTCACTTATTGATTTGTGGCCCAGGAACTTGTAAATGTTGTACAGGGACTGACCTATAATTGCGGAACGAAGGTGGCCGACTGACATGGGCTTGGCTATATTTACAGACGGATAATCCAAGATAATAATTTTGCCTTTGCCCTGCTGGGATGAGCCATATTTTTTTGTTTTTGACATTA
>JAPLUZ010000009.1 GCA_026397375.1 Candidatus Aenigmatarchaeota archaeon | reverse complement strand
AATTTCTTTTATTGGATTTATAGTGCCAAGAACATTAGATATATGACAAACTGAAATTAGTTTAATCTTTTCTGCATATTTAGTAACAAGGTTTTGATATTCTACCATATCAATATCGCCTTTATCGGTAATAGGTATAACGACTAATTTAGCACCTATCCTGTCGCAAGCAACTTGAAAAGGTATAAGGTTGCTGTGGTGTTCCATTACAGTGCACACTATATTGTCGCCGCTTTTCATCGTTCCGCCGAGGCTGTAGGCAAGCAGGTTGAGCGACTCGGTCGCGTTCCTTGTAAATATTACTTCCTTTGGAGATTTTGCATTTATAAAATCTGTTGCCTTTGCGCGTGCCATTTCGTGCTCTTCTGTAGCCCTTTCGCTCAGCGCGTATATGCCCCTGTGGATGTTTGCATTGTAGTTTTCATAGTATTCCTTCAGCTTTTCTATTACCTGCTTCGGCTTCTGTGACGTTGCAGCATTGTCTAAATAAACTAATGGCTTGCCATGAACCATTTGCTTCAGAATCGGAAAGTCCTGCCTTATTTTTTCAACGTCCATCTTAATCCCACTTTTTCCTATCAAACTTTGAATATAGAATTTAAAAACCCTGTTTTAGGCTTATCCGACCGCACCCTCCATCTCCAGCTGTATGAGCCTGTTTAACTCAATTGCATATTCCATCGGCAGCGCCTTTGTGAATCCTTCTATGAAGCCGAGAACTATCAGCGTGATGGCCTCACTCTCCTTCAGGCCGCGACTCATCAGATAAAAAATATTTTCCTCGCTTATCTTTCCGACTGTTGCCTCGTGCGCCGCTGTCACGTCATTTTCGTCGATCTTGATGTGGGGGAACGTGTCGGACCGTGACTTGTTGTCAAGTATGAGCGCATCGCACCGCACGTTCGATTGGCTGCCACTTGCACCGTTCAATATTTTCACAAGACCCCGGTAGAGTGTATATCCGCCGTTCTTGCTTATCGACTTCGATATTATGTTCGATTTCGTGTCTGGCGCAAAATGTATGATTTTTCCGCCCGTATCCTGGATCTGATTCTTGCCTGCAAAGGCTATGGATAATATGTCGCCGCTTGCGCCCGGTTCCATCAGGTAAACTGAAGGATATTTCATTGTGAGCTTGCTGCCTAAATTTGCGTCGATCCATTCTACCCTTGCGTTCCTGTAGGCATGCGCCCGCTTTGTTACAAGGTTGTAGACGTTCGTTGACCAGTTTTGAATAGTTGTGTAACGGATCTTTGCGTCTTCCAGCGCCACGAGCTCGACAACGGCACTGTGCAGGCTGTCCCTGCTGTAGATGGGCGCCGAGCACCCTTCCAGATAGTTAACGACAGAACCTTTGTCAGCTATTATCAATGTCCTTTCGAACTGTCCCATTTCCGTTGCGTTTATTCGGAAGTACGCCTGCAGCGGCACATCCACTGTCACATTTTCAGGAACGTAGATAAATGACCCTCCTGAGAAAACAGCTGAGTTCAGCGCAGCGAACTTGTTGTCACCCGCAGGCACGACCGTCCCGAAGAACTTCCTGAACAGGTCTTCGTGCTTTGTCAGCGCCGTGTTCGGATCGACAAATATGACACCCTGCTTCTCCATATCCCTGCGCAGAGAATGATATACCATCTCCGACTCGTACTGGGCGCCCACGCCCGACAGGAATTTCTTTTCCGCTTCCGGTATGCCTAGTCTGTCAAATGTCTTCTTTATGTCCTCGGGCACGTCCTCCCACCGCTTTTCCGTTCTGTCAGACGGCTTCAGGTAGTAAGTTATTTTATTGAAATCTATTCCGGACAGGTCGCTGCCCCATTCCGGCATTTTCTTTGAATTAAATATCTTCAGTGCCTTCAGCCGGAAATCCAGCAGCCACTCCGGCTCGTTCTTGATGCGGGATATCTCCCTTACAACGTCCTCTGACAGACCGGGCTTTGTCGACATCACAGGTTTTGAGCTGTCATGAAAACCATATTTTGACTCGTAATCAGAACCAAGAGTATTGAGAAAATCTTGACTATTCATAAAAATCAGTCATTGATCACAGATAAGCCCGGTGTATGGCCGTATTTTTTCATTATTTCCTTGTAGCCGTTGTGTTCCAGATGTATCGCTAAATCCTTGTCTCCTGTCTCCACGATCTTTCCGTCAAGAAAAACGTGCACGATATCAGGGCGCAGATAATTCAGCAGTCTCTGGTAGTGCGTTATCACCAGGCAGCCAAAATTCTGGCCTCTGCATTTGTTAACAGCTTCTGCCACTATTTTTAGCGAGTCTATATCCAGCCCTGAGTCTGTTTCGTCCAAAACAGCCAGCTCAGGCTTTAGCATTAACATTTGCAGTATCTCTGCCCTCTTCTTTTCGCCGCCGGAGAATCCCACGTTAAGATGGCGTTCCAGAAAAGACCTGTCAAGATGAAGCGAATCCGCATTTTCATTAAGCAGTTTTTTGAAATCCGGGATTGAAATATTATTGTTTTTTGACTTCATCGCCGCAAGCAAAAACTGCGAATAGCTCACCCCCTGTATTTCCAATGGATATTGAAACGCCAGGAATAATCCTTTTTTTGCCCTCTCGTCTACCGGCATATTTGTTATTTCTTCACCGTTGTAGAAAATCTGGCCTGAATCTATCTTGTATTTTGGATGGCCCATTAGCGCATATGCTAACGTGCTTTTGCCTGAACCATTGGGCCCCATTATTGCGTGGACCTCGCCCTGCTTTATTGTCAGGTTCACCCCTTTCAATATCTGCTTTCCATCCACGCTGACAAAAAGATCTTTTACCTCAAGAGTGCTTGTCATCTTTTTCACCCACGCATTTGTGACATACGTAATCTTGGAATATGCCGAAGAATGTCCTTGTGAAGTCATTGCAAACATTATTCATGACCTTTCTGCCTTCCTGCGTTATGGTGTAGACTATTTTTCTGTCGTCTTTCTTGCCTTTTACCAGCATTAGCTCTTCCAGCCTTTGCAAAGTCGGATAAAGGGTTCCCTGGGTTATTTTTGTCGTCTTTATCTTGTTCAGAGTCTCCATTATTTCGTACCCATGGGCAGGTTTCCTGTTCAGAAACCAGAGAATTTGCATCTGCAGCATGCCCAGTTCCATCTCGCTTTGCGGCCTTTTGCCGAATATCTCCTCAGAAGATGGCGGCGCCTTCCTGTGGGGCACAATCCTGATGATATGTCGGTCTTCAGACATAACTATGTATCTTGACCGACACATATTTAAATGTAGCGAACTTGCAGCATTTAGACGAAGAATTAAAGAAAAAACTTTTTTCCAGTCCGCGCCTATATAATATCTTTATTTATTAACCGTCCAATTAAAGAATCAGGAGAAGAGTATGCCCCTTGAAAACGTATTTATTGTAGTTGCCATGCTTCTGCTGTCTGCAAAGGTATTTGGCGGGATAGCAGAACGCTTTGGAGTATCCGCCCTGGTAGGCCAGATTATAGGCGGCATAATAATTGGCCCTGTTTTAGGTCTTGTCGTGCTCAGCGGCTTTATGGAGGACTTTTTCATAATCCCGATAATCTTTCTTCTTTTCATGACAGGTATGCAGATAAAATTTGATGAAATAAAGCATCATGTATATTCAGCAGGAGTTCTTGCATTTCTTGGCGGCATGTTCTCCTTTCTGCTGGGCACCCTGGTAGGCCTGGCATTTTTTAATGACCTCGTTATTGGCTTTGCCATAGGTGTTGTGCTTGTTTCCACCAGTGATGTGATATTGTTTTTATTCCTCATGGAAACAGGGCAATTCAATACAAAACTGGGAAAATTTATAGTCAGCGTCACCATAGCTGACGACGTAATAGGCATTCTATTCCTGTCATTTTTCTCGACATTTGTCAAATCGCATGTAGTAGCTTTTAATGGCATTCTCTTCCTGTTCTTTGTATGCATCGGCTTTTACCTTATAATGTTTACAGCCGGGTCAAAAATCGCAAACGCCATTCTGGACTTTGCATCTCGTTTTCTTGATGAAAACATCTTATTTACCATTCCCATTGTCTTTGCATTTTTCCTTGCCTATGTTACAGACAATATAGGCATGAGTATCGCAGCTGGCGCCTTTTTGGCAGGCATGGCTATCGCAAACAGCCGTTATGCAGAGTCAGT
>JAPLUZ010000081.1 GCA_026397375.1 Candidatus Aenigmatarchaeota archaeon | reverse complement strand
TGTTAGTATTGCCATTGCAATTACAATGTAAGTCAGATATATTTTTCCCACAAATAATGAAAGCAGGAATATAACAAACAAAAGTATAACACGGTCTGTGTGTTCAAGGATGCCACCTTTTATACCATGTCCTTCTATTTCCTGTACTATCTTTTTCTCGGCGGAAGCCGCTTTTGCATAGGTTGACATAAGGGAACCGAATAACAATGCTATGATCCAGAACTGTATTGGCAAATAAAAATCAGGCAGACCTAAAAGCATTACTGAAACAATCATTATAGCTTCAATATATCTGTCAATTACTGTGTCCAGATAAGCCCCCAGCTTTGTAACCCGTCCCATGACACGGGCTACAGATCCATCAATAATATCAATGAAGGGTGTTATTGCAAAGAGTATTATAGCTGCTGATATGTTTCCGTAATATGTAGCGAGCAATCCCAAAACAGCAGGAATCAATGACAATATTGTCCACTGATTGGGCGACAAAGGTATTTTGCAGAAGATCATACCTACTTTTATTGATAAAGAATTGAATTTCTGACGATTCTTGTAGAGCATCAGCGCTCCCTCTGACCACTAATGAATTCCTCTGTCATCTGCCTTGCGACGCTGTCAGGGAACTGTTGCAATGGATGCTTGCAGAAGTAGGATGCCGGTGAGATGAGAGAACCACCGATGCCGCGGTCCATGGCAAGCTTTACACATCTTATGCTGTCAATAACAACGCCGGATGAATTGGCTTTGTCTTCCACGTCCAGGCGGCATTCTATATTGAAAGGAATATCACCAAACAGGCGGCCTTCTATCCTTATGAATCCTAGTTTTCTGCTCTTTAACCATGGTACGTAGTCGCTCGGGCCGATATGAATATGATCGTCTGGAAGCTGCTTGCTGAACTGGCTTTGAACTGCCTCTGTTTTCGAGATTTTTTTGCTCTTCAGGCGCGTGCGCTCTAGCATGTTGTAGAAGTCAGTGTTGCCGCCGACGTTCAACTGATAAGTATTATCAACTGTGCTGCCGCGTTCCTCGCAGAGCCGGGATAAAACACGGTGAACAATGGTGGAACCAAACTGGGCTTTTGTGTCGTCGCCAAGAACAGGAAGACCAGCTTCTTCGAATTTATTCGCCCATACAGGATCACTGCCTATGAATTCCGGGATCGCGTTTACAAATCCGCAGCCGGCTTTCATGATTTCGTTGGCGTAAAATCTTGTTGCGTCGGCGCTGCCCACTGGCAAGAAACTGAGAACGACCTGAACGTCATTTTCCTTCAGGGTTTTTGCGATATCCACCGGTGTTTGTCTATGGTCCATAGGTGTTACTTTGGACATGAACTCGCCTATTCCGTCAAGAACAGGGCCCTTCTGAACTTCCACACCAAGGTTTGGTATGTCCGCTATTTTTACGGTATTATTTGGCTCGACCCATAGCGCTTCGCTCAGGTCTTTACCCACTTTGCCAGAATGCACGTCAAACGCAACAACAGGTTTTATGTGACGAATCAGATAACCGCCAAGGCTGTTGTGCATTAATCCAGGCACACGCTCTGAAGAATCAGTAACGTCCTTGTAATAGTATAAGCCCTGAACCAGATTGGAAGCACAGTTGCCTGCTCCTATTATGGCCAGTCGAATGTCCTTGTCTGTCATATATTGTCTACTATTTTATGGCATAAAATAGTATATATATCTATCGTAACTGAAAAAAGAGGCGGAAAAATACTTAAATATATCCATAGAGTGGATATTTTTCTTCGTAGCTAGGAAGGTCTATTTTGTTTATGTTATTGAGGTCTGACAGGTTATTTGCCTTGACGAGCTTGCCTGATACAGTGTACAAAACATCACCTATGTACAGGCTGCGCTTTACAGCATACTGACCCCAGTATGCCTGATTATCTGTTTCATTTACTGCATGGGTTATCCTGCCGCGAAGAGTGAAACCATTTTCGACAGAGAAGTCAAATACATAGGCTCCCTGAAATACGTAATTGCCGTACACTGGCCAGCCAACAGGAACCTCTGGCTGCTGTTTTGTCGTATTTATTTCAGCAAGCAAAACAGGCAAAACAAGCAGTCCCTTGTCCTTGTCAAACAGGAATGCCTTGTGGTCATTAAGGGCCTGGGAATCTGTTCCGCGGTCGCCTATAATTATTTTTGATATTTCTTTTGGATTTGCTACGTCACTCACGTCAAACAAAGACATTTTCAATCCAAGGAATCTGCCCTGTTCTGTTGTTTCTTTTCCTATGCCTATGATGTGATTCTCGTCAACAGGGTGCAGGTAATCTGAGACACCTGTAACCTTCAGGTAGCCCAATACAGTTGGGTTTGCTGGATCCTTGAGATCTATTACAAATAATGGGTCAACCTGGCGGAAAGTCACCATGTAGGCCCGGTCACCCATGAAGCGCGCCGAATATATGCGCTCGCCGCTTGCCAGGTCTTCTACCTTTCCTGTCTGCTTCATGGAGCTGTCCAGAACGTACATGTTATTTGATTGTGATCCACCGCCATAACCAGACACTGTCGTGGCTATACGGAAATAGCCGTTATATTCATCCATGGAGAACTGGTTCAAAACAGTGCCAGGTACGCTTGCCTGATTTTCATAATTAATCTGACCGTTGTTTATGGATATCTTGTTTATTATTGTCTTTTCCTGCTCTTTGGCTATAATTTTCTGGAAATTTTCCATTCTGGTCTGAATATCTTTTTCAAATATTGCAGCCTGTTCAGGGCTGAGGCTTTTTAAATAATTCTGAATAGTCAGGTACATTTCCTGCAGCTTGCTCTGGTTGCTTATGTCCATGCCGCGTATATCGCTTATTCTCTTGCTGACGTCTGCTGGTACTGCAGGCAGAATAACTTCGTCGATAAGCCTGTTCATGAAATATGTCTGGTCCAGCCATTTTGTATAGGTCACATAAATATTGTTATTTGACACAAACAAATTCTGGGAATATGGGAGCAGGAAGACTTTGTTGTTTGTCTCGCCGGTTTTTACATTAACAGCCACTATATTTACAAAGTTGTATGACCTGTCAGACACGTCAAAGTAGTAGATGTCTGGAAACGCTGTTTGCATTGGCCTTACAACTGGCAGGCCAATATCATAATTGTAAACAGGTTCGTTGATTATGGCATAAACATAGTCGCCTATCATTCTTGAATTAAAATAATAACCGTCTGTTGACATGTTCTGTGCCAGCACTGGATTTGACCTGTCGGTTATGTCATATACTTTAATATAACTGGTTTCAGTGCCCCTGCGATAGGACGGCATGATCGCTATGTCAGACGATGCTATTTTCTGGGTAGGCTCTTCTACTTGAGAAGGTGTTGATACGCCAGACGATCCAGAAGTAGCACCTGCTAAAGGCACTGGCTCTGAATAGTAAGTGTATTCGTTTCCAAAGACAACAAGCCTGTCACCATTTACGAATATTTCCTGGGGGGCATCAGTAAAGTTTATTTCAGAGACAATTGACATTGCGTCAGCGGGATAAGCATCAACTATGACCAGCCTTGTACCGGAAACAACGTAGATATATTTTCCGTCGTTCTTTACTATGTCCGCCTCGTCCACACCCTGGACCTGAACGTTGGTTGTGGAATAATCACTTGCCTTTTCCTGGGATGCTCCTTGTGGAGCAGACGCTGCCTGAATATCTCTTGACAAAGAAGTACCTGCTGATAAAGAAGCACCCATTGCCATATCGCCAGCAAAACCGTAATTACTATAATCATGGGTCCTGTTCAAGAAAGATTTCAGTTCGTCGTAAGAAGCAAACTTCTTCAGCTCGTCCTGCTTTGTAACAGGAACAGGATTCTGGACTGAATTAAGTACAAAAAGAGCTGCCACAATAATTACTACAACCACAACGATTTTCTTTGTCATGCTATTTTCTATCAATTTAGAGGCTTAATAAATGCTGCGGTTTGTTAGGGGGAGAAACCTAAGAGACTTAAATGAGACTTATCTCATGGATCTTATCAATAAGCTTGTTGACAATCAATCTCGGATATCCCAGCAGCGGTACGGCAAATATAACCTTCCCTCTTACCTGGGGTTTTCCTATTGGCGGATCTGATACAGGATTGTTGTCGCCCCTTGTCACGTACTGGCCGTTTGTTTCGACAAGCCTGTGCACAATTGTGAACCCTCCAAAGCGCTCGTAGATTATAACGTCGCCTATCTTTGGCTGCTGGTTAACAACAATGAGCAGGTCGCCCTTTGAAAGCCCGCTCCTGAACGGAAAACTCATGAACTGCCCTTTTGTTATATTTAATTCACCGTATTGGCCTGCTTTTGCATTCCACCACTGGTCAAATTCCGCTGTATGATACATAGAGTCAGAAACAACTGCGACTATCGGCAGGCTTGTCCCGGCTGCGTAGCCTATTGCCTGGTAGCCGAACCACGCTATTGCAAATGCTAGAAATATTTCAAAAACGTCCTGTTTCCATCCTTTCTCTTTCTTTGCCACTATGCTCCACCTTTTGAATGACCGCCCAAGCCGGATGCAATCAGGTGCGCGACCCGCAGCGGCTCTGGTATTTTTGCTCTTGTGCATGTGAGCTTTAATATTTCTTCGCACGCCTTCGGCGTTAATCCTGCTTTCTGGTAATGTATGTCTTTATACTTATGTATTTTGCCTGCAGCCTTCACTATCTTTAGCCGTAGGCTATATTTATTCACGCGTTTCATCGCAAGCAAAAACTTTTTCATGTCCGGCATGTCACGCATAACAGCGATTACCGGCATCCCTGTCTTTTTCTCCAGTTTTTTGATGTCAACAACGTTGAAGCCTGCAAATGTTATTCCGTTGAGCATTATTATTGACAATTGGTCAAAATGGCGGGACTTATTTATGGCATTTGCTATTTTCTCTGTTGCATCCAGTCCGTCCTTTTTTATTTTTACGGCCAGCAATCCGTCAATGAAGTCGCCGCCCCTGAAAATCACTCCTACAGCCGTGACGGACTTTTGGCTAAAAGAAAAGGCGCAGTCGTCCCACGCTATGATACGAACTTCTTTCTTGAACATGTTAAAAAATCAACTCATAGATTTTTTAATGTGTCAAACAATATACTGTTGTTTGAACATGCTTAGAAATTGTGGAGAAAATGATTAAAACTAAAAAACTGCACTAGTATTGTTCTATGCCAGGTGGGTCATCCCAATCTTTTTCACCTTGCTTTAGAAAATCTTTTATCATGTCCGGTTTTCCAAATACAACAACTACATCATATTCTTTTAGTATATCTTTCCTTCCCAAGTTACGCTTTTCAGACGGTCTATATGCGCGAACTAATTGCAACCCTAGAAAATCTTCGTATAATTCATCTATTGTAGTGGGATCGTGTTCCAGTATGGAATCTTTTCTAACGGTTGCGATACCTATAGCATGCCTATAGGAGGGTTTAGAATCCGCTGCTACGTCTTCTGTTATATCTAAAGAAAACTTATAGTGTCTGCCTGATTTTCTCACTCTTATTGGTATGATCAGATCAGATGAAGGTGTCATTATAATTAGTATTACTTTATCGCGGCATTGAAGTGCTTCTTGAATTCTTCCAGATCTTCAATTATCTGCTCTGTTGCATCTAGTATCGCTTTTTTGGGATTCTTCGCCTTCACCAGCAGAACCGGCTTTGAGAGGTAAGGATGCTCCATCTTGTAGGCAGCCAT
>JAPLUZ010000043.1 GCA_026397375.1 Candidatus Aenigmatarchaeota archaeon | reverse complement strand
TTAGACCGCTGCAATGAAAGAAAGATTCGCGCTGGAAAAGGAAAGATGCGCGGACGAAAATACAAGGAAAAGCGCGGGCCGCTCATAATCGTATCAAAGAACAATCCGATTATAAAGGCTGCAAGAAACATATCTGGCGTGGATGCAGTCTCAGTGCAGAATCTGAACGCAGAGCTGCTGGCACCTGGGGCAAAGCCGGGCCGTCTGGTTGTAACAACAAAATCTGCGCTGGATGCAATGCAGAAGAAATTTGGTGGAGAGCTAGACGCATAAGATGCGTCGGTGGGTTATATGATAGAAGAAAAAACAGAAAAAAAGAAAGTAGAAAAGAAAATAGAAAAGGGGAAAAGATCTTTCTTCACTAGAAAAGAAAAACCCGAGCAGGTTGCACTTAATTTTGATCCCTACGATGTTTTGAAGTTCGTGCTCATGACTGAAAAAGCTGTGCGTCAGATAGAGGCGCAGAACAAGCTTGTATTCATAGTTGACCGCCGTGCGAAGAAGCCAAAAATAAAGCAGGCTGCTGAAGCCGCGTTCAACAGCAAAATTACCAGCGTACAGACGATGATTGACCAGGCAGGAAGGAAAAAAGCTTTTATCAAGTTTGAGAAAGCAGGTGAAGCAGGAGAAATAGCAATAAGGCTGGGAATAATATGATCGCAGATATGATCGTTATAGGAAGCTACTCCATATGGGATGAGTTTCGCGTTGTAATATTTGAAAGAGGCATGAACCCTGATAGATTAAGCTCAAGAATATACAAAGAAATTGAAGGCGACGGCAAAGCAACAATCAAGAGTGCCGAACATAATTGCGTGGTGGAGCTGAAACTGGATGAAAAAAATCCAGATAATCTGACAGTTACCTATACACCACTTGATGGAAACAATCCAAGCAGTGAGAATTTTGTAAGGCAGCTGGCAAAGCAGCACTTCAGTTAATGGTGATGAGATGGGAAAAAATTTGAGACAGCAGAGACGCGGCAAGGGAACGCCGAGATATACTGTGCCCAGCCATCGCTATCTTGGAAAAATCAGTTATGTTAATCTGCCGGACAACGAGAAAGGAAAAGTGATTGATATTGTTCACTCGCCTGGCAAGCTGGTGCCTTTTGCAGTCATAGAGACAAACGGCAGAAGAAGGTTTGCCATTGCCCATGACGGCGCGTATGTGGGCCAGGAACTGACAGGCACTGTTGCAGGAAAGATATTGAGGCTGAAGGATGTGCCGGAAGGATCAAGGATATACAATGTGGAAGTGAACCCGGGCGACGGCGGACGCCTTTGTCGCTCATCGGGTGCGTCTGCAAGCCTTGTAACGAAAGAAACGAACCGCTGCATAATACTGCTGCCGTCAAAGGAGAAAAAAATACTTTCAGTTGACTGCAAAGCCACAATGGGTTTTGCTGCGTCGTCAGGAAGGATAGAGAAGCCTTTTAGGAAGGCAGGAACAAAGCACTTTGCCATGAAGATCCGCGGAAAATTATACCCGCACGTCTCAGGAGTGAGCATGAATGCGGTGGACCACCCGTTCGGCGGACAGACCCATCCTGGTAAGGCCAAGACAGTATCACGCCACATGCCGCCTGGAAAGAAAGTAGGATCCATTTCGCCAAGAAGGACGGGAAGGAGAAAGGTGTAATTATGACTATAGGAAGAAGAATTTTTGCAAGAGCCGAATGCGGACCAAGAAACATTGGGGCAGGTGGATTTATGTACGACGATGAAAGGCCAGTTCGCCTACCATCTAACGGAAAGGAAATCTATAGTTCTACTTTTAGCATGGCTGTTGCAGAAGCTTTACGCAGTGTTTTCAGCCCCTACTTGAAAGCAACAACGCCTGAGAAGCTGTACGAAAAGCTTGCCGTTGGATCTATAACTTATCTTGTGGACGAGCCGCATAAGGAAGTCAGCGTGCTTGTAAAGGGAGATAGAATCAGTGTATTCTGCAAAACACTGCCATTAAATGAGGAGACTGAAAAAATACTAAAAAGAAAAATAAAAAAAACTGTAAAACAAAAAAACAATGAGATGGTTTTGTCACCCTGTTATGTTGGCAACGTTGAAGCGCCAGCAGCGACAAACAATGTATTTGTCCCTGCCAGCGAGATTTGTAGGTGTTGATTAGATGGCAAAAAAATTCGCATACAGGGGAAAGTCGATAGAAGAGCTGGAAGAATTGACACTGGAAGAGCTGTCAAAGCTGCTTACCGCAAGGGAAAGAAGAAAGCTGAAGCGCGGCTTCACGTTGAAGGAGAAGAAGCTCTTGGAAAGCGTCAGAAGGAACAAGGGCAAGGACAAGCTCATCCGCACGCACGCAAGGGATATGCTTGTGCTGCCTGAGATGGTCGGAGCCAAATTAGGAATACATAACGGAAAGGAATTCAAGATGGTTATAATTGATGCGTCCATGATCGGACACAGGCTGGGCGAATTTGCACTTACACGCGTAAGAGTGAAACATAGCGCGCCTGGAATAGGCGCCACGCGTTCAAGCAAGTTCGTGCCTCTGAAATAAGGTGGAAAAAATGCCGTACACATTCGAACCAAAGCACCAGTATGCTAAAGCGTCGGGCACAGACGTGAGAATATCCACAAAGGACTCAGTGATAATCTGCAAGGTCATAAGAAACAAACCATTGAAGCGCGCGAAGCGCCTGTTGGAAGACCTGTCTAGCAAGAAGAGGAATCTGGGCGGCAAATACTACAGCAATGCTGTTGACGAGATATTAAATTTGATAAACAGCTGCGAGAAGAATGCAGAATTTTTGGGATTGGACAATGAAAAATTGTTTGTGCACGCGTCAGCAAGCAAGGGAACAAACATCCACAGAAGAAGGAGGAAGGGCGCATTCGGCTCAAAAATGAAGGCTACGCATGTGGAGATTATGTTGATAGAAAGAGGCAAGGAATCAAAAACAAAGATTTCCAAGAAAGCTTTGAAGGAAAGCAAGGAAAAGCAGAAAGAGGAAAAAAAGTTACAGCCATAAATAATATGGCCTAGACTTACGGAGTAAGGGTAGAATGAAAGAAAGATTATTCATAAAGAAAGCGAAAGAGCAGCTGGAGTTAGAAGAGTTCATAAGAAAACAGTTCCATGACGCCAAGTGCGGCGACATCGAGATACAGCACACTCCTGTAGTTGTAAGAATAATTATTCACACCACAACGCCTGGCTTAATCATAGGCAGTGGTGGCGAGCGCATAAAGGAAATCATAGATATCGTAAAGGACAAGTACAAGATAGAGAACCCGCAGATAGACGTGCAAAAAATAGACGAGCCGGACCTGGACCCCGGCATAGTTGCGCAATCCATTGCAGCTTCCATAGAGAACGGCACCAATGTGAAGCGCCTGGGAAAATTTTATCTTCAGAGAGTCATGGACGCAGGCGCGATAGGCTGCGAAATCGTGTTTGCAGGAAAGTTCGGCGGCCAGAGAGGCAAGGTGGAAAGATTCATAGACGGCTACCTGAAGAAGTGCGGCGAACCGGCCCGGAGAGATGTTATGAAGGGCTTTGCTGTTGCCAACCCAAAATTAGGAAATACGGGTGTCACAGTGAAAATAATGCTAAATCATCCGGAGATGTTCGCAAAGGTTGTGAGAAAAGAGGAAAATGAAGAAGTTAAGAAAGAAGAGAAAGTAGAAAAGAAAAAAGAAACCCCCATTGAGACTGATACAGCAGGTGAAGATCATGGCAATACTCAAAATGAAGAAGCTGCGTGAAATGAACGACAAGGAAATAGACGAGAAGATGAAAGAATTACGTCTGGAAATATCCAAGGACCGCGCTTCCAGCGAGATAGGCACTGTCAAGAATCCTGGCCGCATAAAGGAGATGCGCAGGACCGTTGCAAGAATAATATTTGAAAAAACAAGGCGCTCGAAAAAAGAGGTGAAAAAGTAAAATGGTTTGCCCAAAATGCGGTTTGCCACAGGAACTCTGCATTTGTGAGATGATAGCAAAGGAATCGCACAAGATACGAATCTCCAAGGTGCAGAAGAGATTTGGCAAGACCATGACTCTGGTTTCAGGGATTGACGTATCAAAAATTGATGTGAGACAATTATTGAAAACAATGAAGTCAAAGCTTGCGTGCGGCGGTACCTACAAGAATAATGAAATGGAGTTGCAGGGCGATCACAGGGCCAGGGTCAAGGAAATCCTGATCAAGGAAGGATTCCCGGCAAATATCATAGAGATTGCGTGATAAGATGCGCAACATAAAAAACATTGTGCAGCACGAACTCATAGGACTGGAGTGCGAAGTTGTGAAGGCAAAAAATAAAAATGCAATCGGCATCAGCGGCAGGATCACTGACGAAACACTGAAGACGATGGTCATAAACAATAAGCGGGTATTCAAGAAGGGTACACTGTTTTGCCTGAATCTGGAAGGCAAAAAAGTTTATATTGAAGGCGACTTCCTGGCAACGCGTCCGGAAGATCGCATCAAGAAAAGAATAACAAGATGGTGATAAATTAAGAAGAAAAAGACGAAGGGCAGTTGATTCGGTTGATAATTATGAAACAGAAAAACAAAAAAGACATCGGACTTGGGGCAAAGCCTCCAAAGGGGGTTTGCAACAACAGCAAATGTCCGTGGCACGGCAACCTGAAGGTACGCGGACGAATATTCCGCGGTAGGGTGGTGTCGAGCAAGGGAAAAAATACTGCTATTGTTAAGTGGGATTACTACACCTACATCCGCAAGTACGAAAGATACGAGAGGAGAAACACCAAAATAGCCGCGCATAATCCGGAATGCATATCCGCAGTTGTTGGCGACGCTGTAAGGATAGCAGAATGTCGGCCACTGTCGAAGTCCAAGAGCTTCGTGGTCGTGGAGAAAATATAGGTGATTATCATGAAAGGAATAACAGCACATATTTCAAAGGGAATTCAGCTTAAGACAAGGCTTGTCTGCGCAGACAATTCCGGCGCAAAGGAACTGGAACTAATAGCGGTCAAGACGTACAAGGGAAAGCTGCGCCGGCTTTCAAAGGCAGGCATTGGCGACGTTATAATCTGCTCTGTCAAAAAGGGAAACGAAAAAATAAGAAAAACAGTTGTCTACGCTGTTATCGTAAGGCAGAGAAAAGAATACCGCAGGGCAGATGGCGAGCGTGTCAAATTCCTAGACAACGCAGCAGTCCTCGTGAACCCGAAAACATTCGAGCCGCAGGGCACTGAGATCCGCAGTGTAATAGCAAAGGAAGTCGTCGAGAGGTTTTCAGCGATAGGCAAGATAGCTAGCATAGTTTTGTAAACTTTTCAAAAAAGTTTAATCAAAACGATAAAAATGATGCGATAATAATGAAAAAAGAATTTTCAAAAGCATGGATAGCGAGCAAGCAGCCACGCAAGCAGAGAAAGTACAGGTTCAATGCTCCGCTGCATATAAGGCAAAAAATGCTGGCTGTTCACTTAGACAAAGGCCTGCGCGGCATGTATAAGAGAAGGGCTGTGCCGGTGCGCACAGGCGACGAAGTCGTTGTCATAACAGGCGAATTCAGAAAGAAGACAGGAAAAATAAGCAAAGTAAATCTGAAAACACTAAAGGTTTATGTTGACAGCATAAAGACAAAGAAAGTCTCTGGGCAGGAAGTTGAGATTGCAATGGATCCGAGCAACCTTATGATAACAAAGCTCAAGCTTGACGACAAAAAAAGAGAGAAGATGCTCAGAAGAATGGAAAGCAAAGCAGAAAAGAAGGAAGTAAAACCCGCGGAGAAGAAAGCTGACGTAAAGGAGTCAAAAAGTAAGGAAAACCCAAAAACGACCGATGATAAAACGAAATGGTGATTAAAAAATGGTACTAAAACGACTGATGGCACCGGGCTACTGGCCTATTGAGAAGAAGACAAAAAAGTTTGTAATAGACCCAGTACCGGGCCCGCATTCCAAGTACACGTGCATACCTGTAGCCGTGCTTCTCCGCGAAGTGCTGCACCACGCGAGGATCATGGCAGAAGTCAAGACCATAATGAACAACAGCCTGGTCAAAATAGACGGCCGCGTAAGAAAGGAGCCCGGTTTTGGCATGGGCATCATGGATGTATTGAGTATAGGCGACGAGCACCACAGGATGATTGCAACAAAGCACGGCCTGAAAATAAGCAGGATTGACAAGAAGGAAGCAGGCATAAAGCTTCTCCGCATTGACAACAAGATAATTATTAACAAGGGAAAAACGCAGCTGAACTTCCACGACGGCACAAACATGCTTTCCGAAGACAATTACAAGACCGGCGACGTGATAGTTTATGATTTCAACGAAAAGAAAATCAAGGGTGTTATAAAATTGCAGAAGGACACGGCTGTGCTGGTTATCAAGGGAAACAACATCGGATCCATCGGCAAAGTGGATGACATACTGGTCACCAGGAGCTCCATGGAGAACCAAGTCGTTGTGGACCTGGGCGAAAGAAAGGTCAATCTTCCCAAGTCCTACGTGTTTGCTGTGGGAAGCGACAAACCGGTAATAAACCTCGGTGAAGGAGCATGAAACAAGTGAATATTGAAAAGGTTACGCTGAACATCGGCTGCGGTACAAAGACGAATATCGAACACGCCAAGAAAATCCTGGAAAACTTTTCCGAAAGAAAAGTCGTGATCACAAAGACGAAAAAAAGATCAACTTTCAATGTGCCAAAGAACAAGGACATCGGTGTAAAGGTCACAATAAGAAAAGGCACCGAGGAAGTCTTGAAGCGCCTGCTGGAGGCAAAGGATTACAAGCTGAAGGCGGGAAACTTTGACAACAAGGGTAATTTTGCTTTTGGCATTAAGGAGTACATAGATATTCCCAGCATGGAATACGACCCGAAGATAGCCATACTGGGCTTTGACGTGTGCGTAACACTGCAGAGGCCCGGCTACCGGGTGAAAAGGAAAAAACTGGCAACAAAAATAGGAAAGAAGCACCTCATAACAAAGGAGGATGCAATGAACTTTGCAAAGGAAAAACTCAACGTGACGATAGAATAAGCTTCTTTGGAAAAGAAGCTTAATCAAGAAAAATATGATAGTGATGATATGGTAAGAAACAAACTGATAAAGAGAAAATACGGAAAAGGCTCAAAGAAATGCGCCCGCTGCGGAAGCATGGACGGGATAATCAGGAAATACAACCTTTACTATTGCCGAAGATGTTTCCGAGAAGTCGCTCCGAGCATAGGGTTCAAAAAATATATGTGATCAAAAGAAATAATGGTGGAAAAAAATGAGACATGATTTGCTTTCAGACGTGCTATATGTTATGAACAACGCGGAAAATATAGGAGAACGATTCTGCACAGTGCCTGCTTCCTCGCTGGTCAAGGACGTGTTGATGGTCATGCAGAAGTCCGAATACATAGGAAACTTTGAGTTTATCGATGACGGAAAATCAGGATTTTTCAAAATAGAGCTCATCGGCAAGATCAACAAGTCCAGATCCATAAGGCCGCGCTTTGCCGTGAAGAAGGGCGAATATGAAAAATGGGAGTCAAGATTCCTGCCTTCCAAAGGGTTTGGCATATTGATATTGACAACGCCTAAGGGCGTGATGAACCAGCATGACGCTGAGAAGCAGGAGACAGGCGGAAGGCTGCTGGCTTTTGTTTATTAGGTGAATTTATGGAAATAGAAATTCCCAGTGATGTAACAGTGAATGTGGATGACAGGAAAGTCATAGTCAAAGGACCAAAGAGCACCATAGAAAAAGATTTTGACGACCCGCGGTTCAATGCAACCATAAGGATGCATGTGGACGGCAGCAAATTCATTGTTGACCGGGTCGATGAGAAAAAGAAATCCGGCGCAATGGCGGGATCAATAATCGCCCATACGAGGAACATGATCATCGGCGTGACAAAAGGCTATAATTATACCTTGAAAATCGTCTACTCCCATTTTCCAATGAGCGTCACTATAGCCGACGGTAAAATCTCTGTCAAGAATTTCCTGGGCGAAAAGGGCGCACGAGTTGTCGACGTCGTGGGCGATGCAAAAGTACACGTAGACAAGGAAGAAGTCAGTGTAACCGGCGCAAACCTGGAGCATGTGAGCCAGACAGCCGCCAATATAGAAAGGGCATGCAAGCTAAGGGGCAAAGACAGAAGAATATTCCAGGACGGCATATACATTACTGGCAGACATGTGCAGAAGTGATAGTTATGAAAAAAGCTCTTATAATCGGTTCAGAGAATGTGGAAAGAATCAGAGGTAGCCTTGAAAAAACAGGTTACGAAGTACACACAAATAATGATTTACTTAATGGTCTGGCTGCATTCACAAAAATGGGACCACAGCTGGTTGTATTTGATTCAATAGCTGATTTTAGTGAGCTTCACTACGCGGTTGATGTAATAAGAGCATATGAAAAACAGTCCAAACACAGGTTACATATTGCCGTGTTAGGCAGTCATTCGACCCACGTTTATGAGCTGAAGGCAAAGGGAAAAGTGGATTTTGTTTATCCACGTTTTGACAAGGAAAAACTGGATGAGGAATTAGGTTAAATGGTGAATAATTATGTCAAAGAATTTCAAACGTCAGGATTATTTCCGCTACAAGAGACTGGGAAAGAAGTGGAGAAAGCCGGTGGGCCTGCAGAGCAAGCTCAGGATAAGAAAGGGCGGGTCAGGCAGACTTGTGTCCATCGGCTTCGGAACAAAAAAGACAGACAAAAATAAGATAGCCGGCGCAAACGTGGCATGGGTTCATAATGTTAAGGACCTTGAAAACGTGG
This sequence comes from Candidatus Aenigmatarchaeota archaeon, assembly GCA_026397375.1. Taxonomy (GTDB): domain Archaea; phylum Aenigmatarchaeota; class Aenigmatarchaeia; order GW2011-AR5; family GW2011-AR5; genus JACPVU01. The sequence continues at coordinate 2,086 of JAPLUZ010000043.1, read as the reverse complement.
ACAACGCAACTGCAGTCTTTATAGCATCGGGTGTCGGCAGCAAGTCCGTTTTGAAAATAACAGAGAAGGCAAAGGAAATGAACATCCGCATAATGAACATGAAGAAAGTAAAGAGGGCAAAAAACCTTCTGAAATCGCTGGAGAAAAAGAAGAAAGAAGGCAAGAAGAAGGAAGAGAAAAAAGAAGAAAAGAAGACAGAGCACAAAGAAGAGCACAAAGAAGAGCACAAAAAAGAAGAACACAAGGAAGTAACAACAGAACAGAAAGCAGAAACAACAAAGGAAATAAAAGCAGAGGCAACGACAGAGAAGGAAATAAAAGCAGAGGAGAAACATGAGCATCTCCATGGCCATGACCACGATCAGGAACATACACAGCCTAAAGATCATAATCCAGAGCATGAACATGCCCATGAACACAAGGAAGTAAAGGCAGAACAGAAAGCAGAGACAACAAAGAAAGTGAAAGCAGAAGGCGACGAGTCTTCCAATTAGTAGAGTGATAATAATGTTAGTAAATTTTGGTCAGGGAAAATGTCCGCTGTGCGGCGATAATGCAAAGGAAGTCGAAGACAAAGTATTCCACTGCGCGAAATGCAGCGTGTCGTTTGACGACTTCATAATAGCGCACAACGACGAACTGACGGAGTACACTGACAAGTACTGGAATTAGGAGGTAAGTAAGAGGAAATAATCAGGCGCGTGCAATGGGAAAAATTGCGTCATTCGATTCATGCTTAGTAAAGGTGTAAAAGATGGCAGACCTGAAATCACAGAAGATACTGGCGTCGCGCATACTGAAGTGCGGCGTAACCAGAATATGGATGGACCCTGCGAGGTCCGCGGATATAGCCGAAGCGATAACAGCAGGAGATATCAGAAAACTGGTCAACGACGGCGTCATAAAGGCATTCCCAAAAATGGGCGTGAGCAATTTCAGGAAGAACAAGATTGCCAGGCAGAAGAAAAAGGGTCACAGGAAAGGCACGGGGTCAAGAAAGGGTGCACTTGGCACAAGGCTGCACAAGAAAAGAACATGGATCTCAAGGATACGCGCCATGAGAAAACTGTTATTGGAGCTGCGCTCCACAGAAAAGATAGACAACAAAGTTTATCGTGACCTTTATATCAAGGCAAAGTCCGGCTTCTTCCGAAGCAGGAGCCACATAATGATTTACATTGACAGAAACAATTTGCTGAAAAAGGAAGAGAAAAAAGAGGTGGGAAAAAAGTAATAACGCAGAACGAACCCAATTCTCCTTGAAAAAGCAGAGACGGGTTCCTTTTTCCACTTATGGTGATAAAAGATGTTCAGACGAAGACGAGAGCAAAAAACAGATTACCAGCAGAGGCTGAGTATGCTTAGATCTGGCGAGACAAGGTTAGTTATCAGAAGGGCTCTCAATAACTTCCGCGTCCAGATAATACAGTTTTCATTGGAAGGCGACAAGGTCATAGCAGAAGACACATCTAGGTCGTTAAAAAAATACGGCTGGCTTGGCCACTGCGGCAACACGTCAGCTGCATATCTTACAGGGTTGCTGATAGGAATGAAGGCAAAGGCCAAAGGCGTTACAAGCGCAATAGTTGACATCGGCGTGCAGACGTCTATCAAAGGCACGTCGCTGTATGCCGTGGCTGCGGGTGCAAAGGACGCAGGCTTGAAAATACCGGTCGGCGACATGGTTGACAAGAACAGGATAGAGGGAAAGCACATCGTGGCTTTCGCCACGACATTAAAGAAAGACGACGCTGCCAAATACAAGAAACAGTTTTCATCATACTTAAAAAATAATCTCGAACCGGAAAAAATAACAGAACACTTCAATGAAGTCAAGGCAAAAATACTGAAGGAAGGAGTTAAACCAAAAGAGGAGAAATTGAAACAGGTGAATTAATCATGCAGTATGAATGGAAACCAAAAACAATTCTGGGAAAACTTGTAGCTGAAGGAGCCATAACGCTCGACGAGATATTTGCAAAAGGCATGAAAATAAAGGAATCAGAAATTGTGGACAGATTAATACCGAATCTGCATTCGGAAATCATATTTTTCGGCGGATCGCCAGGTAAAGGAGGCGGAATAA
>JAPLUZ010000056.1 GCA_026397375.1 Candidatus Aenigmatarchaeota archaeon | reverse complement strand
CTGGATGATGCTTATCTGCCAGCTGCTACACTCAGGCCGGAGACAGTTTATGGCGTGACAAATATCTGGCTGAACCCCCATGCTGACTATGTTAAGATAGAAGTAGATGGTGAGAAATGGATAGTTGCAAAAGAAGCTGTAGTAAAAATAAAGGACCAGTTCAAGGAAGTAAAAATATTGAAAGAGTATGATGAAAAAATAGAACTTTTTGGCAGAAGGGCAAAAAATCCTGTAACCAATATGGAAATGCCAATAATTCCTTCTGAATTTGTAGACCCGGGAAATGCAACGGGTGTTGTGATGAGCGTGCCTGCGCATGCACCCTATGACTACATCGCACTAGAGGAATTCAAAGCCAAAAACGAGGAAGAAAGATTTGGAATAATAAACTCGGAACTCGAACCCATATCTGTCGTGACCAGTGAGATCGGCGAAATACCGGCAAAGACCGTATGCGAGCGGATGAAAATAGTTTCAACAAAGCAGAAAAAAGAGCTGGACGAAGCAACAAATGTTGTCTACAAAAAAGAATTCCATACAGGCATTTTGAATGAAAGCTGCGGACCCTACCAAGGCATGAAAGTAAATGAAGTAAAAGACAAGATTGTTCAAGACTTTATAGAAAAAGAAGTTTCCGATATATTTTATGATGTTAACAACGTTGTTTGCCGCTGCACAACAAAATGTCATGTGAAAATTCTGGAGAATCAGTGGTTTTTGAAATATTCGGATGAAGAATGGAAAGAACTGGTAAGAAAATGCCTTTCAAAAATGAATATATATCCGGAAGAAGCGAGGAATAATTTTCTAGCCACGCTGGACTGGATGAAAGACAAAGCGTGCACCCGAAAATCAGGCCTTGGCACTCAGCTACCATGGGATAAGTCATGGATCGTAGAGACACTGTCTGATAGCACGATCTACATGGCGTACTACACGATAGCGCACATAATAAGCAGATACAAAATACCTGCCAAAAAGCTGACAGACGTCGTATTCGATTTTATTTTCCTGGACAAAGGCGACGCCAAAAAAATAGCAAAGACGTCGAAAATTAACATAAGATACCTGAAAGCAATGAAAGAGGAGTTTGAATACTTTTATCCAATGGACTTCAGAAACAGTGGAAAAGATCTCGTACAGCACCACCTTCTGTTTTTCCTCTATCACCATACGGCTATCTGGCCTGAGAAATACTGGCCAAAATGCATCTCGGTCAACGGCTTTGTGAATGTGGAAGGAGAAAAGATGAGCAAGTCCAAGGGAAATATCATACCGCTCAGAGACCTGGTAAACAACTATGGCGCTGACATGGTAAGGATAAACATAGCCACATCCAGCGAAGGCATAGACGACGCTGACTGGAGGGTTGAGAACATAAAGTCCTTTAGGATGAGATACGACTTTCTTTTTGATCTTGTTACGAAAATGAAGAAAATTAAAGAAAAGAAGATGCGCTCCATCGATTCTTACCTGCTAAGTAAAATGCAGAAAATAATCAAAAATGCAACAGAAAACTTTGAGACAACAAGATTCAGGACAACAATAAACCATGCGCTTTTTGACAGCACAAATGAGCTGAAATGGTATCTGACAAGATGCAACGGAGTAGAAAATGCAAATAGAAAAGTTCTACAGGATGTGCTGGAAACAATAATAAAACTGTTGACTCCTTTTACACCGCACATATGCGAAGAAATGTGGGTCATATTGGGCAACAAGACATTTGTCTCAACGGAGAAATGGCCAAAATATTCAGAGAATATGATAAATGAAAGCATAGAGAAGGGCGAAGGGCTGATAAAAAACACGCTTGAGGACATAAGGGAAATCCAGCGCATAAGAAAAATAAAACCTGGCAAGGTCAAGATATTCGTTGCTGAGGACTGGAAATTCCTTGTTTACAATACAATACTAAATAACAAGGGAAAAACATCAACAGAAGTCATAAGGGATATAATGGCAACGGACCTGAAGAAGTATGGCAACGCCACGATCTCCTTTATCCAAAACCTTTACAAAAAGATAAACGAGATAAATCCTGTTATTGCAAAACAATCCCAAGTAAAATGCCTGGAAGAAGCCAAATCATTTTTAGAGCAGGAAATAGTCTGCAAAGTTGAGATAATTAATTCGGATGGCAGTCAGGATCAGAAAGCACGATCATCCAGTCCGCAGAAGCTAGGAATACTACTGGAATAATTAATTATAAAACGAATATAAAGAAAATCAGAATCTTTCCAGGCTGTCTATTAGTTCGCGTTCAGCCGCGTCCTGCTGTTTTATTCTTTCGCGCAGGCCGTCCATTATGAATTCCATTTTCTTTATTCTGTTTAACAAGGCCTGGTTTTCTTTTCTCAATTCAAGCAGGGCTGTCCAGATCTGCGCATTTTTTATATCGTGGGCATTGCGATAGGCTCCTCTGTACTTAGCCGTGCGCTTTAGTATTTCATTTAGCTTTGCCTCGTCCTCTTCTGAAAGAAGTTGTTTCCAATCGTCTGATACCTTGAACATCATTTTCTACACCCCTACTGTGAACGAAATAGTGACTAAAATCTTTATAAAGATTCTAATGGCCGGAAATTGTAATTTCTATGTAATTGAAAATCCCATTAATTTACTTTAAAACCTTTAGCGCCAAAGCGTAGAAGTGATAATATGCAGAAGGGAGATTTCATAAAAATAAATTATGTTGGAAGATTGGAGAGTGGTGAGATTTTTGACCTCACCGACGAAGAAGTAGCTAGGAAAGAAAAGGTTGTACCAGAAAAGATGTTCAAAGACCAGAAAGTGGAAATAAAGCAAGGTATGGTTGTTGATTTCGGCAGTACAAAAGGCAGGATCCAGAGCGTTGCTGCTGGTCGGGTTACTGTAGACTTTAACAATCCTCTTGCCGGTAAAGTACTGAAATACGACGTGGAGGTCCTAAGCAAAGTGGAAGAAACAGCAGAAAAAATAAAGGGTATTTTCTCCTTTGTAGGTTTCCACGATGCACAGGTAACAATAAAGGAAAAGGAAGCCGTTATAACCGTCAAAATGCCTTCTGAGATAAAAAATAAAATAAGCCAGATGATACTTGACAATGTAAAAGAAATAGAAAAGATGACCTATGAAGAAAGCTACGAAAGAAAGTAGGTAAGTTATGGCCGGGCGCCCTTTCAATAGGCTAATTCTATATAATCGATCGCATACGCTTACCTAAAATCTCTTAGGATAGTCAAATCTTTTCTTGCATCTTGGGCAGGAAACGGGGGTTTCCTTTCTCGGCGACCACATATAGCTGCAAAATCTGCACTTCGTCTTGTACATCCAATCACTCTATTATTATTACTATTACTATCTTAAGAAGCTTGCGGCTGTTTTTGTTTTGCTGCAGCCTTATTACTACTATTACTATTATTACTTTAAAGTTTTGTAATGCTTAAAAATTACGCATCCAAGGTTGTTAAACTTTATATATAACTTAAATGATAGTTAACATATCTTACAAAAAAAGGTGATATGATGGGAGTACTTACAACAAAGGACGTGGGAGCTTCTCCAACGGATGATCAGTTAAGACAGTTGCTCGAATCAAGGAAAGCTGTAATAAAAGTTGTCGGCTGCGGAGGAGGAGGTGGCAACACAATTTCTAGATTAATGCAGGTCGGTATTGTGGGTGCAGAGACAATTGCAATCAATACGGATGCGCAGGATTTACTGTATACGGACGCGGATATCAAAATACTTATTGGAAAGGAAATCACCGGCGGCCTGGGTGCAGGCGCTGATCCGAAGATAGGTGAAGAGGCAGCAAAAGAAAGCAGAAATGATCTTAAAAAAGTTCTAGAAGGCGGTGACATGGTTTTTGTTACCTGCGGCCTTGGGGGCGGCACTGGCACAGGATCAATACCTGTAGTTGCTGACATGTCTAAAAAGTCCGGAGCCCTCACAGTAGGTATTGTAACACTGCCATTTAGCATGGAAGGCAGGCAAAGGATGAATAATGCGAAAGATGGTTTGGACAAACTGCAGAAAGCTGTTGATACACTCATTGTAATACCAAATGATAAATTGCTTGAAATTGTACCAGACGTGTCATTGACAACAGCATTCAAAGTTGCCGATGAAATACTTGTAAATGCCGTCAAAGGAGTTACAGAACTGGTAACAAGGCCCGGATTGGTAAATCTAGACTTCGCTGACATAAAGGCAGTTATGACCAACGGTGGTCTGGCAATGATAGGCATGGGCGACTCAGACAGTGAAAACAGGGCTGTCGAAGCTGTTGAGCGTGCACTAAATAATCCATTGCTCGATGTGGATATAGACGGGGCCAAGGGCGCTTTGATAAATGTATCCGGCGGCGTAGACATAACAATAAGGGAATGTCAAAGTATAGTAGAAACCATTTCAACGAAGCTAAGCCCTGACGCAAAGATAATTTGGGGCGCCCAGATCGTCAAAGAACTCGGTGACTCCATAAGGACGATGATGATCGTCACCGGAGTTAACTCACCATCTCTTCTAGTCCCGCAAAAGACATACAAAAAGGAGAAAGAGAAGGAAAAGGAAAGCGTCTTCGGCATCGACTTCATCGAGTAGGTCCTTTATTTTTATATTTAATTTCTATTAGGTTACAGAATAGACCTATTCTCACGTCAAAATTTCAATTTTTAAGCGTTTCCATTTATAATAGAGCCCATGGGAATCAAGGATACCATAGAAAGGATGAGAAGAATATTGCTCATAGCCAGCAAGCCGGATAAAGACGAATATAAGCAGTCTGTGAAGATTATAGGCCTCGGTTTTGTTATAATTGGTATAATAGGGTTTCTCATATTCATGGCAGTACAGCTTATGGGTGGTCTATGATGCTAGCAACGATAAGAACAACAACAGGACGAGAGAACGTGGTAATAGATTCTTTAGTCAATAGAGTCAGCTCGCAGAAGATACCAATAAAGTCCATATTCCATCCAGAAGACCTGCGCGGTTACGTATTCATAGAGGGCGACGTGGAAGACATAGAAAATGCAATAAAAAGCATACCCCATATTCGCGGTTTCATAAACAAGGACGTGCCTTTCATGCAAGTGGAGCGGTTTTTGGTGCAGGCAAAAAGCGAGATAAAGTTCGAAGTCGGTGATGTTGTAGAAATCATAGGTTCGCCTTTCAAGGGCGAGCATGCAAAGATAACCCAGGTGGATGAGCAGAAGGGCGAAATAACTGTGGAATTCCTGGAAGCAGCTATACCTATACCCGTGAAAATATCCGTGAATTCGATAAGGATGCATGAGAAAAAGAAGTGAAAAAAATGGAAAAAGTAGAAATTTTGGTTGAAGGTGGAAAAGCTACACCAGCTCCGCCTATTGGCCCGACGCTGTCGCCTATGGGCGTGAATGTGAGTGAAGTCGTAAAAGAGATAAATGAGAAGACAAAGAGCTTTGCAGGAATGCAAGTGCCTGTGAAGATAATGATTGACACTGCAACAAAGAAATTCACCATATCCGTAGGTTCGCCTCCGGTCAGCGCACTGATAAAGAAGGAACTAAAAGTGCAAAAACTGGCAACAGTTGCGGAAGACAAGAAAAGGAACATGGCCGGGTCCATTTCCTTCGAGGCTGTTGTCAATATTGCAAAAGGAAAGGATTCAATAAAAGGTCCGCTTTCATCAAAAGTCAAGCAGGTTTTAGGTACCTGTTTGAGCGGCGGCGTGCTCGTTGAAGACAAGGATCCAAGGGAAATAATAAAAGAGATAAACGAAGGAAAAAGAAAGGTTGAATAAAATGCCAGATCTTTATTTTTCTAAAGCTATTATTAATGAATCGGCTCTTTCCAGTCGTACTTATGTCAGCAGACTTGCAAGAGAACGTGTACGTGCTGATGCTTCTTACATTGGTGACGACAGAACTGTAGTTGTTTCTCCAACTAAACCTTTCAAAGGCGGTATCAAAAACCAGATAAGAAGAATAAAGAGGGTTATGAGAAGCCTCGGCTACGAATACGGGCACGATTAAAGCCTTTTTATACTTTCCCGCGGAAGTAAAAAAACCCATTTTGACTAAAGCGTTTCTGTTTTAGGAGGGTAATTTGATATGGCAGTACAAATGGACGCGGCGCTGAAAGCGCTGCGCGAGACAGAGCAGAGAAAATTCAAGCAGACGGTAGACCTGATAGTCAATATAAAAAATATCGATCTGAAGAATCCTGAGAACAAATTCTCAAAAAGAGTTGTTCTGC
>JAPLUZ010000012.1 GCA_026397375.1 Candidatus Aenigmatarchaeota archaeon | reverse complement strand
GATCATATCAAAGCCCAGATTCATGTCGGTTAAGCTACAAACAGAATCCTTGAATGCCGGCGGATTTGGAATTACTGGTTGTGTCTTGCACGAAAAAACTCTTAGATTAACAGAAGCAAAAATAAAGTAGAATACGATCAGCAGGATTACAAACATTAGTATAGTGGCTTTTGTTGGCTTCAGAAAATCTCTCAAACCCATAAGCAGTATATTGTTTCAGGTCTTATTTATACTTTCTATCAGTTTTTCTATTTTGGTTATGTCAGAAACAATATAATCCGCCTTCATCTTCTTCGCTGTCCTGCGATCAAGCACGCCCGTCAGCACTGCTACCGATACTATTCCCGCGCGCTTCGCAGCTATTATGTCAGAAGGCGCGTCGCCAACGTATACAGTCTCTTTGTGTTTGGCGTGCATCCTTTTCATGCAGCGATGAAGCATCTCAGGGTGCGGCTTGCCCTTCTTCACGTCGTCGCCGGCAACAACCACGACAAAATATTTCAGCAGTTTGTTAGCCTTCAGCGATTCCTTGACCCTTGCTGAAACGCCGCCCGACGCAACAGACAGCCTGTATTTCTTAGACAAATTTTTTATCGCAATCGAAGAACCGTGATAAGGTCTGAGCTTTCTTACAAACCCCGGTGCCTTCATGAAAAAAGTATATTCCCTATAAAGAGAGTTGACGTCTTTCTTCCCGAATATTGCCTGCAGAATTTTTTTAGGGTTTTCGCCGAAATATTTGTAGATCTCGTGCGGTTTCTCCTTTATCCCGTGTTTCCTGCACACCTTCTCGTAAAGCTGCAGGAAAGCCCCGTTGGAATTCAGTATTACGCCGTCGCAGTCGAGAATTATCGCTTTTATCATTTCTACGCCTTCTTTTTCATTATCTTTGGCAGCAGGGCAATTGACAGTAATAATGTTACTACTGCTATTAATAGTAAAGTGGCCTGCACAGAGTAAACATCAGCAATATAACCCATGACAGGTGCCACTACTGCCAATACTACGTTGCCTATCATGCTGTTCATTGAAAGCACAGTCGCGCGGTTGTGCGACTTTATGTGGCTGTTTATGTAGTCATTCAAAATTGGATATGAAAATCCCTGTGCAAAGGATATTATATAGAAGAATACAAACGCCAACAAAAATGAAAACTGGGAGAGGAGGAGATAGCCAATAACTATTAACGCCGGCATGGCTATCAAAGATTTTGCACCTAACCTCTTTTCTATTTTGTGCGCATTTCTTGCTACAATTGCAGCTATTATATACCCCACTGCAAGTGCTACGCCGAACTGCTCCGGTCGCAGGCCCACCAGTTTATAGTAAGGCTGGACAAAGAACCACGACAGCACTATGCCCATGGAAATAAGAATTGAGAAAGTTACGAGATAAGCAAGCCTGCTGTTTCTTAGCGCACCTATGCTCTCCCTCATATGCTTGTAAAGTTTCTTTGAAGGCATTTTTCTTTTCGGCTCAACGAATGTCATTGTAATTAATACAACAATAAAAAGTGCGACAGCCGTTGCAGCGTAGGGCAGCTTGGAGTTAATTTCAAAAAGATACGACCCCACGAGTGCACTTATAATCAGACCAATCTGGCCAAACATTATGTAGGTTCCGTAGATTTTTTTGTAATCCCTCTTTTTTCTCATCTGGATCATGGAGTCGTAGACGATAGACTCGTCCGTGCCCGACAGGAGGGCAGATCCTATGCCAAGAAATACATACGCCATAATAAAATGCCAGTATTCATGTCCAACTACTATGGTGAGCGGTTCCAGAAAAATAAAGAAAGCCCCGACTATCATTGTTTTCTTTCTTCCCATGTAATCTGAGATAACCCCGGTGGGAACCTCAAAAATTATTTCTACAACACCGTACACCGTCATAAATAGCATTATTTGCGTAAGTGAGAGCGAATATGCCTGGAAGAACAGTATATAGATTGGACCAAAGAAGTTCAGAAGTCCGAAGAAAGAATACAAATAGTACTTAGGTATGTTGTGTTCTATGCCCATTCATGAGATTTGCTCTGGACGATTTATATAGATTATGCAAAAGAAGTATTGACAAGGGCTGGTAGATCAACACAAATCCCTTTCTTGGAAAGAAAGGTCTTTGTATGTCCTAAAGAACATATTATAGTTACGGGCTGGTAGATCAACGGAAGATCGCTTGCATGGCATGCAAGAGGTTGCGGGTTCAAATCCCGTCCAGT
>JAPLUZ010000017.1 GCA_026397375.1 Candidatus Aenigmatarchaeota archaeon | reverse complement strand
GCTGAAGAAAAAGAAGGTCCGGCTTATTTTGGCAGAGACGAGCAGCGCAGGCACGTACAAGGCTGCTGTCAGCTTCTGGGTGAAAAACGGCTTCAGAGAATTCGCAAAGATACCAAATTACTGGGAAGACGGGTCAGCTTGCTTATATTTCGTGAAAAGGCTATAGAACTTATTTAATTTATTTCTTAATTGGCCGATTAAGTTGCCTAAACTGACTGTTTTCATAAAGGCTTGCTATACCATCGGTGCATGTTATGTCGCCTTCCTTTATAGGGATTTTTGGAGACAGTGTTGGCATTCTTCCTTCCAATAATATATCTACTCTTTGTCCTTGTTCCAAGAAATATTCAAACGGAGGAAATGCCTTGGGAATACCGCCCTTTTGCACGTCAGAATAAGCTACTAGCGTTCCCACATACGTCTCGGGCTTAGAATTTTCACCTAATCTATGCAATACGATACCGGGAATTTCATCCCATTTATATGGATACATATTTTTCCTATCTACACAGTCTTTTTAAGCTTTGAACGCAAGCGATCACGCGCCGGCAAACTGCAGACACTCGTCCTCGTTCACGTAGGCAACAGGTATTAATATCTTGCTGCAGTATTCCGGCTTCTGCGACGCGATTGAACTATAGTAGTAACAGGAATATTTGTAAAAGAAAGTCAAATCACTGCTCTCATAGGTGCCATCCGCTCCCTCGCAAATGATAGGATTACTTTCTTCTATGGCAGCGCGCGTAAAGCATTGACTTCTAAGCTCAGGCGTGCTAAGTTCGATACACAGGGTAGTCAGGTTTTCTGTTTCAGGCGGCGCTGCGTCTATACCCGAATTGTTCTCTTGCGGTGTTGTATTTCCACTATCAGATGATTCACTGCCAGACGACGGTCCGCCGCCAGTTGGTGAGCCACTACCGCCGAGAGGCTGTTCAAAACATTTATTCCTTACGTCCGTGTTGCTTATGTCGCTGCATTTTGCCGTGTTGTTTCTGGCCGAAGAAATTATGTACAGGCATCCATCACGGGCAGGTGCGGTATGCAGCGCTTCACAAAGGGTTGAGTCGTTTCTTTGCACAGCCAGGCCGCCGATGCACGAGTCCCCACCGCCGTCACAGTTGCTCACAGGCGGCATGAAGAAATAATAACAGTCCAGGATTGTGTGGCCGTGTTCCGGATTCGCAGGAAAATTTTTGCAGTCGTCTATGCTCTTCGGCGGCCACTGGTAATTCTGCTGTATGCTGATAAATATGATAATAGTGACTAGCAGCAAAGCAACAGGAATAGCGGCGTATTTCTTATTCATATCTAACTGTTGTACGACCCGTCATATAAACTTTCTGTCTACATCAAGGAGACCCAAGGTTCTCCTTGGAATTCCTTGAAAAACATTATTTTTCAGGATGCTGAAGAACTCCCGTTTTTCAAGCACTAGACTTAATCCTCTCCTAGAGTGGACTGGACGGGATTTGAACCCTAGGTTCAGTTCCCTGACAGTATATCAATTTTTTGAGTAGAATAGATTTTTACGTTTTGCTTGTTTTAGACTAATTTTGTGCATTGTGTATCTAATTGCCCGTCGCTAATGATTTTGTTATAATCTTCCGCAGTTGTACCAGCTGAATATTTACAGACATAAAATTCAGTTATCACATTTTCGGCCAATATGTTTGACACGGTAGCGCTATATGATGGACAAATGCTCGTATCTGAACTTCGTTCTTGCTCATATATAGCATCACATTCAGGATTCTGCCCTTGTTTATATTGCACATCACCATAGCATTGAGGATATTTTTGTTTTTCTAAATCTAAGCATCCGGGATATCCCATAGCATTGTACAAATCTGATTTTTTTATATTTAGGATGACCCAATCCGATGTTAATGACTGGTTTTCATTTAAACAGCCTCCTCCACCCAAAATATAATCTTTTGCAAGTTTCTTGTCCTCATAATTTATAGGCCATCCAACAATTGTATAATTTCCAGGCCTATTATTTGCTATTGCTGCAGTATAATCAAAATAGTCTTGACTTGTTCTATAAACGTACATGCAGCCCGGTGTTTGCGCTTGGTTTTGTGTGCAGCCACTTACAAGCACCACAAATAGAACTAAAA
>JAPLUZ010000046.1 GCA_026397375.1 Candidatus Aenigmatarchaeota archaeon | reverse complement strand
ATTGCAAACCCGGTCATATCTGCGGCAAACGTTATTGTAAATGGAATAGGAGAAATGGAAGTTTGAGGAGGGGCAGTGCTCGTAACACTCACTGGAACCAAGCCTTTAATAGCACCATTTTGTGGAGTTATTGAGACTGTATTAAGAATTGTGTTCCTGGCACTTACCGTATTTACGATAATGTTCGCTGTTTGATACGCAAGGGCCGACAATGCTGTGAATTTGATAGTGATTAAATCACCATTTCCGCTATTAATAACTGGATTGCCAAAAAGATCGGAGACGCTCCAAACAATCTTGCCAACATCATTTACCGTATTCACGCTGTGTTTTACCATCCAGTCAAGTATCTTTATCTTTTCGTGCAAATCCTGGCTCATTTCTTTTCTTGACATTCCCGTGTGCATGTTCAACGCCTCGAATACACGGACAGATTCGCCGGCAGTAACAATATTACCGGTGGGTTGCGCCTTGAAGAGCATATTTGTTTTCATACCGACCCCCTCCTTTTTCGATGGTATCAATTCTGCGACCTGATAAATACGTCTTATGCCCTTTCTTCTGTCTCTATATTGTACAGCAACAAGATGCAAAGCTTCCATCATAACGTCCGGTATGCTTATGGGCGGATTAGTCATTCTCCTTAGAACCTGCTCTGCCGTATCTGCATGCAGCGTTGCATAAACTGAGTGGCCCGTGTGCATTGCCTCAAACAAAACTTCAGCCTGCTCGCCTCGCCTTATTTCTCCGACCACGATTCGATCCGGCCTCATTCTCAGGGAGTTGATCATGAGGTCGAGCATGGATATTTCACCCTTGCCTTCTGCATTAGGCAATCTTGTCGTAAGCGGAACCCAGTGCATGAAATCCGGCAGCTGGAGCTCTCTTGTATCTTCTATGCTTATGATTCTGTGATTGGGCTGTATGAATGGCATCAGAGTATTCAGCAAAGCCGTCTTGCCCGACGACGTGCCGCCTGCTACTATCATGTTCAGTTCGTATTGAATCGAAAGCCAGAGAAAAGCAGCCAGCTGGGGACTTGTAGTGCCATTTGCTATGAAATCTGTTATGGTCCAGGGCTTTCTTGCAAATTTCCTTATTGACAATGTATTGCCCTTTGTTGATATTGGAAACAAAGTGGCGTTGGCTCTGTCCCCGCTGATCATGTGGGCGTCCAGCAGCGGGCTTAACGTTGTTATCTGCCTGCCCACCCTGCGGGCTACTATGCTTGCATAGTTTTGTATCTGCTGCTCGCTCGGCACAGAAATATTTGTCTTCAGCCAGCCGAATTCCTTATGATAAACCCAGACAGGTTCTTTAGAAGTATTTATTACAATTTCTTCCAGATCATCATCTGCTATGAGAATTTCCAAAGTTCCCAGACCAAGCATTTCATGAACCAGTGAGCCGGTAAGAAAGTTTTTTGTACCTTCACTGATGCTGGGCAATCTTTTTTGTATTATTTTATCCGTCTTTACCTCAAAATCTTTGATGAGGCTCTTTATTCTTATTGGATCGAATATTTCCTCTGCGCTTATTTTTGCCTCCTTCAAAAGATCGTCTTTTATTGTATCCAAAAGCGCTAGAGTGGCTTCACTTATTTTTGGCAGGCTTACATGGTATTCTGCAGTGTAGCTGCCGACATCAGCTATGTTCACATGTACATGAACTTTGTCCACAACTATGGAATAGGATTTTAATATATTCATGCAACTACACCACACTGATTTTCTTCATTACGGGCTTTCCCATTGCAGGATAATGCATTTCTATCAGGTTATGGTCCTCAAGTATTCGGGCCCATTCCTCTATCTGCTTTTCTTTAACATGAAAGTTCTTGGCAGCTTCGGCAAAATTTAGTTTACCCCTTTTCATTACCAGGTCAAGCAATGCGTCTAAAGGCGTCTGCATGTTCCTTTCTACTTCGGCGTGTTTTTCTTCCTTCTTTTCCTCTTTTATCGGCTCTGCCTTGCCTGTATAGTGTTCCTGAACACCTTTTTCGTAGGTCTCTTCTTTTTTCCCTCCCGATATATTTTTTTCTGCTTGCTTTTTGATACTTTCCTCATCAATTATGTAGGTTTTAATTTTATCCAATAGAAAATGTCTGTCTTTTTTCAGATTTTCATTCTCTTTTTTCATTTCTTCCAGCATATTTTTCATCGCCGAAAATGATCCTTCCATCATCTGGAGTTTTTTGTTTGTCACTTCTTCTAAATTTGTCATTTTTTTCTCTAG
>JAPLUZ010000075.1 GCA_026397375.1 Candidatus Aenigmatarchaeota archaeon | reverse complement strand
TACGTCGATACTATTGTCTGTTAAAAATTGAATTTGATCGTCTACTATTCCTTGTACGCCCTTACATGGATGCGATTTTATTATCAAATGTTTTCTCTTAGTCCGCTCTGGTCCTGGCTCTGGACCTGGTTGGGGCCCTGGCTCTGGTGGTTTAGGTCCGCCACTGTAAACAGCAAAAACACTATGATTGTTGTTCATTTTGACTTCCAGTGCAGCTGATGAACCATATCTGCTAGTTACCGGTGCACCGTCCAAGCTCCAGTGTTCAAATTTGAAATCTTTGTTTGGTCTTTGCTGTATTGTAACTTTAGAACCTGGTGCGTATCTATAAATTTCACCGTCGCGCGGGGTTGTTCTGCCTGCGTTTTCAGGCCAGACATTTACAGAAAGATTATACCATCCACCGCCGGTTGGAGGTTCTGGACCAGGACCTGGACCTGGCTTTGGTGGTTCTGGTTTTGGGCCTGGCTGTACTTCTGCAGACCTTATCCTCTGTGAGAAGCTTCTGTTTCCTTGCTGCTGGGTAAGTGCGTGACCTTTTGTGGTTTTCCATGTTTGTATTTCGTCGAAGCGCGCGCCCCTTGTTTCTAACTCTTTTATCTTGTCGTTCGCCTGCCTTACCTGGACAGACGCGAAAGCTTTCTTTATCGCCTCTTCTGCTATATTTTCTTTTTCTAATTCATTGGGCTGTCTTTTATTTTCAGATTTGAAGTCCTTGGCCAATATGTCTTCCCACCTGTCGGCTTCTTTTGCAAGCTTGTCAGCCCTTTCCTGGCTTGTTTTGTCTTCAGAGTTTATTAGTGTATACAAGTATCTGTGAAAATCAGCCTCGCTCATTTTTCGTGTTGCCCATAAAACCTCGCCAGAAGGGTTCTTTTCCTGGAACGTATTTCTCTCGGCCGCCTTTTTCTTACGCAGCTCTTCAATTTCTTTTACTATTTTCTCTTCGTTGCTGGCCATTGGTCTCACTGTTGGCGGACGTAAGCATAGATACCTAGATCTAACTGCCTAGTTCGCTGTAAAGTTATTGTAATGGACGTAATATAAAGTTTAAAGAAGGAGAACAAGAGAAAATAGCTAATAATTATTGATTCCTGTGGGATTTTCCATCTTTTTTTCTATCTTTTTCTCGGGCTCGGCCAGTTTCTTAGTAACAACAAAAGCAGAAAAGATGTTCAGCGGCAAAAGCACTGATAAAAGAATCATCTCTATGTTGGCCTCGTTGTAATTATTGACATAAACACGGACAGCCTTGACTGGCGATGTATAGGCGGAAAAGAAAGTGAAGAAAGTGACGAGCGATAGGGCTAACATGGTAGCTATGCCCATTACTATAAGTCCATTCTTCATTTTCACACCCCAAAATTATCAGTATGTTCCCACATAGGGATTAACAGCAGTAACGACTCCTGACTGGTTTATGCCTTCAGGATACTGCGTAACAAAAATAACAACTATTGTTGCATAACCTGTGAACTTGCTGTCCTTGTCGCCTGCGAAGCGGATAATATTATCACCCAAGCGCAGGTTTGCCTTGTCCAAAACTATCGATTGTAAGTTGGCAGCAGGGCTGTTCCAGACATTTCTTCCGTTCAGATCAACAAGTAATTTGCCCACATTTTCTGTAAATATGACGTCAACTTTTGCAAAGCGCAGATTCATGTATTCCTCGCCAAGGTAGAACTTGAACTGGCTTGCTTCTGAAAAGTAACTTGTGAATGTAATAGATGCGTCTGTTATTCTGTACAATGTTGGGGCCCATATTTTCCAGTAAGACGAATCGGCCTCTATGGTAATAATCATGCGGTCTGATATCAGTTCGCTTGGAACTTTTATCTCATATTCGCCAGGAGAGAAAACTTTGTTTTCAATTAGGTTGTCATTTACCTTTATCATTAGGCGACCTAATTCATTGGTAGAAGTGATCTTGAATTTTATCTTAACATCCTGCAGAGCAGACTTGCTCAGATCATAAACTATCTTGTCCTCGCCAAAGAGCAGGCCGCTATAAACATGCCTGCTAACCAGTTCAGTTGTCTTAGTTTCAATCATATTAGATGCAGAAAACTGCGGTACAGGGAAGGTCTTTACAGCCTCTATATATCCCGGTGTCTGGTTTGTGCAACAAGCAGGACCGCTGTATTGTACGTATAAATTGAAAATAGCCATAAGTACGGCTAGTATCACCAAACCCGCCACAAGGAATTTTACGAACTCGTTCTCGCCTTTCATGCCTATCCCTATTTGTAATAACGTATAATGTACGTAATGTTACTACTTTACAGTAAATATAATAGAAAGCTTTAAAAAGGAATGAAAAAGCGCTCAGCGGACCTTAACAAGCCCGCCGATTTCATTGGCTGTCAGAAGACATTTATTTTTGTTTAGTTTTCCAAGGGTCTTGTAAATTATCGTCTTGCTTACGGTGAACATGCGCTGGGGCTTTACAAAGCTGTCAAAGTCCAAATGTCCTGTCTCCATGTCTTTGTTGGTGATTTTTATGGCATTCTCTGTCTTTGGGTTGGACGTTATGAGGCAGCACACAACATCCTCATTCTTTTTGTTGAATTCTGTATTTGAGATAACAAGGGCGGGTCTCTTCTTGCTGCTTGACAAGTCAGAAAAAGGAAAAGGCACCAGTATTATAGATCTTTGCTCAACAACGGTTCCAGCGTTCGTCATAATCATTATCCCAGTCTTTTTTTAATGTCTGTTCCGACATGATCATTGTTTTCTTTCCTTCGTTATCCTTAAGGTTCCTAGCTATGCGGTCAGTTTTCTCAAGAACTATCCTATTACCGTCGCTCAGAAGAATCAGGGTTTCGCCCTGTTTCAGTTTCATATTTTCTCTTATATCTTTGGGTATACTAATCTGACCTTTGTCACTGATCTTTACTGTTTTGATATCATTCATCTTTATCACCATATTCTTACAAGTAAGAATTATCTTACTAGATATATAAAGCTTTAGGAAGGATGCGAGGGGTCGGATTATCGGCTGAAGCGCAAAGCGCTTCATGCTTTCGAACCGACGAACGGACTAACCGACAAGATATCTCAATAACGATATTTTTACTTATCGTCAGTGGATAGGTTAGTTACTTGAGTCTCACAGTCATCTAAGCATACGCTTATACTCACTCAATGACGCTTGCGCCTTTGACCAGGCTTGGCTACCCTCGCATTATTAATCCAATCTTCTTTTTGTTTTTAAATAAACAGCGTAGATACTGTTTTTTATGGAACCTCAGGACATATTCTGCAAAATCGCCAGGGGAGAAATAAAGTCAGATAAAATACTAGAATATTTTAACTGGATGGTTCTGCCTGCCATAGATCCCGTTGTGGACCCACCAAAATACGTCCAGCTGCTGGTTGCGCCGAAAGGACACTATCCTGATTTTCAATCATTGCCCGAATATGCAAGAAATTCGCATGACGAAGTGATTTTCAAGATGTTGCGGGCGCTGGAAAGATCCGGCATGTTGCAAGGTTATCTTATAGAAAGCCACGTCGGAAAAGCCTCGGGTGCATCATTTCCTGACCATTTTCATACGCACATAATAACGCTTGGAGAAGGCTGCGGCAGGGAATACTCTACAGAATTAAACAGGCTAAAAAAATACTCAGAAAAACATAAAGTGAAACCAGACATAGCGATAATCAATGAAACTGCTGAAAGAATAAAACAGAACCTTTAGCGGAGGCCTTCCATTTCACTCCTTAAAACAGACATCTGTTTCTGCAGATCAGTTAGCGTGTTTTCCAGGTGGCGGACCTCGACACCGGCAACACCCATTTCATGCAAAGAAACGCCCTTTGGACGTAGCAGATTTGCATCTATTTCTGTAAGTGACTTTTCCAGTCTCTGCACTGTGGCGCGCATGATGTTTATGGTATCAGCCCTTATAGACTCTATTTCCTGCAGCACAGTAAAGGTCTGCTTTACGCCTGATACGAATAACTTCATTTCCTGCAGACCCTTCAGGATCTCCCTGTACTTGTCAACCTTTACGAACAATGGGGCCGATGCATCTCTTTCTACTGGTTTGTCCATTACAGGCAAATTTGGCATTGTAGGAATCTGCGGCTTTGGAGGAAGATTACCTATCTGCTTTATCGTTGGAAATTCCTCCTGTTCATTCATAGCATTCTTTATTTCCTGCAATATAGGTGCGTCTTTTTTCTTGAAAAACATAATATCACTTGATTTAAATTATGGGTTCACGGCATATAAATAACTTATTGAAATTAATGCAAAAATTCATTTGTCGTTCCGCTGCTTATATTCAATATGCGCTCTTCCTGTGCTCGAATGTACGGAGAGTTATCTTATCGTCTTTGTGATCATAGATGATCCGAAAAGGAGGCAGACGCAGGCTTCTTAGTCCTGCAAGCTCGTAGGCTAAAGGTTTGCCGATGTCCGGATTAGCCTCGATTCTAGCTATGATCTTGACCAGTCTTTCTCGTGTTGCACTATCGCGAATCTTAGAAACAGCTTTCCTAAATTCATCCGTATATTCTATCTCGACGATGTCTACCACTTCTTTATATCGTTTAAGTCATCGAGTTTTCTTACACGTCCTTTCTTTATATCCTGTTCAGACCGTTTTAGGCTTGCCATTAGTTTTTTGCTGGATCTGATCTCTATGGTCTCAAGTAC
>JAPLUZ010000022.1 GCA_026397375.1 Candidatus Aenigmatarchaeota archaeon | reverse complement strand
TATACGACCTGCGCAACTACTACCGCCTCATCAATGTGACGTATGGCCCGAAAATCCTTTCCCTGAAGGACGAAATGAAGATAGAAGGCACCTGCGTGGCTGCCAAGGGTAACATAATTGTTTTCAAAAATGACAACCATCTTTTTTCGATAAATGCCCATGACTTGATAGGAAGAGAGCTGGTGGTAAACTAACGCAGTTCTAAGCAATTACAATTCAATTACGTACTTCTTTGGAAAAATCAATTTAAGAAACCGCTGCCTATGGTTATCATGCAGATCTGTAACGGCATAGACGTTCTCGGCGGCATGGAAAACGAACCCAATATATATCTCATAGACGGCGAAGTCCTCGTCGATACAGGCACCGGCATGTTTTTTGCCGACATGAAAAATGACATAGAAAGCAGATATGATTCTTATAAAATAAAGACTATTGTCAATACTCATCATCACTTCGACAATACCGGAGCTTCTTCGAAATTTAGAAATTGGCTAAAAGCCGAAATCATGATCCACATGAATGACAAGCCCTATCTGGAAAAAGGCTACACCCTTGCAGAAGCATTCAATGTAACGCCCCGCGTGATCACCGTGGACAAAACACTAAAGGAAGGCTCTGTAATCAAAACAAAGAACTTCTCTTTCACTGTGGTGCATACGCCAGGCCACACCCCCGGGTCCATATGCCTGTATGAAAAGGACAAGCGTATACTGATCTCCGGCGACACTTTGTTTGAGAGCAGCATAGGCCGCTTTGACCTGCCAGGCGGCGACCGTCAAAAGATGTTCGAGTCTTTGCAGAAGCTGCTGAATTACAATATACACTATCTGCTTCCGGGCCACGGCCCACCAAAGATAGGCGGCATTTCTTTTCATATCAAGCAGATGATCGCCCACTTCGGCGAAAAGCGCTTTATAAATTACGATTTCTACTGAAAATAAAAAATTACTAAGAATTCCTTTTTCTTAGATAATTTCTTAAGGTACTTTCATTATGTATTATTATGAACAACAAGGAAGTCGCTCAGCTTCTATACGGGATAGCAGACCTGCTAGAGCTGAAAGGCGAAATGATCTTCAAAGTAGTTGCCTATCGTCGTGCGGCGCAGAACATAGAAAACTTCTCAAAGCCCGTAGAGGACCTGTGGAAAGAAAACACGCTCAATACAATACCCGGCGTTGGCAAGGGCATCGCCGAGCACATTGATGAATTTCTCAGAACCGGCAAGTCCGAGTATCTTGAAAAAATGAAAAAGAAAATGCCCATGGACTTTGAGTCATTGATGAACATAGAAGGCCTCGGACCAAAGAAAGTAAAGATGCTTTATGATAAACTGAAAATAAAAACAGTCAAAGATCTGGAATCTGCAGCAAAAGCCGGCAAGATAAGAAAGCTGGCTGGCATGGGTGAAAAAACAGAGCAAAACATATTGAAGGGAATAGAGTTCTCCAAAAAAGCAAAACAAAGAATGTTATTGGGTGTTGCTCTACCAATGGCTGAGCATATCATCAACAACCTTAGGAAGTTAGGCTATGTCCACAAAGCTGAATATGCCGGCTCATTGCGCCGCAAGAAAGAAACTATTGGAGACATAGACATACTTGTTACATCCAGTCAACCCAACAAGGTCATCAATCACTTCACAAAAATGCCTGGTGTGGCAGACGTCATAGTAAAAGGTCCAACAAAGGTCAGTGTTCACTATAATAATATTCAAGTCGACCTAAGAGTTCTGAAAGAAAATGAATATGGTTCAGCTTTGCTTTACTTTACTGGGTCAAAGGAGCACAACATCGAGCTCCGCAAAGTAGCCATAGCCAAGAAGCTGAAGCTGTCAGAATACGGTCTGTTCCGCGGAAACAAAATGATTGCCGGCTGCACCGAGGAAGAAGTCTACAAGGCTCTGGGCATGCAGTATATCGAGCCAGAGATGAGAGAGGAGCACGGTGAAATACGGCTCGCGCAAAAGCATAGCCTGCCAAAAATAATTTCCTATAGCGACGTAGTCGCTGATTTACATATGCACACAAAATGGAGCGACGGTTTGAATACGATAGAAGAAATGGCTCTGGCCGCGAAGCAGCTGGGTTATGATTATATTTGCATAACCGATCACGTCGGAAAATTGAAAATAGCTAGCGCCCTTTCCGAGAAAGATATAGACAAACAGAGAAAGGAAATAGAAAAAGTACAGGACAAAACAGGTATACACATACTTCACGGCGCTGAAATCGACATAAGGGTCGACGGCAGGTTTGACGTATCCAATGAAGCGTTAAAGAAATTTGATCTTGTTTTTGCAGCTTTGCATTCGGCATTGAAAGGTCCGATAGAAAGAAATACTCAGCGCATAATAAAGGCTATGGAGAATCCAAACGTGGATATAATTGCCCATCCTACGGGCCGCCTCATCGACAGACGGGAAGGCGCCACCTTGGACATACAAAAAATAATAAAGAAATCTTTAGAGACAAACACCGTAATGGAAATCAACTCCCAGCCAAACCGCCTGGATCTAAATGACGTTAATGCAAAGGCTGCCCTAGAAGACGGCTGCAAGCTTGTCATAAACACAGATGCCCATTCTGCCGACCCGTTAAAAGCAATGAAATTGGGCGTAGCCGTCGCCCGCAGGGCGTGGACTCAGAAGAAAGATATTCTTAACACATTATCATACAAAGAATTCTGCAAGCATTTCGGCATAAGCTGCTAATTTTTTTGCTACTTATTGCATCTTATTATTTTGCTTTCTTCGTCAACTTCGAACTTTACCGGCAAAAATTTCTCAATGACCCACATGTTTGTCTTTGCATGCTCTGTTAACTTGCCGACCTTTATCTCGCCGCCAGTCAAGGCCATGTATGGAAGCAATTGGTCTTCTGCGTATTCGTCAACTGCGCCATTATTGTTTATCTGCTCAACCAGCTTTTCTGCAGCTTCTGTGCCAACTTCGTCTGCAGACTTTTTTATCTCGCCCAGGGCATCGCTGCCCAGAATTGTTTTTTCCATCCTTGCGAAAATTTCTATCCCAGAGCCAGGATTAAGTGTGTCGTAATAATTAGCATCAATAGAAATTTTCGTGCCGAATATTTTATTCAGAATTGTTGCAGCTTCCATGGCCTGCCTTTCAGCTACTTTTTTTTCTTTCAGGTGCAGCGAAGCATGAGAGTAGCCGAATATTTCCTTTACCTTTCCGCTTTCAGTAAGATTTATTTTTCCCAGCTTACACGGCTGGATAACCATTTCTAGCTTTGCCCCGCCTCGCGGATAGTAGCCGTATCTTTCTATTTCTATCGATGCCTTGTAGCCAAACTTTGTAAGATGGTTCAGCAAGACTTCCTTAATGTAACTGATAGGCGGTGCCCATTTGCCATGCGTTGCGCCGCCGTCTATTTTTATGTTTATGTCATTTTTTGCATGGCTGGCTGCTATCATTATCGGCTGCAATACCAGTCCAACAGATCCTGCCGTTGGTATGCTTATGTCCACAGCACCGAAGCGAAGATCCTTCGGCGAAAATATTAGCTCAGTTGATCCTAATTTGTTGCCACTAACTTCTGCGTTGCAAATTTCCTGCATGGCACTTACTGCAGCAAGGTGCTGGTTCTGCAGGCCGGGGTTGGGCCTTCCCTTTCTTATGTTTTTTATCCGACAAGCTTGTTCCGTCAAAGCCGATAGCGCTAGCGCGGTTCTTATTATCTGCCCACCGCCCTCTCCATACGAGCCATCGATTTCTATCATAATATCAAGATGGTGCAAGCTGTTCTTAAAGTTTGAATTCTTCTTGTATAGAATGGACATAAAACAAGCAAATCTCGCCGACTTGGATGAGCTATATCAGATTGAAACCAAAATATGGCATTCAGATGCGGCAACAAAGGATTCCCTGACCACGCGAATAAAACTGTTTCCGGAAGGTTTTCTGGTTGCCAAAATTAATAATAAAATTGCAGGATTCGTCAACAGCGCACGTATCGGTGATATAAAAGTAGGAAAATTTTCTGATCTAGTTCCCTTTGAGCGTGTATTCAAGAAAAATGGACCCATATTCTACATCTACAGCCTTCAAGTTGACAAGGCATATCGAGGTAAAGGAATTTCTCATAAACTGATAGATAGCCTTGTAGAAATTGCAAGAGAT
The DNA here is from genome assembly GCA_026397375.1 of Candidatus Aenigmatarchaeota archaeon. GTDB lineage: Archaea > Aenigmatarchaeota > Aenigmatarchaeia > GW2011-AR5 > GW2011-AR5 > JACPVU01. The sequence goes on along the minus strand of JAPLUZ010000022.1, from coordinate 99,094 downwards.
TTAGGCTGCAGAAAAATATGGCTTGTCGGAAGCGACGAAAATACATCGATAGGATTTGCAACAACACCAGTCTACGAAAGATGGGGCTTCAAAATAAAAAAGTGCCTGCCAAATTATCTTGAAGGTAAGCCAGGATCATTGATGGAAATAGTTCTCTAAATTTTGATAACTTCCCCGTTCTTTGGCGCGAAAGCCTGCACGCCAAAGTGCTCTTCTATATCCTTGGCAAAGTCTTTGCACCGGTCGCCGTGCACGCATATGACTTGCTTTGGGTTTGTGCGCTTTACGATCTCCATGAGACCTTTTCTGTCAGCGTGCCCGCTTAATTCTAATTGGTACAAATCACACTTCACATTGAACTCTTCTTCAGCGGTCTTGAATATTTTCGTTTCTATTAGGCCTCTGCCCGGGGTGTCTTCCACAAGAAATCCGGAAAATATGACCTTTGAGTTTTCCCTTCCCCTTATATGCCTAAGGTAGGAAACAGCAGGCCCGCCGCCCAGCATGCCTGCCGATGATATTATTATAGAATTCTTTTCCACTGCTTTCTTTCTGTCTTCATCGGTTCTTGCAAATTTTATTTTTTTTAGCATGGCCTTATACCTGCCCGGCTCCCTTAGATAATAGCTGTAATCAGCAATTATATCGCTAGCAAGTCGTGCCATGCCGTCCATGACTATCTTGCTTGCATATTTTTCGAGCATCATCATTACTTCCTGCGCCCGGCCAACGGCGAAAACTGGCATTAGAACAACTTCGTCGTTGGACAAAGCCTCCTCAACAGACTCTATAAGCAGTTGCTCCTGTTGTTCCCTAGGCAGTCTGTTTCTCATTCCGTACGTGCTTTCTATTACCAGCGTATCCACATTCTGCGGCAGCTGGCACTTTTTCAGAAGCCGACTGTCCGTCGTTTGTATGTCAGATGTGTAGAAAATTCTTTTTCTGCCTTCTGCAAGTATTGCGCTGCTTCCTGGTATATGACCCGACGGCCACAAACTAAAAGTCGTGTCGCCCACCTTAAACTTGTCCCTCTGGGTCACTATCTTCGTATTTTTTATAGCCTTTCTCATATCTTTGTTGCCGAAAGGCGTGTCATAGCCTTCTATGTGGCCTACCTTCATGGAGTCCTTTAACAGCATCACGCCTAATTCCAGAGTAATATCATTCATGAAAATGTGTGGTTTCGACCGTTTACATAATAGGGGCAATGCGCCTATGTGGTCAAGGTGTGCGTGGGATATAACAGCCGCATCCACTTTCTCGGCGTGCGGATACTGCGGCGGCTCCGGCTCTATCTTGACGCCGAAATCCATCATCACAGATTTTTCGCTTTCCAGCAGTATTGCACTCCTTCCAACTTCCTGGCCCGACCCGAGAATTTTTATTTTCATAATCAATCTTTGTTTCTTGTTTATATTTATAGTATAATAAGAAAAATAACAATAGTGATTATATGGATCTGGAAGAAAAGATGGACCTCATAGCAAGCACAGGCGAAGAGGTCATAACTATCGGTGAATTGAAGCACCTTCTGGAGACAAAAGACCATCCAATTGCCTACGACGGCTTTGAGCCCAGCGGCCAGCTGCATATTGCCCAGGGACTTTTCCGCTCCATAAATACGAACAAGATGCTAAAAGCTGGCGTGCATTTCAAGTTTTGGGTGGCTGACTGGTTCGGCTGGATGAACAACAAAATGGGCGGCGACCTCGACAAGATAAAGCAGGTCGGTGAATATCAGATAGAAGTTTGGAAAGCCTGCGGAATGCAGGTCAAGGACGTTGAATTTCTGTGGGCCAGCGATGCTATTGCCGAAAAAGAATATTGGAAACGCACCGTGAATATAGCAAGAAACAATACCGTTCAAAGAATTGTCCGCTGCTCTCAGATCATGGGAAGAAGCGAAAAAGATACATTGAGTGCCGCCCAGATTTTCTATCCGTGCATGCAGGCTTCTGACATTTTTCATTTGAAAGCTGACATTACCAACTTAGGAATGGACCAGAGAAAGGTCAATATGCTTGCCCGCGAGGTAGGACCAAAGCTTGGTCTTTGGACTCCTGTTGTTGTAAGCGGGCATATGCTCATGGGACTCAACAAGCCGCCTTCTGACATAGCCGACCCTGTGGAAAAGGCAATAGCCATGAAGATGAGCAAGAGTATACCTGATTCTGCAATATTCATGACCGACAGCGAAGCAGAAGTAAAAAGAAAAATAAGCAAAGCCTACTGCCCTGTGACCATAGAAGAAAATCCAATGATTGAATACATGAAATACATAATATTCCCTTCATTCCCTGAAGTTAAGATAGAGCGCTCGTCAAGGTTCGGCGGTGACGTCGCCTACGCAAGTTTCGACGACCTCGCAAAGGACTTCAAAGAAGGCAAGCTCCACCCAATGGATTTGAAAGCCGCTACAGCCCTGTACATCAACAAGATGCTTGAGCCGGTCAGAAAGCATTTCTCAACTGGCAAGGCAAAGGATATGGCAGATTTTGTTAAATCCGAGAAGACGACACGCTAGAACCTGTGCAAGTATTTCTTTAAATCTATCTTCCCGTTTTTGATTTCTATTCCGTCTTTCTTGAGAAGTTTAATTTTTTTATTTATCATCCTGCCTTTTACGCAGCCGGCATACCCGCCTATCCGCCCTGTACTGCTTATTACTTTATAACACGGATAAAGGTCAGGCCTTGGATTCCTTCTCATTACCTGGCCTATTGCCCGGGGAGAAGACTTTGTAATCCTTGCTAATTCGCCGTATGTTGTTACTTTTCCTCTTGGTATCTTTGCTATCAGAATGAGTGACCTGTGCATAATAAAGATTTGAATTTAAGATATAAAAGTTAATTCTAATGGTTTAGTATGCCGCACATCCACGACCTGATAGACCTGACCGTTTCGGCCTTCATAGTCAATAAAAATAAAGTGCTGCTGGTTAACCATAAAATACTCAGCATGTGGCTGCCAGTTGGCGGGCACGTGGAGCTGCACGAGGATACCGACGACGCGCTCATCAGGGAAATAAAAGAAGAGTGCGGCCTGGACGTAAAATTATACGGAAAGCGCCACGATAAGATGTCTGAAACCAGCAAGCCCCTGACGGTTCCGCAGTTCATCGAGATACATAAATTTAACGAGAGGCACAGGCACCTAAACCTTTCCTACTTCGCCTACTCAGAAAGTGACAAAGTAAAGCTCGCCGACAAGGAACATAATGAAATAAAATGGTTCACAGCCAAAGAAATCATAGATAAGGAACTAAAAACTACGCCTGACGTAAGATTTTTTGCACTTCAGGCATTAAAGATCCTTGGTAAGAAGTGATTGGTATGTTAGACATAAAGCTCATTCGGGACGCGCACGAAATCATTGAAGAAAATCTTAAGCGTAGGAACGACCCTGAGAAAATAGAGCTCCTGCATAATCTGATAAAAAAGGATAAGGAAAAACGTGATATCATCCAGGAAGTTGAAGCCCTGCGCCGGAAGAGAAACGAAGTGACAGAAAGTATTTCCAAGGCAAAGGCGTCGGGCCAGAATGTTTCTTCCTTGCTTAATGAAGTAAAGGAGATACCGCAGAGAATAAAGGAAAAGGAGCACGCACTGGAAGAATTGGAAACAGAATGCAAAGATTTGCTTTTGCGCATACCTAATCTGCTCGATAAAAGTGTGCCTGTTGGCAAAGACGACCACGACAATAAGGAAGTCAAGCGATGGGGCGGCAAAGAATGGGGCTTTCAGCCGAAGAATCATCTGGAACTCTTGGAAAATTTAAATCTTATCGACGCCGAGCGTGCGGCAAAAATAGCAGGCCACGGATTCTTTTACTTCAAGAACGAGCTTGCGCTTCTTGACATGGCTGTGCAGCGCTTCGCTTTAGATATGTTGCGTGACCGCGGATTCACAATTATAGACCCGCCACTCATGATGCAAAGACATCCCTACGAAGGCGTTGTAGACATAGCCGATTTCGAGAATGTCATGTACAAAATAGAAGGAGAAGACTTATACTTGATAGCCACATCTGAGCATCCAATGGCAGCCATGTTTATGAACGAGATCCTCAACAAAGATGATCTGCCGATAAAGCTGGCAGGCGTAAGCCCGTGCTTCCGCAAGGAGGTAGGTGCCCACGGAAAATACACAAAAGGATTATTCAGAATGCACAAGTTCAACAAGGTCGAACAGTTTGTTTTCTGCATGCCCAATGAGTCATGGCAGATTCACGAAGAACTGCAAAAGAATTCTGAAGATTTGTATGAAGCTTTGGAGATACCGTACCGCGTTGTTAACGTGTGCACCGGCGACATAGGCAGCATTGCTGCAAAGAAGTACGATACCGAATTCCTAATGGCCGACAGCGAATACAGGGAAATCGGTTCAAATTCAAACTGCACTGATTACCAGGCAAGAAGATTGAACGTAAAGTACCGGGAAAAAGAGGGCCTTGCCCCGGCCGGCTTTGTCCATACATTAAACAACACGGCTTTAGCAACGAGCAGGACAATTGTCGCTATCTTAGAGAATCACCAGAATGAAGACGGAACAATTAACGTGCCGAAGTCCCTGCAGCCCTATACAGGATTCAAGAGGATCGGAAAATGACTGTAAGCATAGATCACTTCAAAATTACCGTTACGAACTTCAATCGTTCTAAATTGTTTTACTCAAAATTATTCAAATTCTTCAAATTGAAAAAGGTCTTTGAAGCAGGCAAAAATTCTGCCTGGCACGGGCGCATAGTGATGTTCGGCACGAAAGACTGGACATTCGAATTGCAAGAGGGCACAAAGAAAGTAAGGTTCGACAGGCAGAGAACAGGATTGGATCACATAGCATTTACTGCATCATCAAGAAAAGACGTAGACAGATTATATGAATTCCTTGTGAAGAATAATTACGAAGCATTTACGCCAATGGAATATCCGGAATACTGCAAAGGATACTACGCCTGCTTCTTCCCGGACCCAGACGGGATAATTTTAGAATACGTATATTGCCCTGTGCCAAACGCAAAATAGCAAAAAAGTAACGCTTTTATTTCTTTTCTACTGGAAAATCTTCCTTAGGTATATAAACCTTTCTACTTATATTACATCCACTAATTTCGGTGATGAAATTGACTCATACGCTCATCATATGCGAAAAGCCTACAGCGGCAAAAGCAGTGGCCGAAGCCCTGGCAGACGATGAACCAAAGAAAGTCGGTGAAAAGGCATTCTACTACGAATTCAAAAAAGACGGCAAAAAATTTGTTGTAGTTCCCGCTGTTGGCCATTTATTTACTTTGAAGCAAAGTGACAAGGGCTGGTACTACCCCGTATTCAACGTGGAGTGGGTCCCTTCCTTCAAGGCAAATAAGTTTGCTTCTTTTTCCGAGCCCTACTATAGAAACATAGAAGAACTGGCAAAGGACTCCGGCGATGTTATTATAGCTACTGACTACGACGACGAAGGAGAGGTCATAGGCTACAACATCCTGAAACTGATACTTGGTCGCAAGGATGCATTGCGAATGAAGTTCTCCACAATGACAAAGGAAGAGCTTCTGGACAGCTATGAGCATTTGACAAAGTTGAACAAGAACCTGATCGAGTCTGGCCTAGCAAGGCACTATCTTGATTTTTACTGGGGCATTTCCCTCACAAGAGCATTAACATTGGCCATAAAGGCTTCTGCAAAAAGATTCCGCATTTTGTCCACAGGCCGTGTCCAGGGTCCTGTACTGCACATGTTGTCAAAGCATGAGAAGAAAATAAAGGCATTCAAGCCTGAACCTTTCTGGGAAATTGCTCTGGATGTGCGGATAGGCAAGCAAATCCTGCCTGCTCTGTACGCCAAAGGCAAGCTCTGGAACAAGGGAGAAGCTGAAAAAATATTTGGCAAAGTAAAGTCCGGCCCGGCTATTGTTAAAAATATAGAAACAAAATTAATGACGCAGAAACCGCCAAAGCCATATAATACAACAGCGCTGTTGGCTGATATTTACCGCTATTTCGGATACAGCCCGCAGCAGGGCCTGAGCATAGCCGAATCCTTATATCAGGCGGGTCTTATTTCTTATCCAAGAACGTCCTCGGAGAAATTGCCGAAGGACATCAATTACAAAAAAATAATTACAGGCATATCAAAAATAAAGTCCTATGAGAAAGATGCAAAATTCCTGCTTAGCAGAGACCTGAAGCCGGAGGAAGGCAGCAAAACTGATTCTGCCCATCCCGCCGTCTATCCAACAGGTGTTTACAAGAAAATAGGCGGCAAGCAGCAAAAAGTTTATGACCTGATTGTAAGAAGATTTTTTGCTGTATTTGGCGACCCTGCCAAGCGCGAAAGCCAGAAAATCGTGCTTGATATTAATAATGAAATTTTCTGCATATCCGGAAAGAAGACAGTGGAAGCAGGCTGGACAGCACTCTATGGCAAATATGCGCAGCGCGAAGAAATACTGCTTCCTGATATAAAGCAGGGCAGCAAACTGACAGTGAAAAAGGCAAACATGCTTGACAAAGAAACGCAACCGCCTGCCCGCTTCTCCCAGGGCTCTGTATTGAAGGAAATGGAAGCCCGCGGTCTTGGCACAAAAGCCACAAGGGCGCAGATATTGCAGATCCTTTACAACCGTGGCTACATCATAGGCAGGAGCATAGAAGTCACCGAACTTGGTACTCAATTGGCAAACATCCTGGAAAAATACACACCGGATGTTGTTTCTGAAAAATTAACAAAAAGCATGGAAGAGATGACAGACAAGATAGAAGCAGGCAAAGCAAAGCGCGAGGACGTCATGGAAGAAGTCAAGAAGCGTATCATTGTTATATCAGAAGATTTCAGAAAGAAAGAATTGAAAATTGGAGAAGAACTGACAAAGGCCGTCATAGCAACGCAGGACAAGCAGAGTATATTGGGAAAATGCAACTCCTGTGGCGGTACGCTAAAGGTCATGAAGAACTGGCGCACAGGAAAACGCTTTGTCGGATGTTCTGGTTACAAAAAAGGCTGCAGAACCGGATTCCCGCTGCCACGCGAGGGGGTGATCATGTCCACAGATAATATTTGCCCAGAATGCAAGACACCCATGATACATGTCCAGCCAGCTGGCAAGAGGCCGTTCCGCATGTGCCTGGACCCGACATGCAAAACAAAGGCAGACTGGCTTGACAAGGCCCGTCTTAAAAAAGTCCAGCAGGAAAGCCGTGCATCCAGCAAGCTTGCAGAACAGTTGAAATGCAGTGAGTGTCAGAAGTCGTTCAAGTCCAAGCGCGCGTTAACACTGCATATGAAGATGCATTCTGCAAAAGCAAAGGTATAAATTAATTCTTAAAATTGTGGTACTATGCACGGACTCAAAGTAAAAGACATGAAGATAACCTGGTTAGGTCACGCGTCATTTCTAATAGAAAACGCCGATAAGAAAATATATATTGATCCGTTTGTTCTTCATGACAATCCGGAAAAAGCCGATGTAATTCTCATTACGCACGAGCATTTTGATCATTTTGACATGGACAAGATAAACTCTATAACATCTGAAAAAACAGAATTTTTTGGCCCGGCTGGCGTAATAAAAAAATCCGGCTTTGGCAAAGTCGTAAGACCCGACGACACGGTATCTGTCAGCGGCGTAAAGATAGAAGTCGTAGAAGCCTACAACGTCAACAAGAAGTTCCATCCAAAAGGCCTTGGCGTGGGCTTTGTTGTCGACACAGGCGTGAGAATATACCATGCCGGCGACACAGACTGCATCAAAGAGATGAAAGATTTGAAAAACATAGATATCGCTCTGTTGCCGGTGGGCGGCTACTATACCATGAACGTGAAAGAAGCTGCAGATGCAGCAAATTCCTTTGCCCCAAAGATAGTCGTGCCCATGCATTACAATTCTGACAAATATGGAATAACGGGCATAAATGCAAATGCCGAAGACCTGAAGAAGATGATTCCTGGAACTCTCGTCCTTGAACCGTTGGTTTAAGATTCCTGGCCAGAATTAGATATTAAAAAACATAGGGAACTAGATTTGATTGTGATAAGCAATGAATTACCTTCTATTAACAGAGTATTTTCCAGAATCTGAAAATGCCGAGATTACCGGAGGCGTGGAATCCCGCTGCTTTCACATAGTCAAGGAATTGTCCAGGCACCACAAAGTTACAGTATTGTGCTCCCATCAGCCCGGGCAGGAAAGAACGTCAAAGATCTTCAATGCAAGGATAATTCGCTGCGGACCAACCATCCCCTATTCCAGCAAGGGCAAGATAACAAAAAGGCTGTTATTTTCCTGGTCACTTTACAACGTTGGAAAAACCATCGAAAACGTGGAAGTAGTGGAAGGCGCGTCATTCATAACCTATCCGTCTGCATATTTTCTAGGCAAAAAGCTAAACGCAAGAAAAGTTGCTACCTGGCATGAAACCTGGACTACCACCTGGATAAAAAACAAGGGAATATTTACCGGGATTTTTGGAGAATTGTGGGAAAGGTTCTCGCTGAAATTGGACTGGGATAAGATAATTTCAGTCAGCGCCTTCACCAAGAGCAAACTGGTCAGCCGTGGAATAGAAGAGGGAAAGATAAGGGTTCTCCACAACGGGATAGACCTTGAGAAATTTAGAAAAATAAAGGCTGTAAAAGAAAAGAAACCGACAATATGTTATTTCGGGAGGGTCGGCCAACAAAAGAACCTGGGCGTCCTTGTCAATTCTGTGGCAGAGCTCAAAAAATATTTTCCGGATATCCAGTGTAAAATTATAGGTTCCGGGCCTGCAATTGAAGGGCTAAAAAAAATTGCAAAAGATTTGCGCTTAGAACCAAATGTTCATTTTCTGGGCAATATAAAAAATCATGAAGACCTGCTAAAGGAAGTCAAGAAATGCCATATTTTTGTTAATCCGTCCACACTGGAGGGGTTTGGCATAACGGTAGTAGAAGCCATGGCGCTTAACCTGCCCTACGTGATATCCGACATAGAACCGTTCATAGAAATAACAAATAACGGAAAAGGCGGGGAAATATTCAGGCAGAACGACGTCGATGACCTTACCAATAAAATCAGCCTTTTGCTCAAAAACAAAAAAATCTATTCTTCAAAGATAAAGGAAGAGAAAAAATTAGCTGCAGAATACGATTGGAAGCGCATGCTCTCAAAAAAAGATTACATCAATTCCTAATTGTCGTTGACTATCTGGAAGAACCTTCTGATATACCTGATAATGAAGCGTATGTCATCCTTGCTGTTTAATTTTCGTATCTGAATGCCAAGCTTTACGGGGTTAAATATCCTCAGGAACTTCATGGCGACGAATTCCTTGAACATCTCCCTCTGCAATCCCCTTAGTTCACCCCTGGTAAAATATTCGGTGTTGATGGATGCAGCCGACACCCTTAGCGTGTCCCACGTGAGATTTTTTATCATGCCCCTTTCATCCATAATGGTATACAGGTCTGTTTTCGGATATGGCGTGGCTAGGAAAAACGATGCAAAATCCAGATTACTATCAATTGCGTATCTTATTGTATTGTGGATGGATCTTGTGTTTTCAAACGGGAAGCCGATAATAAAAAAGCCGTGCGTCCATATGCCCAGTTTATTTGCTTCTTTTACAATTTCCTTGCACCTGTCCAGCGGCACATGTTTTCTGATGAATTTCTGCGTTTCCATGTCGCCTGATTCAATTCCAAAGCACAGTTTGTAGCATCCGGCCCTCTTCATCCAGACAAGCACTTCCTTGTCCAGAGTCCACAGCGCAACGCCGTTGGGAGTGGTCCATTTCAAATCTATCTTTCTTTTTATTATCTCCTTGCATATTGCTATCGTGCGGTCTTTTTTTAGTGTAAGATTGTCGTCTTCAAAATGTATCTCCCTTACACCGAATTTTTTAACCAGCAACTCTATTTCGTCTACCACCTTCTTTGGATCTCTCGGGCGGTAGTTCCTTCCCCATACAGTATGCACAGAGCAAAAAACACACATATAGGGGCATCCCCTGCTGGTAATCATCGACGACAGCGGCTTGCGCATCAGGTCTGTTCCGTGCCCGTATTCAGATTCAAAATATAGCTCCATCGGGAACAGATGCCTTGCTGGAAAAGGAAGGTCGTCTATATTTTCTATGAATTTCGTTTTTGGGTTTATAATTATAGAATCGTCGTGCTTGAAACCTATGCCATCTATTTTCTTCAGATGCTCAAAGCTGTGAAGGTTTTTAACAAGGTGTATTATTGTTTCGTCGCCTTCACCAAGGACAATATAATCTATATTTTTATTCGTAAGAACCTCCTTGGGAATACTGCTTGGGTGCGCCCCGCCCATGATTGTCGGAACCTTGTGATTCCACTGCTTGGCCAATTCAGCTACCTTGTAGGCATTTGACGACTGTGACGAGAAAAGACAGCTTATTCCTATCGCATCAGGATTGCTTTTTTCAATTCTTTCTGATATTTCTGGCCAGTCCAGACCAAAATGAATCATGCCGTCCCTTTCTATATGATTTCTTTGCTCCAGTACCACGCAATCCATTACTTCTACTTCATACCCGTTCTTTTCCAGGCTGGCGGCTATGTATGCCAGACCCAGCGGAAATACCACCGACTTGATTTCGTTCTTCAATAACGTCATCGGTGGCTGGATTAATAGAATTTTCATGTTGCCTCTTCCCTTGCTGAAAATTTATGTTGTAGCAACTTATTAGAATCCATCGCTACCATAACCCTTAAACGCTTTTCTGTTAATGCATTTTCATGCTGCTAAAAGTGCTGGGCATAATTGACATCCTGAGCGCACTGATAATACTGTTCAATATCTACAACATACACTGGATAATAACAAATTTTCATGCAACAGTTCTGATAATAAAAGGTATAGCCAGTGTCGCCGACTCCGTGGGCGTCATTTTCGGCATGGTCGACATAATCTGCGCATTGTTCATCTTCTTTGCCGTGACAGGCCTGTGGCCGCTGAAAGTTCTGCTCGTTATAATCCTTATCTACAAAGGCTCGCTGAGCCTGATCTAGAAAACGCCAAAAACCTTTGTTTCCTTCAATCCTTTTTCTGTTATTTCAAACTCTATACTTCTGCCTTCGGCCAGGCTGCGATGCTTTCTCAGGATAGCTATGCGCTGGTTGTCTTTTTCCAGTCTCCTTAATTCCACAAGCGTCTTGCTCCAGTACCTTGCCACCTGCCTGCTGGTTATCTCTATTTCATCGCCTTTGCTGTATACTTGGTTTGTAACGAGTATGGGAATATTTTTTGTCCTGGTAATTTTTGAGAATATGGAATACTGCGTTGCCAGCTGTTTGTTCACAAGAGAAAAGTTCTTTTCATCCATTTCCAGCCTGTACAGTGCCACAAGCGAGTCGACAACAACCAGGCCTACGTCTTTTTCCTTCTCTATTATTTTTTCCAGTTCCATTATCTTCTTGTGCTGCTCCTTCCAGTCATGCACGTGAACCATAATTATGTTTTTCAGATCCTTCTCAGTTCCGCCCATCTGCTTGAATCTTTCCAGAGAAAACGAGCCTTCTGTATCCACGTAGGCAACTTTTTTGTCCTTCAAACACGCCAGTGTTGCTGACAGTGCTATGTTTGTTTTTCCTGTGCCCGGCGGCCCGTAAATATTGGTTATTGCGTCCTTTTCCAGCCCGCCGTCCAATAGTTTATCAATAGGGCTGTTTGTCAGCATCTTCATGTTTACACTAAAAACGAGAGAGGATTTAAATCGCTCAAATATATAATCAGAATGTGATTGCATGGTTATCAAAAAGGTCGGCAAAAAGTATGTTCTGTTCTCTCACGACGGCAAAAAGAAGCTCGGGATCTTCAGCTCCTACGAAAAGGCGCTGAAAAGGGAGAGGCAGATCCAGTTCTTCAAGCACATGAGAAAGTAAATACTGTCAATTAAGGTAGTGCCATTCCGCAGATGCTGTCCTATATACGACTGATACACCGAATATATAATATCATTCTTTCAATAGCAGCAAAACAAAAGAGAATTAAACATAAATACAGTTATATTTTCACTAGTATTTGTGGTAGATACTTGGCAAATATCAATTTAAGTTCCGTCATCTGTTCTTTTTTCCTTACCAAAAATCTGAATTTTTTGCCGTCTGTTGTAACAAAATTTATTCCGGCTTTGAAAAGTCCAGAATTTATTTCTTTTATTTTATTCAGCGGTATATCATAATTGTTTTTATCGAATTCGAGAATTTGCTGTGGCGTCATATTCTCGATCATTCTTTTGCCCTCTTCTTCAATATATTCGTTGTTTATTGCGACATTCATCTTAGTAAAATCCATTCTACCTAACGAACGCCCTCCGCCGGGGACAGGCACGCACACAAAAATTACTCTTTTGTTTGTAATAAACATAGAATTTTCAGGGTGTGACATGCCGCCAACGCCCATTACTTGAACATTGGTTTTCCATCCGCCGTATAAAATGCCATATATAGCACCAATTATTTTTTCGCCGCCGACGTTACTTTGAGGCTCGAACGCTGCTTCTGATTTATCTGTTGGTTGCATTGCGTCTACTCGCTTTGGAATTTCCCTTACTGACAAATCCAGAGACTTTAGTCTGTAGATGCGTAGTATGCTGAAAGAAATCGCAATGGCAAAGCCCAGAATGACTATTAAAAAAATCTCCCAGGGGGCATTAAATTTGATCAAAAATATTAGAATGACAACAAAGATTATAAGGTCTACAATAAGATTAATAATGCCGCCGACCAAAAAAACACTTCTTAAAAAGTTTGGTATGCCGCCAATTCTCATTTTACTACATTGTTTAGACTAAATATAAACATGTCACAAATCACCCAACCGCTACCTCGACAGAACGTCCAACCGTAAAACTTAAATACTTTTAGTATACTACATTACTCTAACTCAGCAAATAGTTATTTGTCTGAGGTGTCGTAATGAGAGTAGAGATTAGAAACAATGGTGTGCCAGTCGCGATAATTACGTTTCATACGAATCCGGAAAAGTTTGATTCCGACTACGAAAGAATAAAGTTTTTCAAAGAGCTGCACGGATGGAACCAGACAGTCCCGAAAAACGGCAAGAAGTACGAATACAGAAGGCCGGGATTGCTCGACGAAATACCACACGTGAAGATAGCCGACTCAGCCTTTATGATAGCCATGGAAAACATGGACCGCGTCATGAGTTACTTTCAGGAATGGTCTGACAAAGTGGAGTGCGAAATGATGGAGGCAATGATAAAAGACAGGGGAAAAATAGAACAGTTGTTTCATGAACAGTAAGGTTTAACATAAATAAATGATATACAAAATAAATAGTGATTAGCTATGCCAGAAGAAAAAGAAAATGGTGATAAAAACGGCAATGGTTTGAAGCTCAAGGTCGGCGAGCTTACCGAAAGAGGGGATTTTGGTAGAGGTATCGTCCGCATTTCTGCCAAGGACATGAAGGGCATAAACGTCAGCGAAGGCGACGTTATCGAAATAGAAGGTAAGAGGAAGACAGCAGCAATAGCCGTTAGGGCCTATCCAGTTGACGTGGGCCTGGACGTAATAAGGATGGACGGCCTTGAGAGAAGAAATTGCGGCGCCGGTATTGGCGAGGCCATAAAGATAAAGAAATCCGACGTGAAAGAAGCCAAATCCGTTACCATAGCGCCCGCCCGCAAGGGAATAATTATTCACATGGGCGGAAACCTGCTTAAGCAAAATCTCTTAATGCGCCCTGTAGTAACAGGCGACATAATAATTCCTAATCCTATTGTTCAAGATAGACGAAGTCAGGCAACATTGTTTGAGCAATTTTTCGGCGTTGATATTAATGATTTTATGTTCACGCCTTTTGGTGAAGAAAAATTCGTTGTTGTAAATACAGAACCAAAAGGTACTGTTCGTATAACAAGGGCAACAGATATAGAACTTCTGCCGCAGGCAACAAAGCCGTTGGAAGAGGAAAAAATACCAGAAGTTACTTACGAAGACTTGGGCGGTCTGCATGAAGAAGTGAAAAAAGTTAGGGAAATGATAGAGTTGCCACTAAAGCACCCGGAGCTTTTTGAGCGCTTAGGCATAGAGCCGCCACGCGGTATTCTGCTTCATGGCCCTCCTGGAACAGGTAAAACGCTTCTGGCAAAGGCCGTTGCCAACGAAAGCGGCGCACGTTTCTTTGTAATCAACGGCCCGGAAATCATGAGCAAGTTCTACGGCGAGTCTGAAGAAAATCTCCGCAAGGTTTTTGACCAGGCTGAGAAAAATGCGCCAAGCATAATATTTATTGATGAACTGGATGCAATTGCTCCAAAAAGAGAAGAGGTAAAAGGTGAAGTGGAAAAGCGTGTCGTGTCACAGTTGCTCACACTTCTCGACGGACTAAAGAGCAGAGGCAAGATTATCATAATAGGGGCAACAAATATACCCAATTCTATAGACCCTGCATTACGTCGACCAGGCAGATTTGACAGGGAAATAGAGCTTGGCGTGCCTAACAAGGACGGCAGGAAAGAAATTCTGCAGATTCACACAAGAGGAATGCCTCTTGCCAAGAATGTTGACCTCACAAAAACAGCTGAAATAACTTACGGCTACGTAGGTGCTGACATAGCTGCCCTGTGCAAAGAAGCAGCCATGTACGCGGTGCGTAGGGTTCTTCCGGACATAAACATGATAAAAGACAACACGCCGATACCGCAGGATATATTGAAGAAGCTCATCGTGACGAAAGAGGACTTTGAACAGGCTTTGAGAATGGTTGAGCCATCTGCCATGCGGGAAGTCCTCATAGAAATTCCACAGGTCAAATGGACAGACATAGGCGGCCTAGAAGACGTGAAGAAGCTGCTGCAAGAGACAATAGAATGGCCGCTGAAATATCCTGATTCTTTCAAGAGACTGGGCATAAAATCACCAACCGGCGTGCTGTTGTATGGACCTCCAGGCACTGGAAAGACCCTGCTGGCAAAGGCTATTGCCAACGAAAGCGGCGCCAACTTTATTTCCGTTAAAGGACCGGAACTTTTGTCCATGTGGGTTGGTGAAAGTGAAAAGCACGTGCGTGATATATTCCGAAGAGCACGCCAGGTATCTCCATGTATAATATTTTTTGACGAAGTAGACTCATTGGTGCCAAAAAGGGGCGGATCAGCTGATAGTCAAGTCACCGAGCGTGTCGTATCCCAGCTATTGTCAGAAATCTCTGGTCTTGAAGATCTTCAGGGAGTCATTGTTGTCGCTGCAACAAACAGGCCGGACATGCTCGATTCCGCATTGCTGAGGCCGGGCCGCATTGACAGGCAAATACTTGTGCATACGCCAGATGAAACAGCAAGATTAGAAATATTAAGGGTCCACACAAAGAACATGCCCATTGAGAAGGATGTAGATATAAAACATATCGCAGAAGAAACCAATGGCTACTCCGGCGCTGACCTGGAAGCAGTATGCCGTGAAGCTGGCATATTTGCCATGAGAAGAAATTTAGAAGCGGCTGAAGTGACGAAGCACGACTTTGAGAATGCTTTGAAAGAAATAAAACCTTCGCTTACGCAGGAAATGAACCAGTACTACGAATCCGTCCTGAAGAAGAAAAAGCAGCATGCAATGGAAGAAGAAACAAACTACATGGGTTGATGAAAATGAAATGCATGGTTTGTGAACTACCTACGATGTTTACCTACAAGATAAAGGGCATGGAAGCGGCATTCTGTCCGTTTCATCTGCCAGAAGAAAATGTAGCAAGAAAGCCATTACTTATCAGAATAATGATAAACTTGTAAGAAGCCTGATCATTTTAATTCTCTAAGATACTTCCACAGTTTTGGATGCAGGGACGTGGTAAAATATTTCTTTGCAGCGTCTGGCTTTATCCATTTGAGCTCGACAAACTTCTCGCCGGGCTTTTCTTTTTTGCCTACAGGTTCGCAATAATAATAAATAGAAAGAAATTTGCGGTTTTCAGGGTATGTCTTTGCAAAAACAGCTTCCTTAACATTTACGGACAGCCCGGTCTTTGTTTTTATTTCCTTTTTGAGATAGAATTCCAGATCCTTTCCATAAGAGGGCCGACCACCAGGGAAACACCAAGAAAGTTTTTTTATATGAGGATCGTTTTGTCTTCTTCCGATCAGTATCTTTCCAGTGTTTTTGTTATATATGATACCAAGAACATTTACAAGAAATACTCCCCTGCTGAACTTTTTCCAGTTCATAGTCATATATTTGAGATCAATCTATAAAAACCTCTAAGAAATTGTTTTTACTTTCAACTGTGGTACTTTCCCCAGATGTCCACAAACTTCACAAAGTTGTCTATTATTTTTAATCCGTCACCGCCCATCTCCGGGTTGAAGTGTACGCCGAAGAATGGTTTGTTGTTCTCAGATATTATTTTGTACTCATATTTTGGAGAAGAGGCAACAACTTGAAAGTTCTCCGGCAGCTCTATAAATGCGTGACGGCAGTTCTGCATGACCGTGAACATTTTCTTCAGGTCCAGTGTTAATGGACATGCATGTTCTATTTTTGCGTGATCTGTTTTATCGAATTTCGTTTCCTTTGTTTTCGCGCCATATGCTACACCTAGAAATATATAACCAATACCTATTCCAAGCAATGGCTTGTTTGTTTTTTTAATGAGTTCCACATTGGCTTTCTGGTGTTTCATGTCGCCATCTGTCAGGATAAAAGCAGATGCCTTTGACTTCAACGCCTCATTTGGTGTCACGACTTCTTTTGCCCCGCGAATAAATCTTTCTATATCATCTGCGCCTTTGCCGTTGTCGACTATAGCTATCATAGAATCACTAATTCTATTAGTCAAACGAAAGTATATATATTCCACGTTTTATTTTGTTATCACGATCGGCTTGTCCTTGACTATTAACGTGTGTTCAGCCTGGGAAACCATGCCCTTCTTTGATTCCTTCAGCACGAAAAAGTCGTGGATTGCGCCGCGTTCGCGCAATTACAGTAGGCTCCGTATGCAAATCATACTGCGCCAATCCGTGCCCTGTAAGGTTTTCTATCGGCTTGTAGCCAAATCCCTTTATTGTATTTTCTATCGTCGTTGATATATCCGACAGCAGGGCATCTGGTCTTACTTCTTTTACCGCTTCCTGCAGAGCAGCCTCCGCAGCTTTTACAAGATCGTCGTAATCTGGGTTGAAATTTATCGTCACAGCCGTATCAGCCACATAGCCGTCTATGTGAACACCTAGGTCTATCTTCACAATATCACTGTCATTTATCACAGCCATATCGTTTTTTGTCGGCGTGTGGTGCGCAGCTATGTCGTTTATAGAAATGTTTATGGGAAAAGCCGGCTGTCCGCCTGCCTGGCGTATGAATTGTTCCAACCCTTCGGCAATATCAAGAAATTTTACACCCGGCTTTACTATCCTTCTTGCCTCTTCCTTTCCTTCCACCGCTATCTTGCCTGCTTTTATGTAATTGTCTTCTATTTCTTTTTCCATTCAATTAGTTTTAGAACAAGGCTTAAATTACTTCTTTGCTCTCAGATCATTCAACATTCCAAAGTAGTATTTTGCAGCCGCTTCCTGATCTCCGTTTTCAGGAAACATCAACGCCCTTCCGACGTTGGCAATGCAGTCTTCTGATGGGAAATATTTGAATAGTATGTTTGCTTCTCCGCCCTGCTTTCCTATTCCTGGTATCAGAATTCCTTTATTCTTCAAGTATATGCTTGCCTTTTGTACTTCTTCTTCCTTTACATGATTCTTGGCACTTGGAGCACCTATGACAGCACCAGGAACATCAAACTGCTTTGTTTTATAAGCCAGCCATAGATATTGCTTGACATAGTTCTGGCCATTTATTGAGATCACATCAATTTCAGGATAAATACCTACTCTTTCAGACTCTGGTATCGGAACCAGTTTATTCTTTTCTATTTCGTACTCTGGGTTGCTCATTATGCACATTGTTATGATGCCTAAGTTCCTTTTCTTCGCTTGCTCTGACATTTCTCCCAGGTTTCCTGCAAATGGTGCAACTGTTACTGCATCGGCCCTTTCAGCATAATACATGCCAGCATCATTTGTTGCTCCTATGTCCGGCAGTTTGCTGTCTTCGATTATAACTAACTCACGATCTCTGGCAAGATTCAATGCTTTTTTTAATATTTCCGGGTCGCTCTTTCCTTCTTGTTCTCCGTAATGCTCGATATCAGTCAATCCTTTCCAGTAATTGATATTAAAT
This sequence comes from Candidatus Aenigmatarchaeota archaeon, assembly GCA_026397375.1. Lineage (GTDB taxonomy): Archaea > Aenigmatarchaeota > Aenigmatarchaeia > GW2011-AR5 > GW2011-AR5 > JACPVU01. The sequence continues at coordinate 80,897 of JAPLUZ010000022.1, read as the reverse complement.
TTCAGCCCTGCACAATAAGGAGCGACCATTTCTATGTATTTCATCGTCCAGTCATATTTTTTGACTCCAGCCGGAAGGCTCTCAGGTCCTCTTTTCATCTCGGTATCAGCAGGGTCCAGACCTGCGCATAGAATTGAGTTTTTTCTTTCTACCGTTTCTAGCCAAAGTTTTTTGAACATCATATCAAGCACCCATCTGTGTTATGTCTGTACCGAATTTTTCTTTTACTTTAGAACTTAACTCATTGTATTTCTTTCCGCCGTCTTCGTCCAGTATGTTCTTATAAACCTTGAGAAACTTCAATGCCCTTGCATCCTTCTTCATGGCATCCGGGCCGAATGCATTCACGAAAGCTTCAACGCCCTGCTCCCTCAAAAACCTTTCGCTCCAGCCGTCTGGGTCTTTTACATATTCCAACGCTTTCGTGTTTTTTGACTGCGCCCTGACAAAGTCCTCGTCTATCTGAACAAATGAAAAAACGTCAACGTCTGCCTTCTTCAGTGCCTGCTCGCCACCCTCGAGTCTTGAAACGACTGTTGCAAGTTTATGGATTCTTGCATTGCCGGTTCTTATCATTGGTATCCATCCTGTCGGCGGAGTTTCCCTTGAATCATAGGAACTTGAACCGCTTGTCATGAGGTCCGAAACGTGTACAGCACTATAGCCACCTATTGATACGTCTTTGGAGAAGTCGTGTGAAAGAGCGTAGAATCTTCCATCCTTGTATAAAGAAATGTGTGGATAACCTAGCATTGCAGCGACCGGCCCTGAGAACAGCCAGTCCCTTCTCTGCCCGCCTGAAATGGCCCTTGCATTTTTGCTGTCGTCTGATAGAAACATACTGTCAATTTCTGCAGACATTATATCTATTACTTTTCCAAAGGATGGATTGTCATTCATGACTAGCATTGCATGTGCTATCATCTGTTGTGAATTATCGCCATAATCATTGAACTTGCCGCCGTCCTGAAGAAGTTTTTCTGTGTTTACGTAGTATATGCCTATGCGTCCTGAAGTCAGTATGACCGGCGTATCAAGGTCCCTGTACGCACCAGTCTCGACAAGAAGCTTAGATATTATTGGATGTGACATCAGCCTAATTTGTAATATATGTATAAAAGCGTGGAACATAATTTCTTGCAATTACAAAAATGGTACAAAGAAATTACAGTTCTATTTCCAGTATATCTTCGTGCGGGCAAACTGCTTCTCCGCCTCTAGTATGCTTTTATAGAAAAGTTCCTTATTTGGCTGCAGCATCGACAGGATTCGCGCGGCCGTCTGCGGCCCGACGCCATGACCTGCCAGGCATTCAACAGCCTTTCTTCCGTAAACTATGACAAGGTCTGCTGACCGTCTGACAGACTGGAATTCTTCCTGTTCTTCCTTTGTAAGTTCTTTCTTCTTTATTTTCTTTCTTACAATACCCTGCGCATTTATTTGACCTCTTCTTAGAACGGCTATAAGACGAGATCCACAGTGCGGGCAGTCCGGCTCCTGATCCACGTTTCTTACAGTCATAACAAGATTATACTCGCCGCAGTTCACGCACAGAAGTCTCACCCTTGTGGTGAGCAGCCTCTTTTTGAATGCAAGATAAATCTCTTTTTGCGGCAGCCTCGGTTTCATTACCTCTGAAAATTGCTGCACCAGTCCCAGCTCGCCCAGATAACTCAGTCCTTCCTGGATGTGCATTTTTATTGATCCGTCCTTTATTTTCTTTATTATGTTTTCCGTATTTTCCACGTCCATTTTATCCATGAAGACTTCATTCATCGTCGCCTCATAGACAGGCGAATTCATGTATGCTGTGACTATCTTGTTCACGTTTAATTTGTCGTATTTCACACTCCGGGATATTATTCCGAACCTTCTTGCGACCTGAAGGAAGCGCCACTTGAACAGCGACGATCTTTCCATGGACGCTTTAAGCACATTTTCCATGTTAGCTGCTTCTTCGATTATTCTTTTGACGTCCTGTGACTTCGCTACTGTCTGCAGCATTATCCTGTATGGATCGCTCTTTATGTTCACAGCCACGCCAGTCTCTGCTGTGAGGATAGCTGAAATGTATTTCCCCAATGTACCATTCACAAGCGATCCGCAGCAGGAATGGATTATTACAAAGTCCTTGTAATTCTCTATAAGCATGGTTTTGTCATCCGGTATCTGGTGTTTTTCTGCGTGCTTCTCTATGGTTTTCTTCATTTCTTTGAATGAAGTGGAATCCATGGGGAATTCTTTTGCCTTTTCTTCGTTGGAAATAATCATTTTCCTGAGTCTTCCGACGTCCTGGGCAACGGCAAAGGGCACTGGTATGAGCTCGCCTTCCCACGCCGGTATAGCCGACTCTATGTCTTCTATTGGTTCTACCATCACCTTGTCGGGGTAGACCTGGATTATTTTCCACGCACGCCCGGCGCATACGAACTTGTTGCCTGCCTGGCCGTGTTCCGCGACAAATTCTTCGTCCAGACTGCCTATCGGCTCATTTTCTATAACAGATACAATCTTGTACTGCCTCTTGTCCGGTATTGTTGACAGGTTCTCAAAATAATAGGTGAACGCCTTCTTCCTTCTTTTTACTTCGTATCCGTCCTTTGTTTTGTCTAGCCATACTAAATGAAGTGTTTCCAAAAATTGCAGAACTTCCAGGAATTCTTTTTTCTTCAAATCCCTGTAAGGATAAGCCCTCTTTATTATTTCATATATTTTATCGCTGGGCATGGAATAATTTTCCATCACATTCCCAACTATCTGGTTTGCAAGAACGTCGTATGCCTTTTCGTGCATTGTTAATTCTTCAAGCCTTTTCTCCATGGCGTGCTTCGCTATTACAGCCGACTCGAACAGGTCTTCGTCACCTGAAATTATTATGCCCTTGCTTGTCCTTCCAATGCCATGACCTGACCTTCCGACACGCTGTATCAGTTTAGAGACTTGCCTTGGCGACATGTATTGTATAACCAGGTCTATCGATCCGATATCTATGCCAAGCTCCAGGGAACTTGTTGCAATTAGTGACTTCAGCTCCTGCTTCTTGAAAGACTGCTCATTTCTTATTCTTCTTTCTTTTGACAGCGAACCGTGGTGCACTGCTTGTTTCAATTCCCTGTCCAAGCTTCGCAAACGAGACGATAGAACTTCGGCGGTCTCCCTTGTATTGGTGAATGCCAGCACAGAAGTGTGTTCCTTTATCAGTTCATACAGTCGGCGAAGCCGGGCTGTCGTATTTTCCCCGATAACCAGATCGTCAGCCATCTGCTTATCCTTCAGTCCAGGCACCGGCGCTTCTACTCTTATGTTATATTTCTTTGTAGCATCAGCATGAATTATTTTTACATTTTTGCCAAGGAAATCTGCGACAAGCTGCGGTGAACCTACTGTAGCTGACAATCCTATTCTCTGAAAATCTTTTGACAATTCTTCTAGGCGTTCTAAAACAACGGAAAGCTGGGTTCCTCTTTTGCTTTCTATAAGCTCGTGTATCTCGTCTACAACAACATATTTTACATTTCTAAAATGTTCGCGTATTAGTTTTCCCGTAAGCACAGCCTGTAAAGTCTCCGGCGTTGTTATCAGGATGTGAGGCGGCGCTTCCCGCTGTGCTGTTCGCTCCGCTGCAGAAGTGTCGCCATGCCTGACACCTATTTCTATTCCCATCTTGTCAGCCCACCAAAAAAGCCTGTCCAGCAGGTCTCGGTTCAGAGAGCGCAGCGGTGTTATATAGAGCACGGATATAGGTTTGCTCTCCTGCTTGGCAACCATGTCTATTAATGGCAGCATAGCCGCCTCGGTCTTGCCTATGCCCGTTGGAGCTATGATAAGCACATTGGTGCCCTTCAAAATCTCGGGCATACCCATCTGCTGGGCCAGCGTGGGCTCCAGAAATCCCCTTTCTCTTATCAATTTTTGCATCTTTTCTGAAAACAGTGTAAATGTCATGGTATCACTCTTTTATTTTCAAATCCATCAGGCTGCCTAAATCCGTTCCATCCAACAGAAATATGTGTGTAGCCCTCTTGTTTAATTGCTTTGCTATCGGTCCCAGGAGCTTGTCCTTATTCACAATTGTCGCGCCGCAGAGATCATTGAAGGCCGGAACAATTATGAGTTTCTTACCCTTAAGCTTTCCCTTTAACCTGCCCCTGACCCACACAGGCTCCACATAAACAGCTCTCATCTCATCGCGGAATTTTATATGAGGCTGGTTGTGTCCTATGACTATTATTTTCTTTGTCGTCTTTATTTTTCTGTGGCCGTGCGTGAAAAAATATTCGCCCAGACCGAAGGTCTTTCTTACGCTTATTTTGCCCTTTGGCAGCATTTTTTCTATGTTGCCGTCATGGTTGCCCTTTACAATTATGATATCTTTGAACTTCAGTTTTGAGAAGAACCTTTCCAGCTCGTATTTCTCCAGAACTGAGAATCCTGAAACCTTATGCTTGATATCTCCCAGAAGAACTAATCTCCTTGTATGAGTCAGGGCCTTTAACTTGTTTATTTTAACAGCCAATTTTTCTGCCTGGTTAGGTATGGTTATGCCCCTGTCGTAAATATCCTTTGTTATTCCTATATGCAGGTCTGTTATGACAAGGCAATTTTCTACCTTCATTGCAGGGTAATTTTTTAGAAACATGCCAATCAGTGTTACAATATAGCGAAAAGTTCTTATGCCCAGAAAAGTGCCATTATAAAATTAAACAGAACAATCAAAGGCGGCTGAAATATATTCAAGTTCGAGTTTATCTTGGGTTTGTCTGTAATCAATCCCGTCATTTTAGAAACTTTTTCTATTGTTCTGTTGGTTGCGATTATATTGTTTGATTTTGCGCCAGAATCTATTCCCGATCCTGCAGAAGAAATGATATTTGTCGTGTTTGATTTTATGACGTAAATATCCTTTGTTATATCATTGTCCTTGCCGTCAACTTTTATTCTTACTCTAAAATTATACATGCCTTGCTCTGTGTCTTCATCTATCTTATTCTTTAGAACAATGTTCTTTGATTCCTTTGGATTAAGCAGAAACGATATTGAGTTTGCCGTATAACCGCCCTTCCATTCATTCTTCTCATTAAGGCCGGAAGAAACAGGATTGTTGCCTTTGTAAACATAGGAATATACCGTGAAGTTTTTCTGTGTTGTGAAATTATTGACTATGTTTACAATAGTTTCTATTTCTTCGCCTGTTTCCGCGGTACTTTCATATTTTGTTATTTCGTGGGAAAACAATTCGCTTGGTGTGTAGCTATACGAGTTGCTTCCGCCACCGCTTGTGCTTATAGTTATTGTCTTGCAGTTTGTTGTTGAGATGCCTGAAATATTTATCTTTGCTGTTTTTGTTATGTCCAAGCCGTCAGCGATAACGTCGTATTCGCCATCATTGAAAGCGTTGTCGCAATTTGATTTCAATTGGACAGGAACCTGAAATTCGTATTCGGTGAACTTGTTCTTTGCATGCATTGTGCTTATACTGCTGAGTTTTTTGCCTGAATTCTCTATCCAAACATCTATTGCATATTTTGATGTATCGCCCCGATATGCCCTTATTTTTATGTTAGCCGCTTCTCCATATTTTACAGAATTGTCAGAACCCATATCAACAGAAATTATATCTATAGAAGAACCTGTCTGAATGTTGTTTCCTTTGACAACTATTAGTCTTGAGGCGACATTGTTATTCATGTTTGTGTCATTACAGTCTGCGTTCACAATATTCCCAATTATATAGTACGCTTCTGAACCCTGCATGTCATCGGGCGTCCACTGGTGCTGCAAAGACGCCGTACATGCTAAATTGATGACCGAATCGACAGGCGCTTTTACAATGTTACCGAACAAATCTTGAATATAATAATTTATCGTGGTATCTTTTTCAGTGCAGTTTGTATCATTTACTTTGATGTCAAAATAAATTGTGGAAACGTTATAAACATCCGAACTTGTTTCTATCCATAGCCCTAAATCACACGAACCGGTTATATTGTTTTGTTCGTCAGTCTGACCTGTAGTATTTTGTACAAGACCATTGACATATCCTGGTGTTGGGTCGCATCCCATAAAGATGCTGTTAATCAGGCAAAACGTTTTTCCTTCTGTTAAATTAGCAAAGGTTGTTATGTTATGAAATACATTTGTGGAATTTCTTATCCATATGGTTTTGTTTACAGAATTTACTAGATTATCCCAAGAGCTGTCGATGGCCGTTCCATTGTAGCTTGGATAATTACTCAAAAATTTTATTGCATCCTGCGCTATTATGACATAATTACCAGGGTCAACTATCATTGATCCTATCCCGCCGTTGCTTGGCGGGACATTAAGCGTATGGTCTGTGTCATCAATATTTATTTTCCATCCTGTTAGATTGTATGTTTCTGTATCATTATTGTAGATTTCTAGCCATTCGTTTCCGCTATCAGAACCGATAGGATTGTACATTACTTCATTTATGATTATAGCGTGTGACGGGTAAGCAAGGAAAAATAGGATTAGAATGCAGTTTAGCAACCGCATGCTAAATTTTGAATATTTAATCTTAAAAGATCAAGCAAAGGCTGGTTTCCAGTTTTTAATAGCCCTTTCATAGCCTTCATGCGTTGCTACGTCGAAGAGGAAGCCATCATATAAGAAACCAGACAGTTGGTTTTCCTGCACCAGAATTTTAAGCAGGTCCTTCATCATCATTTTTCCTTTTTTCATAAATTTTAGAACCTCTGGCTCGAATATGTAGAAGCTGGCATCAACCAGGTTTGATTCTGTGCGGCTTGGCCTGTCTTCAAAATCTATTATCTGACTGCCGCGCATTTTTGCCACGCCGTAGTCACTTGGATCGTCAACCTGCGCCAGCAGAACCGTAGCCAGCCTGCCTTCTTTTTTATGGAAGGTGTACATCTCAGAAATGTCAGGATTTATTAATGCATCCACATTCAGAACGATAAATGTGTTTTTTATTTTATTTTTTATCAGACTCAGGGCACCTACATTTCCCATAGACCTCTGCTCAACCAGATACTCTATGTTAATTCCGAACTTGTTGCCATTTCCAAAATACTCTTTTATTTTTTCATAGTTTTCGCCAACAGCCAGAGTGACATTTCTTATGTCATAGTTTTTTAGCATGTTTAATTGGTGTTCAAGAACCGGCCTTCCCTTAACAGGTATAAGCGGCTTGGGTATTTCATAGGTTATTGGCCTTAATCTTGCCCCATCGCCGCCCGCCATTATAATAGCCGTATCCAAATCCGTCTTCGATAAGCCCCTTATTATTAATTGCTCCACTGCATGGGACCTGTTTTTTACATGTTGCCTATCTATCATCCTGTCCAGTTTTCTTAACAGGTCCTGCTTTACAGTTATTGTTACTCTTTTTATCATATTCATACCTTCTGTCGAAAAAGTATGAAAAAGTATGAACATTTAACCTATTTAAAACCAATTCCAGCATCAATTAGAAGGTGTTGCATACGAAAGATGTGTTTTATCTTATTCCAATAGACGAAAGCGGTGGTCATAATTATTCTATAGACCAAGTTACGGGCGTTGTTTATAAGGATGAAGCGGCTATTTCAGACAAAGAACTTACAGGCCTGCCAGCCCCCATGCTAGAGACTATAGAAACCCTGAGGAATGCAAGGGACCTTGGTTACGACAAGTAGAGTGGATTTTATGATAGCGGAAAAATCTCCTGTGAGGATAACCTTTGGCAGCTGCGGCGATACGGATTATTACATGAACCTGATAGGCTGGGGTAACACTGTAAATGCCGCGGTTAACATGTTCTCCTATTGTTCAATAGATGAGCGTACCGACGGCAAAATAGTTATAAAATCCATGGAAACCGGCGATGAAATTGCATTCGATGCGCTGGAAGATATGAATTTTGATGTCAGAGAACTGAATCTGACCAAAGTTATAATTAAACACTACGGCAACACAGGCATAGAAGTCAAAACATGGACCGACGCTCCGCTGGAAAGCGGTCTTGGCGGTAGTGCAGCCCATGCCATAGCTGTAATAAAGGCTTTCAACAAATTCAATGATATAATAATGCCGCCAACACAGGTGGCTCGGTTGGCTTACCATCTGGAAAGAAATGTCTGTGGTGTTGCCGGCGGTTACCAGGACCAATGGGCATCTGCCATTGGTGGATTAAATTATATGAAATTCGCCAACCGGCGTGTCGAGACAAAGAGATTAAATTTGTCCCAGGCAGATCTGAAATCCCTTGAAGACAAATTGCTTCTTGTTTATATCAAGCGTGAAACAAAAGGCAAGGATATTCACAAGGAGCAGAAAGAGAAAAAATCAGAAGTTATTGATGTTCTAATTGATAGAAGGGGCAACGTGGAGAAAATAAGGGCCTCCCTTGAGGAGGGAAGGTTTGAAGATTTCGGCCGCCTCATGCACAAGGACTGGATACTAAAGAAAAATCTGGCAACCTCCATATCAAATGCACGTGTAGAAGACGTATACTCAGCTGCCATGGACGCTGGTGCCCTTGGTGGGCGATTCCTTGGAGCAGGTGGTGGTGGCTGCGCTGTTTTCTTTTCAAAAAATCAGGAAAAAATAATGGATGCCATTGCGCCCTTTGGTGCGAAGCGTATAAACTTCTCTTTTGTAGGGTGATAAAAATGAATTACCTCAAAGACAAAATAGATATGCACAAAAAAATGGTTGATTCCTTAGATTTGAAATCCATAGAAGATGTGGCCGAAGTTATAACAAAATGCTACCAGAATGACGGTAAATTACTTATCTTCGGCAACGGCGGCTCTGCGGCCGACGCCAATCACTTTGCTGCCGAGTTCGAAGGTCAGCTGTCGTCCATAGATAAAGGTAGGAAAGCCCTGTCTGCTTTAACGCCTTCTAACATGTCGGCCCTGACAGCAATAAGCAATGACTTCAACTACGACATGTGTTTCGTACGCTTTGTCCAAGCCAATGCAAAAAAAGGTGACGTAATAATAGGCATAAGCACCAGCGGCAATTCCATGAATGTAATAAATGCTATGGAAGAAGCAAAGAAAATAGGTGCTACAACAATTGGTTTTACAGGAGAATCTGGAGGCAAAATAAAAGAAATTGCTGATTTTCTTCTAAACATACCTGCTTCCAATGTATCAATAATACAGGAAGGCCATATAATTGCTTACCACAGGGTATGTGCTCTTGTCATAAAGAACTTGTTTGGCTACGATGCCATGTGATTTTATGCGAGCCGTCTTTCTTGACAGGGATGGAACAGTGACGAAGAAGACTTCCCTTGTTGTAAAGCCAGAAGAAATAGAACTTGAAGACGGCGCAGCAGAAGGCATAAAGATGTTGAATAAAAGTGGCGTAAAGGTCATCGTTGTGACAAACCAACCACAGGTCGCAAGAGGCCTGATATCTGAAGACGGCGTGAAAAAAATAAACGATAAAGTTCAAAAAGATTTGATGAAAAGGGGCGCCCACATAGACGATTTTTATTTCTGTCCCCATCACCCAGAGCAATACAGTGATGTTCCAGAGCATGCAAAAAAATACAGGGTAGAATGTAGTTGCAGAAAGCCAAATCCTGGTATGATACTGGAAGCCGCTAAAAAATATAACGTAGACCTTACTGGATCCTTCACTGTCGGCGATCGTACGGTTGATATATTAGCAGGTAAAAACGCCGGAACAAGGACAATACTTGTAAAGACCGGTGTCGCAGGGAAAGACAAAAAACATGACATAAAAGCAGATTACGAATGTGACACATTGTTAAATGCGGCCACGCTAATTAGGAATTTGATAAAAACAAAGGCAATTATTCTTGCCGGCGGTAAAGGCGAAAGGCTTCTGCCACTTACAAAAGACCTGCCAAAGCCCATGATCCCCATTAACGGCAAACCTGTATTAGAATATCACATAAATCTCCTGAAGAAATATGGAGTAAATGAAATAGTTATTTGCGGTTCTTATCTCGTTGACAAAATAAAGGCCTATTTCGGTGACGGCAGAAAATTCCGCGTTCACATAGACTATCCAGGGGAAAAAGAGCCTTTGGGCACAGGCGGCGCAATAAAAAATGCTGCACAGTACCTTGTTAATGCTGAAAATATTATTGTGCTGAATGGTGATGTAATAACAAACATGAATATCGGTTCTCTTTTGAGGTTTCATTTTTCTCATAGCGGAATTGCAACTGTTGTTCTGCGTAAGACCGACCACCCTATAGATAGCGATATTATAAAAATTAATGAAAAAAATGAGGTGACAAAATATATAGGCCGTGGCCAAGATATTCACAAAACTGCCAACGTGGGAATAATGGTACTAAGGACTAAAATTTTAGATCGTATACCAAACGGTATTTCAAATATAGAAAAAGATGTTTTGTTCAAGTTGCTTAACAAGGAAAAAATATACGGATATTTATCCGATGCTTACATAAAAGATATAGGGACGCCTGAAAGACTTAAAAAAGTCAGGAGAGAATTTCCGTTGATTTCTTAAACTTTTTGATGTGTTGATAATTATGAAATGTCTTGTAACCGGCGGAGCGGGGTTTATCGGCTCAAACCTAGTGGAAGAACTGATTAAGAAAGGTCACAAAGTTGTTGTTCTTGATAATTTCTTCCTTGGCATTGAAAAAAACCTTGAAAGGATCAGAGATAAAATAGAACTGGTAGATGGCGATATACGCGATCTAGATCTTCTGTTAAAAATAACAAAAGGTGTTGATGTTATTTTTAACCAAGCTGCCGCCTCGTCCTCGCCCATGTTTAGGGAAAATCTGAAAGAAGCCCTATCTGTGAACATAGACGGTTTTATTCATATTCTCAATGCGGCCAGAATAAATAATGTGAAACGGGTTGTGTATGCGTCCACGTCTTCCATCTATGGAAATACTAAGGCTCTGCTGAGGGAAGATATGAAAGTTGTTCCTGTTAATTTTTACGCATCCTCCAAGCTCATGAACGAGCATCTCGCAGCTCTCTATGGCATAGAATACGGTCTGGAAACTGTTGGGCTGCGCTACATGAGTGTATACGGTCCCCACGAAGAGGGAAAAACAAAATTTGCAAACCTTGTAACGCAATTTCTCTGGGCCATGAAAAAAGACGAGCGGCCTGTAATTTATGGTACAGGCGAGCAGACAAGAGACTTCATCTACGTCAAAGATATTTGTCAGGCGAATATCCTTGCAGCAGCAACAAAAAAGAAGATGATAGGCGAGATCTTCAATGTTGGAACAGGAAAAGCTACCAGCCTTAATGACCTTGTGAAAATGCTCAACAGTGTTTTGAACAAAAAAATACAGCCTAAGTACGTCAAGAACACTGTAAAAAATTACATAGATTTCCAGAAAGCTGATGTAAGCAAGATAACGAAATCTTTGGGCTATAAACCTGAATACTCTATTAAGAGGGGATTAGAAGAAATCATTGCTATGTAATCGACTTTTATAGAGTTTACTGTTTTTTATAAGTTTAATTCAATGAAAATCATATGCATTTCACATCTAAAAATTATGAGAAATGTTTTTTTATTATATGTTTAGTTCTGGCCGCACTTCTTTTATTTTATAATTTAGGCGACAGGTTTATTGGCCCCACCGACGAAGCCTACGTCGTGGAAAGGTCTCAGGAAATAATAAAAATCGGGTATCCTGGTGATCTTCAGGTCTCTCTTGTCACGCTTCCACACCTTTATCTAACTTCTTTGTCAGTACTGGTTTTTGGTCTTAACCAATTTTCCATTAGGTTTGTATCCGCCGTATTTGGCATATTATTTCTAGTACTCTACTTCGTCTTTTTGAAAGAAAACGTAAAGGATAGGAAGACAAGAATAATAGCCTTCCTGCTTGTGATATTTTCCACGTTGTTTTATCTTCATGCCCGCCACGGACGGTACTATTCCATGCTGATGTTCTTTTCCCTGTTGACAATTTTCTTCTTTATCAGATTCATGAAAAACAGGAAGAATTCCATGCTGCCATTCATAATTTCTTCTGTAATTCTATTTTACACGCATGCAGAGGTGGGCATTTATCTAATAGCCGGCTTATTTTTATTTTCTATTATTGAAAGAAGGAACAACATCAAAAATATTTTCAGCCCATTCATTTTGATTGGGATATTTTCACTGCCGCTAATTATCTTGTGGCTGTACTCTAGGCAGACCCTTAGCCCTCTTTCATCGGTTTTCAACACGGGGTTTCTCCTGCTGAATATTGCATCTGGTGTTTTCTATCTGCTGGTGTTCTTCCTGCCGCCTGCTATTGTTGTGCTTGGTCTGTATCTTGTAAAAAAGAACAAAATTAACTGGAGAAAATTAAGTACCGAGCATCGTCTCTTCTTGACAATAATAATCACCATCCTGGTGCTGTCCTCTCTTATCAGTGTTACAGGACCTATTTCCATAAGAAAACTTATTGTTTTACTTCCGCTTGCATCTATTCTTATTGCATATGTTATTTCTCAAATGTTCTTTGCAAGAAAGAATAATGCAATGAAGTTTCTAGGATTTATCATTCTGATTATTTTAGTTTTCACAAACTTTATCAATATTATTCCATTAAATTTCATTAGAAATGTTGATCTGGGCTCGTATGCCACGCAGGAAGTTACTGACAGATTTTTATCAAGAAGCTTACAGCCCAGGTATTATTTTTTCGATTATTTGTACGAGGCAACCCATCATTATGAATATTCCAGCGAATCCGTAATAAAAGTCGTTTCGCAGACCTATGTTAAGGGGGATAAAATATTTCTGATGTCGAATTATGTGCCACCACAAGCCTTTGTAATGTATCTTAATGCATCCCAAGAAAATATAATATCTAGAAACAACTTATCCGAACTTAACGAATCTTACAGATGGATTATTATAGATAATGCCACAACATCGCCGAATGCTAACCTAGATCTTTACATCAATACAGCAAAATATGAGATTTTTACTGTTCATAATACCGGCGAGCAATGGTCAGAATTTCCAGACCCGGTTCACCATAGGTTTAGTCCGGAGCAGAACGGTTATATTCTTATCTATAAAAAAATTTAGTGCGTGAGTTAAATGATTCCAAAAAATATTTACAAGTTTATTTATAAAAATAGAGTAGAGATCTTTGCCGCACTTCTCCTACTTATATATTTTATTCAATCCGTTTACATAATCCTGAATATCGGCATGATCGGTGATGAGCAGTTTTATCCGGGTGTTGGAAAATACCTTATAGAAACAAAAGACTTTGGCCCTGGCAGTCCTTTCGTTTTAAGGTCTCATCCTGTTCTGTCGTACTACATAAACAGTATTTTTTTGATATTCGATAAAAATCCTGTTTGGTCCCACAAGCCGTTTGACATGTCAGCAAATGCACAGGCCTATGGGCTGGATAATCTGTTGTTCCTAACAAGGCTTCCCATAGCACTTACCGGAGTGCTTTTGGGGTTCTTTATTTTCAGATGGTCAAGAAAACTATATGGAAACAAGGCAGCACTTATCGCGCTGATTCTATTTTCCTTCGAGCCTACTATACTGGGTAATTCTTCCATAGTCACCAGTGATTTGGTGGCAACCACTTTTATATTTATAGCGGTCTATTACTTTTGGTGTCTTCTCAAAAATTCAAGTAAATCATCTTTAATTATAGCAGGATTTGCCCTGGGTCTTGCACTGCTAAGTAAATTCACTGCTCTGCTGTTAATACCTATAACACTTGTGTTATTCTTTTATTTCGGAAAAATATCGTTAAAAACCGCTAAAAGGGCTGTCATTTATTACATAATTGCTTTTCTTGTTATATGGGCTTTTTATGGATTCCAGTTCGACAGCATGATAAATGTCGTTCATTCAAATGAAAAGGCGACGGATTTTATAAATCAGACATTTCACAGCGAAGGCATGAAATCTTTAGTAACAAATTTAATGAATGTTCCTGTTCCTGTTCCGGCGTATCTGAATGCTGCCCTAGGATATAACATATGGCATTCTACCGAAGGCCATATAAGCTTCCTAATGGGTGAGACGTCGGTACACGGCTGGTGGTATTTTTACATAATTGCTTACTTGATAAAAACGCCCATTTCTATCCTTTTATTCTTGTTTATGTTCACAATATTTTTGGCTTCGAAGAAAATTAAGATGAAAAAAGACTGGCTGTTTATTGTACTTCCAATAATTGCTACTTTTATCTTCTTATCTTTCTTTATCGGATTCGACATAGGTCTAAGACATTTGATGATAGCCTACCCGTTTATTTTTGTTATTTTAAGCAGCATAGTAACCGCGAACCTAAAAAAACATCAAAAAAGAATTCTGAATTTATTTATAATTGCACTTCTCATATGGTACGTGTTTGAAGCAGTGACATTCCTGCCTTACAATATGTCATATTTCAACCAGTTCATAGGAAAGCCTGAAAATGGTTATTTGTGGCTTAGTGACGCCAACATAGACATTGGTCAGGGAATAAATGAAGTAGGCAAGTACGCAAAGCAGCATAACTTAACCAGTCTGTACATATCCACGCCAATTCCAAAATCTTTCTGGAATTATTATGGTAATTTCTCTTACGCCAGCTGCCAACCTGCTAATGGGATCTACGCAATTTCCATCGATATGTTAAACATGATTAGAAGGGATTGCTATTCCTGGTTAAGAGAAAGAACGCCAGACGCTATTCTAGGCTATTCGACCTTCGTTTACAATGTCACAGACATCAATATTTAATATTTTAAATACGATCGTGTTCTAATCTAAGATGAGATATATGAAATATGATTTATCGGTTGTCATACCTTTCTACAACGAAGAAGATAATGTAAAAGATGTTATTCTACTTCATTCCAATCTTCTGAAAAAACATAAAATAAACTATGAAATAATAGCCATTAATAACGGTTCTCGCGACAAAACAGGGGAAATACTTGATAAATTAAGAAATGATAGGGTAAAAGTCGTTACCGTACATAAAAATATAGGGTACGGCAATGGGCTGCTGCAAGGTCTGAAGCACGCAAAAGGCGAAGTTGTTGGCTGGACTGGTGGCGATAACGAAATTCCGGCCACTGCATTACTAAGTGTTTACAAAAAATTAATAAAAGAAAACCTGGATATATGCAAAGTTACAAGAACGGCAAGGGAGTATAATTTTTACAGAAAATTCGTTTCAGCTTCTTATAATTATTTTGTTTGTCCGCTAATTTTTGGTGGTATTAGCAGGGATATCAACGGCTATCCAAAACTCATGAAAAGGGGCTGCTACGAGTCACTGAAATTAAGGGCACTGGATTCTTTCATAGACACGGAACTATTGGTAAAAGCTAGAAAGAAAAATTTCAAAGTAGGTGAAGTACAATCGATATACTCAAAAAGAAAAAAAGGAAAGTCAAATGTAAAGTTCTATATCGTACTTGAGTTTATAAAAAATATAATTTTGTTTAAACTAACCAAAAAATTTGATAACTAATAAAAATTAATTACTATCTAAATTTTCCAAAAAATCAGCAAAAATTTCCACAACATATTCTCGCATTTCGTTATTTATGCCGGGATAAACACCAATCCAGAATGCATTGTTCATGAGACTGTCTGTATTTTCAAGACCGCCAATAACCCTGTATTTTTTGTCCATGTATGCGGGTTGTTTTGTTAAATTTCCGCCGAAGAGCATTCTTGTGGCAATGCCCTTTGATTCTAAATATCTAACCAACTCTTGGCGTTTGAATGGTGCATCGGAATGTATGTTAATCAAATATCCAAACGGACTCATATCAGCACCATCATAGATTTTAGGTAAAATGAAAAAATTATTGTATTTTCTGAAGAATTTCAGGTAAAATTCAAAATTATCTTTACGTATTTTTATAAAATTTGATAATTTCTTCAGTTGTGAGCACCCGATTGCGGCCTGCATATCTGTAGCCTTGAGGTTATAGCCTACGTTTGCGTAGATATACTTATGATCGTAGCCGTGTGGCAAATTTCCCAGCTTCCAGTCAAATCTTTTGCCGCACGTACCGTCGCACCCGGTTTTACACCAGCAATCACGCCCCCAGTCTCTGATTGATTCTGCTGCACGTTTGATCATGGGGTTGTCGGTAAAAACCGCGCCGCCCTCGCCAGTTGTAATATGATGGGCCGGATAGAAACTCATTGTAGAAACGTCTCCAAATGTTCCGACCATTTTTCCATTAAATTTCGATCCAAGAGCGTCGCAGCAGTCCTCTATCAAAAATAGATTATAGTCCTGACATATTTTTGTAATCTTTTTAACATCAAAAGGATTTCCAAGCGTATGCGCAATCATTATTGCTTTTGTTTTATTTGTTATCGTCTCCTCTATTTTCGAAGTATCTATATTGTACGTATCAAGTTCGACGTCTAAAAATACCGGTGCTAATCCGCATTGAAATATGGGATTCACCGTAGTGGGAAAAGACGCAGCTGCTGTTATAACCTCGTCACCGTCATTTAATTTTGAATCACCAAGAAATTTACTTGTCAGCGCCGAAAGCGCAATTAAATTGGCAGATGACCCAGAATTGGTCATTAAAGCGTACCTTAAACCGAAGAGTTTGGCAAGTTCGCTTTCAAACATATCAGTAAACTTACCTGCGGTTAACCAAAAATCAAGAGAAGAATCTATAAGAGTCGCTACGTCTTCTTCGTCAAAAACTTTTCCTGATACAGGAACCTTTGGATTTTTTCTGTCAAATCCTTTTGATTCAGCTTCACGAGTATTCTGATACTCCCTTACTTTTTTTAGTATTTCAGCCTTAAGGCTTTCTAATTTATCCGACATAAAAATCATCCTATTCTAATAGGAATTGATAAATTTCTTATACCAATCTATTGTTTTTCTTATACCCGAATCAAAAGTCCACTTTGGTTTCCAGCCTAATCTCGCCCTTGCTTTTTCGGAAGAAAGATATTGTTTATTGATTTCTTTCAAATCTTGATTCAAAATTATTGGTTGTAGATCAGAATTCATAGCGCTTAATATCTTCTGGGTTACTTCAATTACGCTTTGCGGCTGTTCCAAACTAAAATTAAATGCTTCGCCTTTTTCTCTTCCCCTAAGAAGTGTATCAGCTAGAAGGATATTTGCATCGGCAATATCTTCCACATATACATAGTCACGAACTAGTTTGCCGTCGCTCCTTATGACGGGTCTTTCTTTAATTAATGCCGAACGTATTGTACCGGGAACTATTCTGTTAAAATTCAGGTCCCCCCCGCCAAATATATTTCCGCACCTGGTTATTGCCACCGACAATCCATAGGTATGAAAATAGGAAGAGCACAACATATCCACACACGCTTTAGAAACGTCGTAGGGGTGTTTTGCACCCAGCCGATCCGTCTCCCTGTATGGAAGACTGGTCGATTCCCCATAAACCTTATCCGTAGACGCCACAACCATTGCCTTCATAACCTCGCTGTTTCTTGCCGCCTCAAGAACATTCCAAGTACCTCTTATGTTTGACTCAAATGTCGAAAGAGGCGATCTATTAGCAGTGCCAACTATTGTCTGTGCGGCAAGATGAAAACAAGTCTCAATCTCATACTCATTTAGTATTCTTTCGACCAGTAAGTAATCTTCCAGCGAACCTCTTACTGTGGTAACTTTTTTGTCTAGTCCTTCTAAATGGAAGTACGATCTTGCCACATCGTCGCGCAAAAGAGTGACAACATTTGCACCCTGTCCTATCAATTTTTCTGTAACCCAAGCTCCTAGAAAGCCGCTGCTACCCGTTACAAAAACATTCTTTCCTGACCATGTGTTTTCATTCATAGCAACCGTTTCCATGGGGCATTTGGCCAGAGCTGGTTCAAATACAAGAAGTCTCTATAAGTGTCCATACATTGCCAAAATCCTTCATGAGGATACATCATGAGTTGTCCATTAGTGGCAAGATTTTCCAGCGGTTCTTTCTCTAAAATACAGTCTTCATTTTCATTCAAGTAATCAAAAATCCCATTTTTGAATACAAAAAACCCGCCATTTACAAAGCCCTGGGTCGAATTTGGTTTTTCTACAAAAGATATAACTCTGTTGGTATCCAAAGCCATCTCGCCAAATTTTGACGGTGGCCTCACGCCGAGAACAGTTCCTATTTTATCGTGGTTTCTGTGAAATTTAATAATATCATTAACATTCACATTGGCAACACCGTCTCCATAGGTTAACATGAACTCATTTCCATCTATAAATTTTTCAATTCTTTTAACCCTGGCGCCTGTCATGGAATTTAATCCCGTATCGGCAAATGTTATTCTCCAATCTTCGGTTTTATTTGAATTATTATGCAGTGTTATTGATTTTTTATTAGAAAAGTCTATTGTAAAGTCATTTTCTGTAGTTTCATAATTCAAGAAATAATTCTTTATCATATCGCCCTTATAGCCCAGGCATAAAACGAAATCTTTGAATCCTGCATACGAGTAAATTTTCATGATATGCCACAATATAGGCTTACCACCTATTTCCACTAGGGGTTTTGGCCGGAATTCTGTCTCTTCCTTAAGTCTTGTACCAAGGCCTCCACACAGTATTGCAACTTTCATATGAAAGTTAAACAGAGAAAAGTTTTTATACCCTTATTATACAGCCTATAATCTCACTTTAGAACCCGCGTCCTTGGTCGTTTTAAATAATTTAATGATAAGTCAACCTACTTATGTCAGACAGGGTTTTGATAACGGGCGCAACGGGCTTTGTGGGCGCCTGCCTTTCCAGGGAACTTATCAGTCATGGTGATGAAGTTCATGTTATGACGAGAAAAACCTCTAACTTGTGGCGAATAAAGGACATTTTTCCTGATTTGAACGTTCACACCGGCGATATCTTAGACATAACATCACTGGAATCTGCAGTAAAGAGCGACAAACCTGACGTTATATATCACATGGCCACCTACGGCGGTTATCATTTTCAGAAAGACAGGGAAAACATAATAAAGACCAACCTGACGGGAATCCTTAATCTTCTAAAAGTGTGTCCAAAATCCTTGGATATGTTTGTCAATACAGGCAGCTCGTCGGAATACGGAATAAAAAACCATCCCATCAAGGAGACAGATTCTCTGGAACCAGTGAGCTTTTACGCGTCCTCTAAGGCTGCTGCAACGCTCCTTTGCCAGACATGGTCCAAAGAAGAGGATGTACCTCTTGTCACATTCAGACCCTTCTCTATTTACGGATATTTTGAAGGTTCGACAAGGCTGATACCGCAGACGATATTTTCCTGCATGGCCAAAAAAAGGCCTGTTGTGAACACTCCCAAGGCTGTAAGGGACTTTATTTTTGTGGAGGACGTAACCAGGGCCTACAGAACTGCTGCCAAAAAGCTTGGAAAATCAAGGGGTGAAATCATAAATCTTGGCTCCGGCAGGCAGCACAACGTCCTTGACGTGACAAACAAAATAATAAGAATTTCCGGCTCTGCGTTGAAACCGTTGATAAAAAAGGAGAAAAGATGGGACCACGAGCCTTCGTGTTGGGTAGCTGACACTTCAAAAGCGAAAAAAATGCTTGGCTGGAGGACGGAGAACACGATAGAAGAGGGATTAAAGAAGACTGTTAAGTGGTTTAAAAAGAATATGGATTTCTATAAGGAATGATTATGAAGAACTGGAAAGCAAAGCCTTAAAAATAAGATGAGCGGTGTTTTTAATGAAGGTTTCAGACTATGTTGTAGAGTGCCTGACAGCAAACGGCATAAGCCATGGGTTTTTCATAATCGGCGGCGCCCTTGGCTATTTGGCGGATTCCTGTGCGTGCAAGAATTTCAAGCTATACACCATGCACCATGAGCAGTCTACCTCATTTGCAGCCGAAGGGCAGGCAGTGGTGAGCAAAAAGCCTGGTCTTGCCATGGCAACCAGCGGACCCGGGGCGACCAACCTGATAACTGGAATCGGGAGCGCCTTTTATGCGTCATTGCCGGTAATCTTCATAACTGGACAGGTGAACACGTTTGAGTCCAATGTAACTGGCAAACGCAGGCAGGTTGGCTTTCAGGAGACCGACATAGTGTCCATAGTAAGGCCGATAACCAAGTACGCGGTGCGGATATCTGACCCTGCCAAAACACGCTACGAGATTGAGAAAGCCTTTTTTATCGCAACCCACGGGCGGAACGGCCCAGTACTGCTAGATTTTCCATTTGACGTGCAAAAGGCCGAAATAACCCCTGATGCGCAGGCAGGATTTCTTGGCTCTGCAGAGCATGCCGCTATGAATAAGCCTAGGAATGCGACCACAAGTCAGATTTCCAAGTTCACCTCCCTTCTGGCAGAGGCAAAAAGACCGATGCTACTTTTAGGGCATGGGGTAAGGCTATCCGGGGCAACTTATGAGGTAGAATTATTTATCACAAAAACCAAAATCCCGTTTGTAGCAAGCCTCATGGGAACGGATGCGGTTGAGAATTACAATCCTTTATATTACGGGTTTATCGGCACATATGGGCAGCGGTATTCCAATCTTGCGCTTGCGAATGCTGACCTGATAATCGTCCTGGGAGCAAGGCTGGATTCCCGGCAAGTGGGAGTACAAGCAGCAAAATTCGCCCCTGCCGCAAAAATCGTGCATGTGGACATAGACGAGTACGAGCTTGGGGCTTCGGTGCGCGAAGAACTTTCCATAAATGTCGACATCAAAAATTTCCTCAAACAGACGATGGATGCGCTGCCAAAGATGGAAGTAAAAACTGAATGGATAAGCCACTTGAACGTGCTTAAGGAAAAATACGAGCACCACGAGCAAAAAATCGGGCATTTGAAAATAAGCCCTAACAAGGCGATAGAAGTTGTTTCCGCCGTGGCGGGCGAGCGCGACATAGTCAGTGTGGATGTGGGTTCGCACCAGATGTGGTTTGCCCAATCCTGGAAGGTGAAAAAAGGCCAGATTGTGCTCACAAACGGAGGTATGGGCCCGATGGGATGCGCAGTTCCAACCGCAATCGGGGCATGGCTTTCAGACACTTCGCGACGTGTGTGGGCGGTTTGCGGCGATGGTGGTTTTCAGATCAACATCCAGGAATTGCAAACAATTGTGCGGAATAAAATCCCGATGAAGATAATCATCATCAACAACAATTCGCTTGGCATGCTCACGCAGTTCCAGACAGAGAATTTTGAGGGTAGACTCATCGGCAGCGTGGACGGCTATGACGCCCCTGACTTTGTGAAAGTTGCAAATGCCTATGGCATTCCGGCAAGGATGGTTGAAAAATCAAGCGAGCTTGAGGAGGCAATCAAATGGCTTTCGGGAAACAACGGCCCGGCACTCCTTGATATCAAGGTCCCTGTCACATATTGGACGCTTCCAAAGGCAAGCTATGCACGACCTGTGTACGATATGAAGCCGTTCCTTTCAGAGCAAGAACTAAAAGAGGCGCTAAAATACGTGCCGCAGGATAATTGGAAAAAATAGCCATAATTGCTGAAATGCCCGTTGGATTTCAAACCTATTATAAAATGATAAAATGCGTTAAGTAAAACTCACACCAAATCCTTGTATATTTTTTCGAGTTTTTCTGCAACTATTTCTGTGTCAAAATTTTTCACTATGTGTTCTCTTCCTCTCTTTCCCATTTTCTTCGCCTCAGATAGGTTATCAAGCAGGTACTCTATGTGTTGCCTCATTTCATCCCACTCGCCATAGTCAACAAGAAAGCCGCTTTTCCCGTCCTTAACAACTTCCGGTATGGCGCCGACTCTGGTTGAGACAACAGGAATACTACAAGATTCTGCCTCGGCAATGCCCCTTGAAAATGCTTCATATTTAGATGGCAAAAGAAATACGGAAGCTTTCTGGTACCACCTTACCAACTCCGACTTCCTGAGATTTTTCAGAAACAAAACATTCTTGCTTTTGCTCAATTGATTTATCTTAGGCATTAGTTTTGGCTCGTAGGCGTTACCAATAAAAACAAATCTAATATCTTTTCTCTGTTCCAGCAGTTGGCTTGCTATATCAAATGCTATATGTGCGCCTTTTTCATAAATGAAGTTGCCGACAAAAAGGATTGTTTTGGTTTTATCATGGCCAGGCATAAATGTATTCGTATCTACAATGTTTGGCAGGATTTTCATATTATCCTCTTTGCCGCCTATTTTGAGAAGCATTTTCTTTTCATACAGCGTATGCGGCAATACACTGTCAGAAAATCTAAGTATGGGAAGCCCCTGGGTAAAATGATACGCCATGAATTGTAGCCATCTCAGTCTTCCATAAACCGGGGGATGATAGTAGGTCCCAAAAACATGTGGGGTTTTTGTTAATTTAGCCGCAATAAATCCGGCTGTTGCTGGAAAATATCCATAGTGATGCGAGTGGATTATATCAAATTTTTCTTTAAGTATGGATTTGATGTAGTCCGATGAAAAATAAAAGCTGCCATCAAAAATTTCCTTTATTTTAACTCTAGTTATTTTAACATTGTCTGCTATTTCGCTTTCTTTTAGGTTGCCGCTAATATGTGTATATACATTCACTTCATGTCCTTTCTTAATCAAGTATTTTGCCAGCTCCTGCGCGTATAGAGACTCGCCTATCACAGCGGGATAGTAAGCAGGTATTACAAAAGCTATTTTCATTTTACAGCCCCTTCCAAAATATCTATTTTCCGAAAATACCGGAAATTAATCCAAGCGCATAAGCCAATTCTCTTACAAATACTATCTTAAAAAGAGTAAAATAAAACCTCATATTTCTTGTCTTCATCAGTATTATCACTGGCTTCAGGATAAAATATAGCAAAAGAAGCGCTACCCAGTATGTCAACATTCTTGAAGTAAACGTAAGTGAAATGACGGATATCAAGCTTATCACGATAGAAAGAAACATCAAAATATCGTATGGAGCTATCATTTTCTTGTGCATTCCTATAACAGCTATTTTTGCTTTGCCGTTTCTATACATTTGTTTGAAGACGGATTTTATATTTTTTCGCCTTTCGTGATATACAATTATACTGGGATCGAATTTCATCTTTGCCCCGCTCTCGTAAAGGCGGTGGTGCAGCTCCGGTTCCTGTAAACTTATAAGGTCCTTGTTAAAATCAAATTTGCTGAAAACGCTTCTCCTGTAAGCTATGTTACATGCGCGTAATTTGTCGCGGGCCCTTTTGCCATAAACTATTGACTTGTAAATTCTTGGAATATCCAGCTGAAATAGGGCCGTCTGAAAATAGGAAGATCTTTTCTCATCTATAATATCTTCCCCGCCAAATGCCATCAAATCCTTGTCATTTTCGAATTCCTTGTTTATCTTGGTCAGCCAGTTTTTTAGCGCAATGCAGTCGTCGTCTAAAAAGGCTACTACGCCGCCTTTGGCATTTTTGGCGCCGACCGAATAAGAATTGCCTATAGTTTTTGCCTTGTCAAGGAAAAATTTGGCGCCGAATTCTTTTGCTATTTTACTTGTCTCCT
Organism: Candidatus Aenigmatarchaeota archaeon; assembly: GCA_026397375.1. Lineage (GTDB taxonomy): Archaea > Aenigmatarchaeota > Aenigmatarchaeia > GW2011-AR5 > GW2011-AR5 > JACPVU01. The sequence goes on along the minus strand of JAPLUZ010000022.1, from coordinate 57,480 downwards.
CTTTTGTACCGACAACTATAATTTCCTTATTTTTGTAGTCCTGCTTGCTAATGCTCGTCAGGCATCTCCTAAGTCCTTCATCGTAGTCCTTTGTAGGAATTATGACAGATATTTTCATAGCTATTTGTTAATGGGAAAGAATTAAATGGCTTTATTTCGAACTAGTTTAAATCTTAGAATCACTTCTTGATTGCATAATAAAGGTCAAGATATTTTTTAAGCACATTGTTCTTCTCAAATTTTTTAGATATTTTTTTTGATTCCAGAGACATTCTTTTTGCAAGCTTCTTGTCTGAAAGTATTCTAATAACAGCCTTTGCAATATCTTTGCTATCTTTTCTTCTGACAAATATGGCGCATCTGCTGTTTACAACTTCCTTTGTGCCGGACACTTTCGTTGTTACTATTGGCAGTTCCGTAGATAGCGCTTCCATTACGACCAGTGGCATCCCTTCCCTGAGAGAAGGCAGAACAAACAGGTCGGCAGATGAATAGATTCTAGGGATCTCTGCCACAGGCACGCTTCCGGCAAAATATACGTTATTTTTGATTTTGTCCTCTTCTACTATTTTCATCCATGGGTTATAACCAAGTTTTTGCTCATGTTCTAATGATCCAACCAACACATACATCACATCAGGTATTTTTTCCTTTACTTCTTTGACAGACCTGAGCAAATAAGGAATTCCCTTTGTTTTTGTCAGTTTGCCGACAAAAAGTACAACAGGCCCTTTTATTTTTCTCTCGTCTTTCCATTTTTTCCCATATTTATTAGAAAAAACGTCTGGCCTTGTAAAATTCTCTATTGTAACTATTTTGCTTTTATCGGAGACGTTTCTTTTTATCATGCCGTCTCGCAAAGACTCTGAAACTGCCGTAGCCATATCCGACCTTCTGACAATAAACGCCTCCAGACAGTTGAAAATCTTATTTATTATTCCTATTTCATTGTCCGGCACTGTCCAGGCAGGACTGTGGGAAGTGTAGACAATCCTTGTTCCTGCAGGGAGAAATTTCTTGAAAAGCGCTATTGGAAATGACGTGAAGGTTGTGTGCATGTGTAGTATGTCAGGCTTTATTTTTCTGACTTCTTTTATGCACTTTATTCCGTAAAGAAAATCCTCTACAATGGCCGCCAGTTTGTTTTTTCTGATTTCAGAGTTAACTACAATGTAGCTGGCCTTGCTGCCCGTAAAGGACCTTCTGGAAATTACGTATACTTCATTCTCAGAACTAAGAAAATTCGCAAGCTCGTATACTATTGCTTCTATTGCTCCGCCCTTATCCGGCGGTATAGATACCTGGCTTGATGCTAAAAGCATTATTTTCATACTCATAATTGGGATCAAGTAAAGTCTTAAACACCAGTCATATTAAAATACTAATGAAAAAAATTCTAATAACTCTATTCATGGCCGTGTGCAGAAAACTGGAAGGAACCTATCTGACACGATTCAAGCCCATAGGGCACATTTATACGAAAATATTTTATTCTCTGAAGCCGAAAGCTGTTAGCTTGGAAGCTGTCGGTGAACACAAGATGTTTCTAGACCTTGGGGACACGTCATCTATGCGCATGTACATGTTCAGGCTGACAAGCCTATAATCACGCTACTAGAAAAATACTTGAAACTCGGGTCGGTTTTTGTGGACATAGGCGCACACGTAGGCTACTTTACCTTGCGGGCTGCCAAACTTGTCGGCCCAAGCGGGCGTGTGTACGCATTTGAGCCTGCTCCTCAAAATCACGAATTGCTGCAAAAGAATGTCAAGATAAACAACTACAAAAACGTCATGATTGAGAAGGCTTGCATAACCAGCAAAACAGGAAGCACAGATTTTTTCCTGTCAGGCGATAGCGGCACACACAGCACAAAATTCAAATCCAGCAAAAAGATGCGTGTAAAATGCTTTAGACTGGACGATTTCTGCAATAAAAATCGTGTGAAAAAAATAGACCTAATAAAAATAGACGTGAAAGGCGGAGAATACGAAGCTTTCAGAGGCATGAAAAATATCATCCGTCGCAACAAAAACATACGCCTCATAGCGGAGTTCGTGCCTAGTTATGTTAGGAAGGCTGGAACCACGCCAAAAGAATTTATTGAAATGATAAAGTCCATGGGCTTCAAAAAATTTTTATCTTATAACTGAGAAAAGCGTTACAGAAACTTCGGCAAAAAACATAGTATCTCTTCAGGACGATATATACAATATCATGGCTGAGAAATAGCTCTTTCGAAGCATTTTTCGTAAAGGCTTATGACATTTTTCCAGTCATACTTCTTGGATTTTTTTACATTATTTGCCGACATTTTTTTCCTCATTTTACTGCTGGACAACATCTTTATTATGTTTCTTGCCAGGTCTTTTTCGTCCTTAGGCCTCGTAAGCAGGCCATTCTTGTTGTTTTCAACTATCTCTGGCACGCCTGCAACATTTGTTGTGACGATAGGGCAGCCGGCAGCCATGGCTTCTATCAAAGGTATGCCAAATCCTTCGTAAAGAGTGGGAAAAACGAACGTTTCTGCAGCCTTCATAGCCTGTATTTTTTCCTCCTCTTCTAGAAATCCCAAGAATTTTATGTTATTTTCAAGCCCTAGCCGTTTGCACAAGTCTTCAAGGTGTTTGTCCGATTTGTAGCCTGCAAAAACGCAGGTCAGATCTGGTATCTTCTTTAAAATGCTTGGGAGTGCCTTAATCAGATACTCAGGGCCTTTTCTTCTTATCGGCTGTCCAAGAAAAAGAACAAAAGGACCGTCCAGGTTATGCTTTTCCCTGAAGGCCTTTCCATTTCTTACTTTTTGAATTTTTTTTGTGTAGATACCGTTTGGCACTACATCTATCTTTCTACCATCAACATCAAATTTTGACAGTTCTTTTTTCTCCCATTCTGTAAGTGCCGTTATCCTGTTTGATGAGAAAAGAGGCAAATGAACGAACCAGTTAGGAAATCTCCACGGGCGTGACCGTAAACTTTTTGTTACATTATAGTTTATTTTTTGCGAAAATGGGTCCTGCGTATCTTTCACAACAAAAGGATCGTGATATATTCCGTGGACCGTAAAAACAGTCGGCGTCTTTTTTATTTTGCTTGCAAGACACGCATAGCTTGATATTGGAGACAAGTAGCCCAAATGGTGCATGTGTATGACGTCAAAGTCGTTTCTTACTGTTTTGAAAAATGATGCCGGTGATACTGGATTGAATCGCTCCACGTCTATGCCGTCTATATTTTCTTTTTTCTTTGCGTTCTTGAAGACTTTTTTCACAGATATCGAGGAGTAAACAGTGACTTCATGCCCTTTTTTTACTAGCTCCCTCGCTATGCCATACTCGGGCCAGCTCTCAATCCCTCTTACAACACCGCCGGCAGTAGTCAGAAGTATTTTCATAACCTTAGTAGTCATGCATGCGTTTAAAAAGCATTATATTTTGCGTGCCTTGAGAACAAGACTTTCGTCAAGGCTCATTGCGCTTTTCCGCTTTCATTACAAATCCGAAAGATACACTACCAAATCCTGGCAGTTCACCAATTTTATTTAGAATCTTCATCAAATATGTCGGAAATATATACTCGTATCTTGGAACGGGTATAGGGAAAAGGTACGTTTTGAATATTTTTATGTTAAATCCTGCCTCTTTCGCCGTCTTTACTAAATATTTCTTTGTAAGCATGGTAGGGTGCAATACTGGGTTGGGATTTCTTTTTCCCTTTACAATATGTGTAAAAAAGAACACGAGGTTATTCACGTTTGGGGTAGACAAGCTCAGCACGCCGCCAGGCTTTAGTATCCTGTACGATTCTTCAAAAAAATGCCTGACTTTATCTTTGGATGGAAGGTGCTCTACAACCTCCATGGATATTATTCTGTCGAATACGTTTGAATCGAATGGCAGCTGTGTCACATCCGAAACAAGGAATTTACCAGTTTTAGCCCTAGTTATCTCCCCTGCTGATATATCTACTCCTATTATGTCGCATTTTCCAACCAGCTTGTCCTCAAGCCTCCCCCTTCCGCACCCTGCGTCCAGAACTTTTAGGTCCTTACCAAGGTCTGCGAAGTTTATCACGCTTTTTTCAAGCCATTTTGAGGTGAATTTTATGTCTATGTCTCTTACCTTTATCTTTCCCTTCGACAGGTCGTTGTAATATTTTTTTTGGTCCACTATATCCCCCTATAAAATTTTGATCTACCATATTACAGTCATACAGTCATACAGTCAGCCTCTAGAGTATATTCTGTCGGATTTTTTAATTTTCATCTTTGCGAGCCTTATTAAGCCATAGTACTTCCACACCCCACCAAAAAAATCAAGTATAGGTGTGACAACAACGTGGAATTTTCTGTAAATAACAAAATACAAAGTCAGAAAAATAATTTTTATCAGATATAAAGCAGATAAAACTTTGAATAAAATATGAAAATTAATCATAAATACACTTGCTATCAATAATGGCTGGGAAAGCAGAATCAAGAAAAGCAAAAATTCCTTCTTGTCGCCAGTCAGTTGAAAGTATTGTATAGCACCCCTGGAATACCACTCGTATTGTTTAAGTATTTCGTCAAGAGTTTGAGGATGAGACATATACATTATACTTTTAGATTCGTGAACACATTTTACGCTATTTTCTTTACAGTATTTGTCAAATTTTTTGAGAAATAAACGATCTTCGAACCCCACATTATCATATCCACCTACCTCAAAAAATGTTTTTCTTAACATAGCAATCGGGTACAAGTACCATGATTCTGTTTTCTTATCTATTGTTTGAAATCTGCCTCTAATAGCATTAAATATAAAATGGGTAAGTTGCCGGTTTTCGTATATACTTTTTTCCCAAAATGTCGATAGCGCTTCATGTTTTCTTGGTGCTACAGCAATAACTCCATTTTCACTAAATCTTTTTACTATATTTTCGATAAACTTTTTGTTTATGCCTTTTAAGTCGGCATCTATTCGTATTACTATTTTACCCTTTGCCGCAGAAACCCCTTGGTTTTTTGCATTTCCGGGCCCCTTATTTCCAATCTCTTTTATTATTCTTGCCCCCATCTTTCTTGCTATTTGTACTGTTTTGTCCTTCGACCCGCCGTCGACGACTACTATTTCTACTTCCTTGTAAGTGTTGTTTTTTATAGATTTGATTAATTTTCCTATGTTTTTCTCTTCATTCAGAGCTATTATCACAAAACTAACCAGTGGATGCTTCATTCTATTGACTTTACTATATAATTTTTAAATACTCTTAAATTTCTTTTTTCTGAGAAATTTCTCGATATTTTATTCGTACTAAAAGACACTTTTTTATTGGATTATATTTTACTCATTTTCATATTTTATAACCTTAAAAAACATTTCTATCAATTGTAATAAAGAACGCGATCTAGCGGTTAAGTTACAGATATCGTTAAAGTGCATCTTAATGAGAGCTCCAGAAATTTCTATTGTTATACCAACTTATAACAGATCCTATCATCTTAAAATGGCTTTAGATAGCATAGTATCACAAAATCCGAAAGGTATAGAAATATTAATTTCTGATAACGCCTCAAAAGACAATACAATGTTGCTCTGTAAGGGATACGCAAAAAAATATCCTTTCGTTAGATATTTCAGAAATGGGAAAAATTTGGAATTTGATAAAAATATTTTATCAGGCATTAAAAAGGCTAAAGGCAAGTACATATGGCTTTTTGGTGATGATGATGTAATGAATAACGATGCTATAGATTATGTAAAGAAATTGATAGAAAATAATAATAAAGTCGGTATCATCACTGTCAATTATAAAATAAAGAATTTCAAAACCGGTAAAGTTTTTAATAAAAAAATAATAGATATAAACAGTACCGAAAAGCTTACGTCAAATGAATTTTTAGGTAAAGTAGCTCATTATCTTGTCTTTGTATCTATAAACATAATTAGAAGGGACCTTATAAAAAAAATATTTATCAAAACAAAAAATTATATTGGTAGTGGAATAGTTCATTATTTTATTGTTCTTTCTGCGTGCGGAATTAACAAATCTGCTCTGTCATCTGATAAAATACTTGTAACACAATATTTTAACACAACTAGATACAACGAAAATAAAAAAGGGGCTGATAAAGAAGTTGATAATTTAGATTCTTTTGACATAAATATTATATGGTTCCATAAAATTTTATTAGATGTAAAACATTATTATGGATCAATTGCGATATACAAATTTGTAAACAACTATATTTCATATTCCATGAAATGTGAGGTATACGATACAAAACTTAAAGGAAGATTAAATTTAAGAAGAATGTTATTTCTTTTCAAACTTCATTGGAAATATCCGAATTTCTGGTTTTACATTTTTCCTTTGTTCTTTATACCAAGAAAAATACTACCTGTTCTTCCTAAAATGATAAAAAAATTAAAAGTTTTTTAAATATTCTATGTTCTAGCGAGAAAAAAGGTTAAAAAACGTTTTTAGCGGAAGCCCTTGCAGCTAGCCTAATAGAATCGCCAGAGCTGAATCTCGCCTTCCATCCTAGCTTTGTTATCTTTGACGTATCCAGTCTCGTGTACGGCACGTCGCCCTTCCACCCGCGGTCGCCGCCGGTGTATCTTATCGCGGCTTTGAGTTTCATCTCCGCAATCACTATGCTTGCTATATCCGCGACTTTTATCGTGTCCGTGCTGGCTATGTTGAAAACGTTTACATTCTCCTTTGATTTTGCAAAGCAGAAAAGTATTGCGTCTACGCAATCGTCAATAGTAAGATAGGACTTTTCCTGTGTGCCGTCTCCAAGTACCTCCAGCTCCGCAGGGTTCTTTCTTAATTTTGCGACGAAGTCTGTTATGACGTTTCCGCCGGACTTTCTGCTTTTGCCGCCGACAACGTTCGCAAAGCGAAATATCCATGACCTCATGCCGTAAGAGCTGCAGAACCCTCTTATGAATTGTTCCCCTGCCGCTTTCGAGGCCCCGTAAAACGATATTGGGTTTAGCTGGGATTCCTCCGAAAAGGCTTTCTTGCCCTCTCCGTATACTGCCTGTGACGACGTAAAAATTATGTTTTTTACTTCGTTGATACGCATAGCTTCCAGTACGTTATATGTGCCTATTATGTTGTTTTTCAATGCTGTGTCTGTAGGATCGCCTTCCTGAAATTTTGTTGTAGAGTATGCTGCAAGATGAAAAATAACATCTATGTTGTTCATGGATGCAGTAAGTTTTTCAAGATCAAGAATGTCTCCATTAATTATATGTAATTTTTTATTGCTGCTAAAGGCCTCAATATGCTCCTCTTTGCCTGTAGAGAAATTGTCATAGACTACTACCTCGTGTCCTTCTTTCAGCAGTCTTTCAACTAGCTCGGATCCGATACATCCTGCCCCGCCGGTAACCATTGCCCTCATAAGTTTCGCCTAGAACAATAAAAATAGAAATGTATTTATAGTGAATCCATAAAGTCGTAATCATGCTTTATGGTTTCGCATATAGTGCACAAGTAAATTATATCCTGTTCATTTCCTTGTAGCACTATAACTACGTTTAAACCTATACATTCTCTCTCTCCAGTATGCAAGCATATCTCCGAGTGTCTTCTCTATAGGTATCATTGGGATCCAGCCAAGGCTTCTAATTTTTGTATTATCGCCGACAAAAATCGGATCTTCCAGTGGTCTGTATTTTTTTGGGTCCTTCTTTATTTCTATTTTCTTGTTTGAGATGGAAAGAAGTTTTTTAAGCAGGTCTTCTACTTTGTATCTATTGCCTGTGCATATGTTATAAGCCTCGCCATACTTGCCTTTTGCCGCAAGAAGCCATACGGCATTAACAGCATCCCTTACATCTGTATAGTCACGTATGCCGCCAAGGTATCCAACCTCTATTATACTTTTATCGCTTTTTTCTACTTTTGCTATCATTTTAGCAAAATCAGAGCACGCGTCGTTAGTTTTTCTGGGTCCTGTTATGTTGAAGAAGCGCATTCTTATTATCTTCATTTTGTAAGTTTGCCAATAGAGGTAGGAAATCATGTCGGTGCCTATCTTGCTTACGGCATATGGAGAAGACGGTCGGAACTCTTTTGTTTCCTTTATAGGTATTTCATGTTCATAGTTAAGTCCGTATTCCGCAGAAGAGCAGGCAACCACAATAATTGGGGCTATTCCAGCTTTTCTAACAGCTTCAAGAAGATAAAATGTTCCGAATATGTTTGTTTTGAACGTTAATTCTGGGTCTTTCCATGATGGCATAACAAAACTCTGCGCTGCTAAGTGGAATATGTAGTCAGGCTTTGTGTTTTTTATAATATCTTCAATCCTTTTTTTGTTTGTAACATCGCAATCGATAATTTTTACTTTATTTTTTATGTGGGCTATATTTTTAATTAGGCCTTTTTTATGTACAAGGCATATTACCTCCAGCCCTTTCGATAGAAGTATGTCTGCAAGATGCGATCCTATAAAACCGTCTGCACCTGTTATCAATGCTTTTTTCATTCTACAACCCTTTTCAAAATCCTCAGGATGAATGAAGGTATCTTCATGTCAATCTCCTTAAGTATTCTTATATCAGATTTCTTGACAACCTTAAATATAATTATAAATGCTGCGTAGAACGCAATCCCGAAAACAAGGCTGATTACAGCTTCCAGGACCGGGCTCATTATCAGGATATTTTTTATTATAAAAATTATCGCTACGGCTATTGTTCCGCCAATGAACGCCTTTAGCAGGGACTTAAAATCAAACTTAAGGTTTACATATTTATTCAGCGATCTATAGGCCATGATAGAAGCCGCCAAATATGAAATTAGCGAAGACAGGGCAGCACCAATTACTCCGATTGTATTGATTAAAATGACATTAAGCAGGGCACTAATCACCGCTGTTACTATTATTATTTTTGTTGCCGTGCCTGCGCGTCCAATGCTTACCAGAACAGTAGACATTGTACCATACATACTATAAAATATCAGAGATATTGCAAAAATCTGCAGAAGACTTGCAGCAGCCGTATAGGCGCCGCCGAAAATAATATTCAAAATGAGCTCTGGAAACGTTACAAAAATTATTACAAAGGGTATTATGAAAATGAAAAGTGCCCTGAGCACAAGGGATATACCCTTGCCAAGCATATTCTTTTTTCTTGAATTCCATATTTCTGAAACCGATGGCAAAAGGGATATTCCCAATGCCGTGGAAAATATGGAAAGCAGGTAGGCCGTGGGCATGGCTGCCTGATAGAGAGCCACATCCTTTAACGACAGGAAGAAAGTTATCATGATTACGTCTATGGACGATACTGTAATGCTTGCTATGGACCCTGTAAAAAGAGTGGCACTAAATCTGACCAGCCTTGTAACTATGTTTGTTGTTATTTTTTCTGTTTTATAAGACCTGTAAATCTTGAAAATGTAAATAAACAGCGCTGTATCTATGACAGCTGCTGACAAAAGATAGCTCAGTGCAACTTCTTTGGCACCCAGGGTTGTAAATATGGTGATATAGAAGAAAATCAGGAAAATCAGTACTATTCTTACAGGTTCCAGAAGCGCATAAATTTTCATCTTTTGGAATCCTTGCAGAACAGCTCGGAATACGGTAAATCCTATCAGGAAATCTATGCTCAGTATTTTTACAAGGATGCCCGCTGATGGGTTGTGAAAAAAATTCATTGCCATAAAGTCGGAAAATGTGTACAAAATACAAAATATAATAATCCCTGCAACCAGTTGTATTAGGAACGAGAAAGATATTAGTGATTTTAAGTTGGTTTTTTCATTTTTAATTCTGAACTCTGCGGCAAATTTTGTCACTGTTTGACCTAATCCGAGATCTTTGAATGTACTTAGGAAATAAAGAAAGCCAAGAACTGAATATATCATTCCAAATTCGACAATGCTCAGATTATGGGCTAGGTACACCCTTAAACCGTATCCGAGAAGCGTGCCGAGCAATCCAAGTATTAAGACCGCAAAGGTATTTTTAGCGATTCTTTCTGCGTATTTCATCTCATCGTCTCATAATTACATCTAAGATAGAAAGATAAACAAATAAAACCTTTTTTATGGTCAGGATATCATTGTGAATAACGTCAAAAAAGCAGCAAAATTGCTTAAAATAATGCCCTAATCAAGGCTTTAATATTTTTTATCTTTACAGTTAGCTCATGAAAAACATATTAATAACCGGCGGCGCGGGCTATTTAGGTTCAGTGCTATCCGAGCTGTTAGTTAACGAGGGTCATGATGTAACTGTTCTTGATAATCTAATGTATAACCAGAACTCGTTACTGCATCTATTTCATAAAAAGAACTTTCATTTCATCTATGGCGATGTAAGGGAAGAAAAGCTTCTGAGGTCTATACTGCCAAAATTTGATTTCATTATACCCCTTGCGGCTATTGTCGGTGCCGGCGCATCGGAGAAACATCCTGAAACAACTAATGCGATAAATTACCAGGCAATAGCTTTGATAAATCGGCTTCGAGAGGAAAATCAAAAAATAATTTTTCCTACGACCAACAGCGGCTACGGAACAAAAACCGGTGACGTATTTTGTACCGAAGAGACACCTCTGGAACCCATATCAGTCTATGGCGTAACAAAGGTTGAGGCAGAAAGGGAGCTTTTGAAAAGTAACAATGTAATAACCTTGAGATTTGCCACCTGCTTCGGTTTCTCTCCAAGAATGCGCCTCGACCTCCTCGTGAATAACTTTGTTTATAAGGCCATAAGAGATGGCTATATTGTTTTGTTTGAGAAGCATTTCAAAAGAAATTATTTACATGTAAGGGACGCTGCCCGATGCTTTGAATTTTGCATAGAAAACTTTGATGCCATGAAAAATGAACCATATAATGTTGGTCTGGAAGACGCCAATCTTTCAAAGGAAGAACTGTCGTGGAAAATCAAGGAAATTCTCAAAAAGCATGGAAAAGACTTCCACATACAGGAATCCGAGATTGGCAAAGATCCTGACAAAAGAAATTACATAGTTTCCAACAAAAAAATAATGGCCAAGGGGTTCCGCTGCCAGTATTCCCTTGAGGATGGAATAGAAGAACTCATAAAAGGTTATGCAATGCTGTATGATAGGCATTACACAAATTTCTGATTGTTATGAAAAATGATAAAATTCTTGTAACCGGGTCGACTGGCTTCCTTGGTACAAACCTTGTAAAACATATGGAATCATCTGGCTACAAAAATATAGTGGCTGTTTCGTCAAAAGACTATGACCTGACAGAACAAAAAGAAGTAAGAAAAATGTTTTCAGATATCGAGCCAAACATAGTTATTCATCTGGCAGCCTACGTTGGAGGAATACTTGCAAATAAAATGTATCCGGCTGATTTTTCCTATAGAAACCTTGTAATAAACACGTCTACTATTCATGAAGCCTCGAAACATGGTGTAAAAAAATTTGTAACCTGCATAGGTGGCTGCAGCTATCCTGCAAAAGCCAAAAGCCCGATAGCAGAAAACAGTCTGTTTGAGGGCTATCCGCAAAATGAAAGTGCACCCTACTCACTGGCGAAGGCTATGGGCTTTGTGCAGGCCAATGCCTATAGAAATCAGTATAATCTTAACGCCATAACCCTTGTGCCCGGCAACATGTACGGCCCTCACGACAACTTTCATCCCAATTATTCTCATGTCATACCAGGGCTAATAAGAAGGTTTTACGAGGCTAAAATGAATGACCTGCCAGAGGTTGTTGTATGGGGGTCAGGAACTCCAACAAGAGACTTTGTTTATGTCGAAGATGTTGCTGAAGCCATAATAAAAGCAACGGAGACCTACGATGGAAACGAATTGATAAATATATCATCTGGTACAGAGACATCGATAAGAGAACTGGTAGAGACTATATCGAATCTGATAGGCTATGGGGGAAAAATAGTGTGGGATACGACCAAGCCTGATGGCCAGATGAGAAAAATATTTGATACCGGAAGAATGAAGAGTCTGCTAAATTTTGAATGTTCAACTTTTCTGAAAGATGGTTTGGAAAAAACAATAAGATGGTTCGAAAATAACTATCCCAATGGAATAAGACTATAGTCTTATTTTGTAAGTTCTACGTGCAATTCTTTTGCCGGAAACAACCAGGCCAATCCGGAGTTTTCATAAAGCCAGGTCATCTTGTTTGCAAGTTTTGTCATGAAGAACATCTGTCTGCTAAAAACTATCTTTGTTTTTACCGATGAAAAATGAAAATCATAGTAGTATCGCAGGGAATTATCCTTGTGAAACGGTGAAAAGCTCTCTTTTGTGAAATACCACTTATGATGAGGGTGAAAAGCACTCGGTATTGTCGCGTAGGGGACAACTATGTGGGCTTTTCCGCCTTTCTTCAATACGGCGTGTATCTCCTTCATAGCCTTTACAAAATCATCTACATGTTCCAGCATGTGCTCTGTTAATATTTCGTCCACGCTTTTCTTCTTGAATTTTTTAGAAAGGGCGCATATATCTACTACCACATCGGGATTGACATCTTTTGCTATATCGCAATTTACATAGCCCTCAAGTTTTTTAGTTCCGCAGCCCACATGCAGTTTTAGAGTCATATTTATCAATCAACAAATTTGAATATAGTTTCTTTTGTTTCAGGTATTTTTCCTATTTTTTTAATTTTCATTATATTTATGTTGTAAATTTCTTTTCTAAGCTTGTACAGATTCCTGTTAAGATTTTTTCCCATGTGTTTTGCCACATCTTCCAGCGTTATCGTTCCTGAACCGCACAGGTTAAATATTTCATTTTTTCTGTTTCTCAGCAGATAAATAAAACGTGCCACATCATCCGTATTTATGTACTGGTATTCTGACTTGGGGCTAACAAACAAAGATCCTGAATTCATAAGATCAAATATGGCATTCTTCTTAATGCCGGAGCCAACCATGCCACCCAGGCGGAAGATTAGCCAGTTTTTGCAGTTCTTCTTAACAATCTGCTCGCACAGCCACTTGCTGAAGCCATAGTTGCTAAGTTTGTTTGGATCTATTTCTTTGTCTTCTTTGTTGTTTATAGGATTGAAAACGTCGTTGTAGACTTCCACAGAAGATACAAGTATATATTTTTTGAACTTGAAGTCCAAGACCGTGTTAAGCGTCGACAAAACATTAAGCTCAAAATCTTTCTTTGGGTCCTGATCAGCAAGCCTTTTCTTTGAAGACCCGCCGGCATTTATAAAAATGTCGCACTTCTTGCCGGCAAAGCTATTATAGTTCTCTCTGTCTATGCCCGTGAAATCTACATTATTTTTTCCCAGATATTTTGCTATGGCGCTACCAACAAATCCTCTGTGACCAAGAAGGAATATCATATTTTATCCCTCACAAATATCCATCCCTTCATAAAGTAATAAACCCTTGATAAAGGGAGGATCCATATCAACAGAAAGAACTCCGCGTTTTCTCTTAACGTTCCATTTTTGTTGCCTATGAGTTTTTTCACGACAATAATGATGTAAACAAAAATCATGACATCTGCAATTGTTCTGTAGAAAATTAGTGAATACACGAAGAACAAAAATACAACAGGCGAAAATATGCTGGGCCAGAGGGTTGCTGGCATGCCTTTTACGTAGAAATACTTTTTGTACAGATTTTTGTGTTTTCTATACAGTAACCCGTCATAAATGAATGCCCTCTGATTCTTTATTCTGTATCTTGCGGAGACCCTCCTTGACAAATGCGTCATTACCGCATTATTGCAATGAACCATTTTGTATCCAAGGTCAATAACAGTCCATGCAAGGTCGGTGTCTTCCCTGGCTGTTTTAAATCTTAGGTCGAAACAACCTATTTTTTTGATGATGGATTTTCTATAGGCGCTGTTATGCCCTATGAATTGGAGGTAATCGTTCTCCATGTGGTACCAAAAAAGGCCTTTTTTATCTGCAATTGTCCTTCCTATAACGCCGCCGACAGTCGGATCGTCAAATGGTCTGACGATTTCCTTCATCCAATTTTTGTCCACAATGCAGTCGGAATCAACAAAAATCAGCAGTTCCCCAGTTGCCTTTTTTATGCCCGTGTTCCTGGCTGGATTTCTTCCTGGAGTTTTGTCGACAAAAACCTTCAGTTTTTTGTTTTTCTTTTCTGCTTCCCTCAGCATCTCCAAAGTTCCGTCTCTGGAGCCGCCGTCGACAACTATGAGATCGTAATTTTTATAGCTGGATTTTAGCATTGCAGCTAGGCATTTTTCCATGTGCTCCTTGCGATTGAACACGGATATGATGACGGAAACTGCTGGCTGGCTCATTTTATCACTATTGAACGATGGCTTTTTATTGATACTTTATTATCTAGGTACTATGGCGCGAAATCGCATAAAAATGGCAATGTTGGCCGTTAGCGTTCTCATCATAGCCCTTCTCATAGTGTACGCAGACCCAGGGAAATTTGCGCAGCTCCTCGCAAAAAGTGACTATCGGTTTGTTTTAGCCGCTGTTTTGCTCTCAAGCTTTAACATACTGGTTCTGAGAATCTTGAAGTGGCAGCTTCTGCTGGAAAAAGAATCCTTCGCAACCGTCGTGCCTGTGCAGCTGCTTGGCGTGACCATAAGCAACCTCTCGCCTGGCAAGATAGCTGAGCCCATAAAATCCGTAATACTGAAGCTTCACTCCGGCAAGCCCGTGTCGTCCTCTTTGCCGTCCGTTATATGGGAAAGGATTCTTGATCTTATTTCACTTATTTTCCTGTCCTTTGTGGCAATGTTTTTCTTCACAACCATTGACACCTCCCTGTTTCTGATAAGCCTAGCAGGCACTTTCATATTCATCTTGATAATAATCGTTGCCGTCGGCTTTCTCTACAGCCGTCGCATAAGGAACTGGGTATTGCGCATAGTAAAAAAATTGCCTGTGCTGAAGAATATATCCGAGGGTTTCATGAAAAACTTTGCAAAAATAAAAATACCCAGAAAAAGGTTGTTTTATTCTTTCGTGGTCACGCTGGCCGCCTGGCTTATAGAAGGCGTGCTGCTCTGGCTCGTTTTTCTCGCCCTTGGAATAAGCCTGTCGCCGTTGTTCCTCGCAAGCATCTTTGCTCTTGCCACGGTAATAGGCGTCATCACGGCGCTGCCCGGCGGGATAGGCTCAACTGAAATTGTCATGACTTTGTTCCTGGGCGCCGTCGGCATAGACTACTCAACTGCCATAGCAGGCGTGCTGCTCTACAGATTCCTGTCCATATGGTACTTCAATCTTCTGGGTGGTATCTCGCTTGTATACATCACAAAGAAACTCAGAATCAGCTATAATTCCCTCCTCAGCTGAGCTGGATCCTGAATAGCTTAACTTCTCCGCCCCACGCGTTTACGTATTCAAATTTTTGCAGCCCCGCGCCGTTGAAGAAAAACATGCGTGTGAATATTGCGTCTTCCAACTCGGGCGGTATAAATACCATTGTTTGCCTGCTAGGATCTAGCCATATCATACCCTTTACCTGAGAATTTTGATTCTGAATAAGGGTTGGCTGGCCGTTTCTGCTGAAATAAAACAGTTTTTCTATGTCGGCAAACTGATTGCCCTGCTGTAAATACGCTGAAAGCGTGTCATTTCTATCGTATATAACAAAGGCCTGCTGCTGGCCAAATGCAAAAGTATAGGCTATGGCATTCTGCTGCACAACGGGTCTTGCCTGGCTAAGTCCAAGCATAAGATAATCAGAAGCCTTTCCCTTGTCCACAGGATTCCACGATGCAAAATATGTCCACCAGTGGGCTTTTCCTATGAGGTCCGCAGTTGCTAAAAAGTACATCTCTTTGCATCCTGGTTTGTTATAGCGTTTTAGAATATCGTATGCTAATGTCTCGTTGCTTGTGGAGAGTGACGTTCCTATATCCTGGATCCTGGCGGTTGCTACAAATGTGTAAAGTGTGCCATTTACTTCTTTTTTCTGCACTGAATATTTTCCTGTTGGCGCAAGCTGTAATATTTCACTGTCCGTGAGGTTACCCTCTCTTGTTATTGTAAACAGATCATTTTGGTGGGCGCCGTCAAAAACCGTGGCCCTTCTGGCTACTTCCGCTATAAAGTGGCCTGGATCCCAATAAGTAGCAATTACTGTACATTCTGCTGTATTGTTTTTTATCCAGTTCATGGAGTTTACCCAGTTTTCAGAGAATACGGGACCCGCACCTTTTACTATATCTATTGACGGGGCTATGTAGAAACTATTTATTAAAAAACCTATGAATATGAAAACTATTGCAAGATAAATATATTTGTATTTCATTTCATCAGTCCTCTATTTTTTCTCCCTCGGTTATCATCCTCAGCAGCTTTGCCAGGAAAATTCCAGCTCCTATGGCTATTGGTGCCGAAAACAAAACGGAAAATCTTACAGCAGCGATTGTTGCTATGAAAGGCCCGACAAACCATATTAGCAGCAATACCAGCGTGTCAAAATGCTGCCTCTTTTTGGCGTAGGAATAAATGAGGTAAATAAGACCATAAATCATCAAAAAGAACGGCGAAATAATAATTGCCAGCGCATTTTGACTAAAATTCATTCCGATTGCACGCTGTATTACATCTTTTACATCACCTGATGATTGTAACTCGGCGACAGATACGTACACGTTGGGGAACTGGTTATTTTCTTCACTTTTTATCTCGCCAAAGGAGAATGGCCCGTAGAATGTCTGTGTAACAACAAATGTTCCAATAACTGGTATTGTTATCAGGAAGAATATTATTATTGTTACAAAAAATACAATGATGCCATGCTTAAAATTGCCAATGGCACTCAATTTCCTCTTTTTTATTATCTCAGCTATAATAGGCACCAGCAAGAATCCCGTTATAAGCCAGAGCACATACCAGTAGCCTATCCAGGTCAGCCCCCATAATCCCATTGCTATACCAGATAATATCGTATACAAAATATATTTTGTATCAAACTTCTTTGTGCTATTTGCATACTTGTAAGCGATGAGGAAAATTGCCATAGCGATAAGTGGCATTATCAGAACTATGCCATCGCTGTCCGGGTCCCCGCCGAGTGTACGAGATATTATGGAAGGATCAAATATCAGAAAAAATGCTGCAAGTACACCAGCTTTTCTGTCAAAAAATGTTTTTCCTATGAAATATATTGGCACTGCGCTTAACGAAGCAAGGATCGCGGGGAACCACAAGAGAAAATTAAACCATGACAAATTTGGTATAAACAGCCTGGTAAAATTATAGGTGTAAGCGCCGAGGTATACGTAAAAATCAATGCTGCCCCCTGCTCTTGCAGCTCCATAAGGTGCAAGGGATAAAGTATCTACATCCGGCAGCCCTCCATTTGCCGATATTTCTTCCATCTGCCTTGCAAAATTGTAGGAGTCTATATTTCTCAGATAAGACCATTGGTAGTCTAAAAGCCTGATTTGTGTACCTAAAGCAACTATTAGAATTATTGCAAAAAATGCCCAATACTTCTGTAAAAATTTTATCGTCCTTTGCTTCATTGCCAATCGACTCATTATTGATTGATAATAGCTTTTTTAAACATTCAAAAATCGCAAAAAATTAAAATGCCCTGCAAATTTTTGGTAAAATAAATTTCAGCAACTTTAGTTTTGGCAGGTCCTTCCACATTTTACTCAATTTATCATAATCAAAAACGCTCAAAGAAGATAAAATGGGCCCGAATTCACCGATCATCTCATCCAGCTCCACATTTGTCAGTTTCTTGTATATCATCCTCAGTAGGTATTGTTTTTCTATTTCCCACGCCAGATCTTTTTTCCAGTATTTTTCGTAGAAGCTTAGAAAGTGCTGATCAAACCTTTTTTCTTCAAATGCGTCGGCAATTATTTTTGCTGCATGGTCTGCTGCCATCATTGAGAAAATTATGCCGCCGCCGGTTAATGGTTTGTTCTGGCCGCAGGAATCTCCTATGAGCAACGCGCGGTTAGCGTAACTTTTTGTATATGTATAAGGTATCGTGTACGCGTAGAAATCTCCCCTAGGCAGGTACATACGGCTTACAAAATACTGAAAATATTCCCTCGGTCTTATAGCAGTCATAAGCCCGTACTCATTTGTTTGTGGTATTACCCATGAAAAAAAGTCCGGCGAGAAGTATTTGTTAAAATAAACGCTTATGTCGCCCTGCAATTTCTGCTTTGTTTTAACCATCATTCCCAGCGAAATTTTTGGTCCTTCTATGCCCATGCATTTTCTTACTGTTGATTGCGCTCCATCACAGCCAATGACCATTTTTCCGTCATAAACTCCTGAAACCGTTTTTACGCTTACGTGATCATCAAAGAAATCCACGCCAGTAACGCCGTCGGTTACAAAGGTGCAGCGCTCCTTTGCATTTTTTCTTAAATATAGTCCGAACTTTTTCCTTTCCAGAATGTAGGCAAACGGCTCCTCCGATCGCAAAGAAAATGTATTGCCCAGTGGGGAAATGCAATCCATTTTTGCTATTTTATGTTCCACTAAATTTTCGGCATCTCTGCCAAGAATCTGCTCTATTCTTTTTGATACAATGCCACTGTCCTTCGGTATTATATCCTTGTTTTTTTCTATTACAACGGTGTCCAGGCTCCTTGGCAGCTTTGATGCCAGATAAGAACCAGCTACACCGCTGCCTACAATTATAACATCGTGCATTTCTATCGTTTCACTGGAATTTATTAAAAAGTGTTTCATTGTAGGATTATGAAAATAAGTAATGCAATTAGAATACAAACGTAATTTTTCTGGGTGGAATCTATTTTAAGTTTGTTTGTGTTAATGTTTTGGACATATGGCAATCTTTAATGTTATCGATAAGCATTGGAAATTTTTGATGCTGATAACGATAGTATTCCTTCTGTTTTCCATAGGTGTTATTGCAAACAATATTGTCACTACCGGTTCCTTCATGAAGAGGGATGCAGACCTCAGCGGTGGAAGAGTAATAACAGTCGAGGTAAACGACGTGGATCTGAATAAAGTTCAGGCGGCTTTTCCCTATGCAAGTGTAAAGATTGCTTCTGGTTTAACAAAGTCCCTGATCATAGAAATACCCTTCGATAAAGATGAAAAAGAAGTCATATCACAGCTTGGCTCTATTGTTCAGTATAAGGGCCAGCCAAACATTCGCATTGTCGGCCCGTCCTTGGGAAACATATTCTTCCAGCAGACCCAGCTCTATTTGATAATCGCCTTTGTGCTAATGGCAATAACTGTATTTATTTTATTCAGATCGCCTGTGCCAGCATCAACGGTCCTGCTCGCGGCTATAACTGACATAATTGGTACCATAGCCGTAATCAGCTTAATTGGTGTGGCGCTTTCTCTGCCTGTTTTTGTAGCACTTCTTACGTTGATAGGCTACTCTGTAGATACCGACATACTGCTCACATCCGAACTTTTGAAAAGTGGTCGCCACAACTACAGTGAAAGTGTAAAGAAGGCCATGAAAACCGGATTGACTATGACAATGACCACACTGGCCGCTTTGTTGGCAATGTACTTTGTCTCTGGCTCTCTTGTAATAGAGCAAATTGCCATGGTTCTTATTATAGGGTTGTGCATTGACATGCCTGCAACCTGGTTCACAAATTCCGGCTTTCTCAGATTTTGGCTGGAAAGAAAGGCGCATAAAAATGAAAATAGGCTCTAAAGCAAAATTTATAGGTTGGGTAGCCCTCGTAATTATTTTGTTAGCTGTATCTTTCAGCAACGTAGTCCCAATTACGGCCTCGCTGATAATAATAGTAATTTCTCTTGGTCTTGTGCTCCCAAGAGACTTTATAAAAAACTGGAAAATTCTTCTCTGGCTATTTTTCATATTAATTGCAATTATTCTGATAGCACCGAATCTCAATCCGTCAGGCTTTATCGTAACATCAGTCGGCAAGAATGCCACCATACCCGGAATAGTGGCTGGTGATATCATTTACAAAATAAATGACATAAATGCTGACCAAAATGTTTTGTCGCAGAGCTATTATGACCTGACAAAGATAGAAACCAGCAAAGGAATGCGCTTTGTAAAATTAAATGGCACGCTGGGCATCACCGCCGAGCCATCGCCCTACAATAATCTAAAATTTGGTTTGGATATAAAAGGTGGGGTGCGTGCCACGCTGGAGCCGAATACGACAAGCAATTCTACTCTAGAACAGATAATATCCACTTTACAGACGAGGATAAATGTCTATGGCCTGAGGGAATCTATATTTCGTCCTGTTTACTATCAAAATAAGGGCTTTGTAGAAATAAGCATAGCCGGCGGTACCGTAGACGAACTTAAAGACCTGTTAGAAAAGCAGGGTAAGTTTGAAGCCAAGATATCATTGTTAATACCAGTACAGAACGGAAAAGCTGTTATCAACCTTGACAAAAAATACAATATAGTAGTAGGAAATTCTTCCATATCTTACGACGGCAATACCGTTAACGTTGGCAATAATTTCATATTATCCGGCATACCTTTCTCACTTAATTCCATTTCAAACAATTTGAACATGACATCAACTGTTTTCAGCGGTGACGACATAAAAACCGTCTTTTTTGACCCCCAGAGATCGCGACTTGAACCTGTAACCGGAGGTACCTACAAGTGGTCCTTCGGCGTCCAGCTAAGCAGCGGTGGTGCGCAGAAATTTGCCTGGATCACAGCTAATACAAAAATACTGGCAACAGGTTATCTTGACCAGCTAATATATTTTTATCTGGATGACAAATACATAGACGCCCTGAACATTGCATCTTCCCTGCAGGGCAGGACAGAGACTGAAATATCGATAAGCGGATCTGCCCCGACAAAAGACAGTGCAATAAAATCCAGGGCAAGCTTGCAATCTATACTTAGATCAGGCGCTCTTCCAACCAGTGTGCAGATTGTGCAGCTGGACACAATTTCTCCTACGCTTGGTATAGGTTTCCTGAAGAATGCCGCCCTGGCCGGCTTGGCCGCAATACTTGGCATTATAATTGTTGTTTCTGCCCGCTATAGACATCCAAAACTGGTAATACCAATGCTATTCATATCGTTGAGCGAAGTCCTGATTGTTCTTGGATTTTCCGTTGTTATAGGCTGGACAATAGACCTTGCAGCCATAGCAGGAATAATAGCATCAGTCGGAACCGGTGTTGACAGCCAGATAATAATTCTTGACCGTACCCTTAGAAAAGAAGAGGAAAGAATAGAGACCCTGAGGGAGAAACTAAAGAACGCCTTCTTTGTTGTCTTCGGATCAGCCGGCACCGTCATTGCAGCCATGCTGCCCCTTTTGTTTGGATTCCCGACACTGCGCGGTTTCGCAATCATAACCATAATGGGCGTATTGGTTGGTGTTCTCATAGCCCGTCCTGCCTATGGTACAATAATCGAATACATGACAAGAAAAGAGAAATAAAATTATGCCCTTATTGTTTCCAGCCCGTAGTATAAGCCTACTACACCAGCGAGAAACTTTACTGCAGTGTATCCCCAGGCTACCGGGGCCGTAGGCCCTATTATTTGTACTGGTAACTGGCTCACTACATACGCCAAGACAACAGACTCTATTAAAAACACCAGGCCGACAAGAAATATTGCATAACCGCTCAGTACCTTATGATCTTCTTTTTTCACTTTTTGTCGCCTTCGGCTTCCCTTAGCTCGATAATTGCCCTTGCCAGGTCGTTATTTAATTCCTCTAATTTTCTTACAACCGCATCCCGGTCTTTTCCTGTTTTCTCCATAACCATCCTTATGTCCTCTTCATTAACCTGTTGGGATTCAGAAACTTCGCCGGTTATCTGGTACACGTCACGGCCCATCATGTTTGTCAGCATTACTTCCGGCTTGGAAATGACGATGTTTTTGGCTTTTGTTTTTATCACAACTACGTCTGCTTCTATCTGTTGTATATTCATGTTTAGCTTCTTCATCATCTTTTCCAGCTTTTTAGGATCAGGGTTTCCGAACATAGGAATAATTATTTTCCAGCCGATTTAAAGATTAGTAATGGTTCTGTAATTGCTATTTTGAAAATTTAATGCAAGAAGGTGTATTGAGAAAATTGATTTGTGTCACGAATCCGTAAAATTTATCCTTTCACAATCGTAATATGCAATGATCGAAATTCTTTTGTTCCTGGTTCTAGGCATACTTGCAGGAATAATTATGGGCCTGCTGCCGGGCATTCATCCGAACATGATAATTCTCGCTGTGCCATTTCTGCTTGCTGTTAACATTCCTGTGGTAAATCTGATTGTTTTCATAGTGGCAATGGGCATTACAAATACTATTGTTGATTTTATTCCTTCTTTTCTTCTTGGTGCGCCAGACGAGGGAAATGAAATGGCCGTCTTGCCTGCGCATAAAATGCTGATGTCTGGCCATGGTTATGAGGCTGTAAAACTTGCCGTTACCGGCAGCGTTTTATCGGCTTTGCTGTTTCTTTTGCTGCTTCCATTTCTTGCATTAATTGTTCCTGTAGTTTTTGCCGCCATAAAAGGCTTCATTTATCTTTTTCTGATCTTTATTGCTTTGCTGATGATTTTGACAGAAGACGGCAGCAAAAAATTTATTGCCTTGTTTGTATTTCTTGCGGCTGGCCTGATCGGACTTTTGATTGGCAAAATACCTGTTAATGAGACGCTAATCCTGTTTCCTGTTCTTTCCGGTTTCTTTGGTGTTAGCATTATGTTTCTGCAGCTGAAGCAGAGGTCGTCCATACCTAAGCAGAAAAGGGGGACTTTTTTTGTATCAAAGAAGACGGTTGTCCGGTCTGTATTTTCAGGCACAGCGGCTGGCATTGTAGCTGGCTTTCTGCCTGGTGTTGGGTCCAGTGAACTTGCATCCTTGGCATCAATAACTAAAAATGAAAAATCCTTTTTGATAACAATTGGTTCTCTAACAATGGTAAATGCAATTTTCTCCATTGCCTGCCTTTGGCTGATTAGTAAGTCGAGAAGTGGCCTTGCAGTTGCAATCAGCCAGATAACTGAAATAGGCTTCAATGAGCTTTTGCTTATTTTGTCTGTCTTTGTAATTTGTATCGGTGTGGCAGCCCTGCTCACGTTAAAATTGACAAAATCTTTTCTTAATTTTGCCCAGAGAATAGACTACGCGCTGATAAGCAAAATTGTTATAGTGCTGATATGTGTAATGACATTTGTTTTTACCGGCGCCCTTGGTTTAATTATTCTTGTCATATGCACGGCTTTTGGCATATTTGTTAATCTCATTGGTGTGAAGCGTGGCTGTCTAATGGGTGTGCTAATACTGCCGGCAATATTGTTCTACGCTTTCCTGTAATCGCCGTAAAATGCAAAAATAAGGCTTAAATCCTTATTTCTCAAATACTCATCAGAAAGTTGCAATAAAATGCGTAAAACACATTTTACAGCGGCTTTCTTATTTTGAGTGGTGATAAAAATGGCAGATTCTTTCGTAGTAAAAAGCAAGATAAGGGCATATGCAAAGAAGAAAAAAATGAACCTTGGTAGCGATGCCGTAGATGCCTTGCACAAGGAAGTTTTAAGGTTGGTTGACCGCGCAGCTGAAAGATCAAAAGCAAACAGAAGGTCAACAATTAAGGGAAGAGATATCTAAAAACTTCTTTTTTTGATTTTTTTACTAATTCTTGTCGTAATTTGTGGGTTTTGATTTAGAAGTTGCGCTCCAGAAATACTTAAATACTGGAAAATTTGACTTGATTCTTATGACAAACAGGCACGTGAAAACAATAAACGGAAGAAAGTACTACTATGAATCAATCCGCATGGGCAAAAAGGTCACAAGTAAATATCTAGGTCCCGTAGAGCGCATAAGAAAGAAGAAAATAACAGCACTGGATGGGCAAGTTGTTGAGCAGCCTGTACAGCAGGCAGAAGAAAGTGCAGAGCCTGTAAAAGACGATGAAAATTACATCGGCTGATTTCTACTGTGTATAAACAACAGAAGCAGAAGTAATATTTCTTGTGAAAAATTGTATATCTTCCTTGGCAATTTTTTTGACCAAAAATGGTTTGCCGATGCCAGCTTCCATATAGCCCCTTTTTAGAGCGGCGTCATAGCCGACATATGTATCTATTACACGATCTTCAATAATAAGAACGTGTTTTCCTGTTTGTGATAGTAGCCTCGGTAGTTCCTTGTTGTATGTTGCCATCTCAATTTCAAGTGCCATATCTTTCCCTTTATAATTTCTTTGAAATTTATTTAAGTGATTATTTTTTGTCCAGAATTATTTTGTCTCCTACAGATCCGTGGTAGCTCATTAGCAATTCTCCGCCGCATTCACACACGCCTGAAAGCGGTATTCTCCTGTAAGATTTGTTGCATTTCTTGCAGATGAACTCTTCTATTCCTTCCAGTTTTTTGTATTCTATTTCGATGTCGTGTTTCATTGTTCTCTTCTTTCCGGAAAGCAGGTCACCCAGGCTTGCCTGATGACCGCTGCCGAAAATCTCGCTCTTATCAATGCCAACGGCTGCAAATATTCTCTCTATTGGCGGGAATAGCTGGCTGTTTATGTAGTAGTCTGAATCTATCTGTATGTTATTCTGCTCTGCGTATCTGGGGTCTTCTGACCTCTTTGACAGCATCTGGTTTCCCTTGATTATGACAAACTCCAGGCGGTCCCCGACCTTTGGCGGGTCGTGTGGATTTCTTATAGCCAGTTTTTTTGCAAGTTCTATATGAGGCAGCGTTCCTTTGTATGCATCCAGGCTCTGTGTAATGCCTTTGATTATTGTCAATTTTTCCATTGGTATTTTTCCCTTGCGCAGCTTGTCCAAAATATCCTTGACGCATGTTATTGCCGCCTGCAGATCCCCTTCTTTCAGAACAATTCTCAAGACCTCGTTCATCACATCGGATACAAGCATGCACCAGTCCCTGCGCACGGTTTCTATGCCGCGCATTTCCATTTCGTCATTCCATTTGTCTCCGACCTTTTCAAATTTCCATCCTGCGTAGCGCTTCTTTGAAAGTATGAGGAATGTCCTGTATATTTTCTCGAATTCTAATTCCAGATAGCCCGGCAGCCTCTCTGTAATGAACTTGGATATTTTTGTGCCAAGTTCCTGTGCTTCTTCAAGATTTGTTGTTTTTGTTTTCAAAAATATGCTATCCGTGTCTCCGTAAACAACTTCCACGTCAAAGTTTTCTTCAATCAGCTTTCTTGTTTTTTCTATGTTATCCCTGCCGTAGCCTGTTATGCTATTGGCAACGTCTATCATGTACAGGCGGGCGCGTATGTAACCTGTGTATCCGTAAAAGGAATTGCATATATCTTTCAGCGCGAGCTGTTTTGCATTCAATATCCTTTTCTCATCTCCTGCGCTTGTCTTCATCTGCTTCTTTATTGCACCTCTTGCATCGAGCAATTTTGTAAGCACAAAAGGAAATATTCCCTGGTAAATTTCCCCATCAACGAAATGTGTTCCTGTAGGTGACTGGTGTGATTTCACTTTTTCTATAAGTTCTTTGTCGAGCAATACCGAGTCAGGGGATACATTAAATGTTCTCATTATAGACGGGTACAGGCTTTTGAAATCCAAAACCAGAACACAGCCTTCTGCGTGCAGGCCCTTTTTCGGCTCCAGGACAGTTGCGCCTTTCAGTTCGTTGTCCTTTCTTTCGCCTGTTCTTCTGCTCATGTCATTGCGTGACGGCGCGGCGGACATTACGAAATCCCTTTTCCTGAATTCATGCAAAAGCATTACTTCTATGCGCCTTGTCTGGCCGCCGAATACGTCCTGTAAAAGCAGGCCTGATATCTTCGACAGTTCAAAGAATTTGTCCAGCATTCCCCTGTTCAAGACCAGTTTAAGTGATAGATCAGCATCCCTTCTGCAGTATTCTATAAGCCTGGAAAGGCCTTCTTTTCCTCCATTCCATAGTCCTGCCATTTCTCCGTATTCAACTGCATGTTTTTCTTCATTCAGCAGCTGCTTTGCCACTGTATTGAGGTCGTACCTGTGAAATTTTACCCACGGATCCCTTTTCAATATCTGGTACGGGTCGACAACGACCCTGCCTGTAACAATAAATTCATTGGTTATGCCAAACTCTCTTGAGAAGGCCTCCTTGTCTGTCCTGCCTATGCATGCGTTGAGCTTGTTCTGCTTCAGCCTTTCTACAATGTATGGAAAGTCAAAGGAATTTATGTTGTAGCCTGTGAGCACATCCGGGTCATACGTTTCTATAATATTCAGAAACTCTTCGAGCATCTCTTTCTCATTGGCAAATCCCTTTGTCCCTTCGCCGGTGAAAGGCTTTGCAACAAGTACAATGTCTTTTTTGTTTCTGTATTCAGGCACAAAAGACAAGGATATCATCACTATTGGATCTTTTCTGGCGTCAAGCGGTCTTTTTGGGTCCGACGGCACGCATTCTATATCAAATGCCATGTAACTTATTGGCGCGTTCTCCTGTTTTTCAATTGGTTTTATGGAATTTATTTTATAGGTTTTGACCTTTGATTTTACAGTCTTTGTCGACTCTCCGTCTGCTTCAACCCATTGCATGCCATAGAACCCGTGATCAATCATAAACCTATACTTGAAAAGTATGTCCGCTTCGAAAATATCTTTTGCTATGCCCAATTCAATTAGCTTTGATTTTACGGTTGGCACTTCCTGCGGGTTCCATAATGTAACCTTCAATAGTTTTGTCTTGCTTGTTTGGTACCCGAGAGGCACGAACCTTTCTGCCTGCTCCACATTCTTTATTTCCCTCATTTTCTCCATTTCATCCAGTGCCTTGTCAAATGATACGCCAAGCCTTATATAAAAATATGGCTCCAGCTTGTCGTACATGCCGCAGACCGATGTCCCGTCTTCCTGTTTGCCGAATATTCTGAGAACGGGCTTGTTGTTATTTAGAAAATAATCAATGTCCAGTATTTGAAACTTCATTTTTATCACATGTCTGCAGTGCTTTTATTTCTATTCTATTTTATTCTGCTGTGCTTCTCTGGTGCCAAAATCTATTACAACTGGCCTGAAGTCGGCAAGCAGGGACCCAGAAGTAACCATTGTTATTGACTTATAATTTGTAACCTGCGAGTCCGCAGCGCTGTGACAAACGATGTCGGGCGTTATATCTAATACCAATTCGTCCTCGTCCATAATACATTTTGATCGGCCGAGATAACGCTTTTTCAGCATGTCCGTGTTAAAGTTATGAATAAGCAGTATTACCAGGCCATTCACTTCCACCATTCCTGGATTGCTTATTGAAACGATGTTTTTGTTGTCAAAAATTATAGGCGTCTGCGGATACTCCTCGTCCTTATCTTTATTTCCAGGGATAACAAAGATAGTTTTTTGAGAGCAGTATATGTTTACATATTTCTCAAAAACGTCCTTGTCGCCTATGTCGCCAGCTACAAAAAGCAGGTCAGCGTGCTGTTCTGAAAACCATCTAAAGAATTTCTCAGCATCCTGTTTTGCTGCTTCGTGTAGGTTAAGACCTGAGATAAAACATGCACTACCAGAACCGGTCTTTGGCTGTCTTAATGGAACATCCGGATATATAATCTGCTTGCCAAAAAGTATGTTTCCGGCTGATACGCACCTGACAGCCACCACATCGTCCAAATCCACGTCCTGCTCGCCGTCAAAAACTATTTTTCCGGAGCCTGTAAGATCTTCAAGCTCTATTATAAATTTTTCATCTTTTTTCTGCACGTCTTTGACAATGCCTGTTACATATATTTCATTTCGAAAATTATCCACTTTGTTTAATGAGATGAAGTCTTTCTGCAGGCGTGTTGCAAGAATACTGACGGTCTTTTCGTATTTTGACCTGTAGAATTTGGCAAAATCCTCGGCGCTGGCTTCTTCCTTCTTTTTTGTTATGTTCTTTAAAATTGTAAATTCTTCCTTGTCTTTCTGTCTGGCGTTTGTTATAACCAGATCATCATAGAGTACCATAGTTTCGTCTATCTGTCCGCTGACCAACTTCTCTAAAATATCCGGTGAAAGAAGTCTCCCTTTCTGGAGAAACTTCCTCACTACCTCTTCTTTCATATTCACACCGAAAACTTCTCAGAAAGGAAAGTAGTTACTTTGCCAAGGACTGTTTCATTCATGGCTGGTATTATCTCCCTTGTCCTTCCATGGCGGCCGTTGCTGATGACCTTTGCATTTATTATGCCCAGCATGTCCAATTCGCTTATCAGGTCTGAAACCCTTCTTTGTGTCAATGACTTCAGGCCGTTGGAAGCGCATATCTGGCAGTATTGGTCAAAAACGTCGCCTGTCATAAGCCTTTTGTCCACCCATTTTTTCTGGTCATTAATCTTGTTTTTCAATAGAATTATTGAATACAGCACAGCCTGTGACTGGGTTGGCTGCACTTTTACTGTTTCTGTTACGCGGTCCAGGTCTATCTTTTGCTCTGCTATGTCAACATGCTTTTCAGTAACCGTGTCTTCGCCAGAGCGCTCTGCTATCTCGCCGGCAACACGCAGCAGGTCCAGCGCCCTTCTTGCGTCCCCATGTTCTTGTGCAGCTATGGCTGCGCACTTTGCTATTACCGGTTCTTCTATAACGCCTGAGATAAAGCCGCTGTTCGCCCTTTCTTCTAATATGTCCTTCAGCTGGTTTGCATTGTACGGCTTGAACAATATCTCCTCTTCAGACAACGAGGATTTTACCCTGAGGTCCAGGTTGTCTCTTATTGACAGGTCATTTGTTATACCTACAATTGTGAGGTGGCTCTGCTTTAGCTCCTGGTTTATTCTTGTGAAATTATAGAGAAACTCGTCGCCAACCTTCTTTACAAGGGTGTCTATTTCATCCAGTATAAGGATGTGGGTGCACTTTGCTGTTTCTACTTTTTCAAAGAACTTTCTGTAAAGCACGTCTGTTGGCAATCCTGTATCTGGAACATACTCTCCTAATTCCTTGAGCAGCTGGGCAAAAAGCCTGTATTCTGTGTCAGCTACCCTCTTCATCTTGCAGTTTACGTAGATGACCTTTATTTTATGGCCATTTTTGTCAGAAATTTCCTTTAATTGGTTGATAATGAACTTGGCGCATATGGTCTTGCCAGTACCGCAGGTGCCGTAGATGAATATGTTATTGGCACTGTAGCCCTTCAGGACAGGCGCCAGGATTGAGCCTATTTGCCTAATTTCACCGTCCCTGTGTGTTATCTTGTCTGGAACAAAAGAAGAAGTCAAAAATTTCTTATCCTTGAATATGTTTTCTTTCTGAAGATACTGCGAAAATATGTTATTTTGTATTGTAGTCTCTAACTTCACACCAACACCCCACTAGTTAAGGACAGCCAGCCTTTGGTAAACAAAAAAGCCATCCACGTTAACACCACTATTTCTCATGGAGAGTATATAAAAATATCTCCACTGGAAATAGATGTTTTCCAAAGTCTATGTTAGAAAAAGTAGAGCACCCCATAATTTCCAGTGCACTCACGCATATACTACTAACTATATATAACATTGTTATAGGAAGAGGAGGTATCCTATCTTGCATAAGAAATCGAGGTTAATTTATTGCTTTTGACAGGAAGCAACAGGGTCAGTGTTGGTTTTTGCAAATAATTCCTTGTTTTGTTAAGAATTCTGGCAAATGTAGTTTAACTGTTAACAACTATTAATGACAATTGAGATGGCCAACATTTTGAGAAGTTTCTAATAATCTTTCTTAACCTACTACTCAACTACCTCAAACTTGAATCCGTAGTTGATAACTCCGGCTTTGCCATCCTCATAGAGCTTCCTGAAAACCATACTTACCTGCTTTCCTATTTCTATGCTTTCTTTGTTGATAACATGTCCACTGACCACAGGTCCTTCCTCCAGCTTGACCAAGGCAATGGCATATGGTGTTTGTTTTTCAAACCCTTCTGGTGCAGTATGAATTACCGTGTAGGATAATATCTCTCCGTTGCCGGAAAACTGGAACTTGTCCATGTCCTGGCTGCCGCAATCCATGCACACCATGCGCGGCGGGAAATGCGCAGCTCCACACTTCCTACATTTTACGCCTACCATAGCGTACCTGTGCTTTGCCAGTCTCCACGACATCGGTACAGATCCTCTATGCGGCATGATTATCACTCATATTCTACTATGATGTTTTTTGGTTTTTTGAACGGATCAAAACCAGCTTCTTTAATGTATCTTGTTAATGCATCAAGTATAACATCGTTTTTACCGCAGCCCTTCATAACTGACAAAATCCCTATATGTTCACGGGACGGAGCGTTTAACAATACTGTTGTTCTTTTCCATTCACTCCTGGGCGGCAGCTGCGCAGGGTCAAAGCTAAGTTTATATGTCATAATTATTACCTAACATACTTGGTTATTGGCTGATACTGCATGGGAAACAGCGGAGTAAGACCAATAATGACATTTTTAACATCATCAAGCGTGTAGGTGCAAATATCCTTCATCCACGGGAAACTTATATTCTCAGGATACGCGCAAACCTCGTCATCTATAACATGATAAATCCTCACAAGATCCGTATGCCCATCTTCCAAGCCCTTTACTTGTACTTCTACAACATCCCCCTCAACCAAAAACCCCCTTTGCATAATTACACCTTCGGCTCCTTCCCGAATATATTTACAACGGCAGTCGCACCAGACCCGCCTATATTCAGGTTCAGTCCGATTTCAGCCCCGTTTATCGGATTGAAACATTCACCTTTTAACAGCTGTACAATTTCTGCAATTTGTCTTACACCAGTTGCGCCGACAGGATGACCGCAGACCTTCAGGCCGCCGCACGTATTGGTAGGCACAGAGCCATTAATATCTATCTCTCCATCCTCAACGAATTTGCCGCCTTTGCCTTTCTCCACAAATCCCAGGTCCTCCATAGCTATTATCTCGTTTATCGTGAAGCAGTCGTGGACCTCTGTCACATCTATATCCTGTGGCCGAAGTCCTGCCTGCTCATAAGCCCGCCTAGCAGCCAGCTTCGTAGAAAGCAGTTCTGTGTAAGACTTTCTGTCGTGCAGCGCTATCGTATCTGTCCCTTTGCCAGTTCCCAATACATAGATAGGCTGGCCACCCAGCTTTTTGGCAAGATCTTCGCTGGTAATAACAACAGCTGCGCCACCGTCAGTTATAGGTGAACAATCCAGCAGCCTTAATGGGTCAGCAATCATCGTTGATGTAAGCACATCTTCCAGCGTTATTGCCATCTGGAATTGCGCTAATTTGTTCTTCAATCCGTTTTTATGATTAGTAACAGCTACTTGGGCCATCTGTTCTCTTGTTGTATGGAAGTCGTGCATATGTTTTCTTGCCATCAGCGCATAGAGTCCGGCAAATGTTAGCCCCATTGAGGCTTCCCATTCCTGGTCGCCAGCAGCCGCTAACGTAGTGAGTACACCACTACCGTGGATGTCAGTCATTTTTTCCACTCCAACGACAAGCGCAGCGTCTATGTCACCAGACGCAACAGCAAAATAAGCATCACGAAAAGCCACGCTTCCTGAGGCACACGCAGCTTCGCAGCGTGTGGCAGGCACACCTTTCAATCCTAAATTATCAGCTATCAAAGCACCAAGGTGCTCCTGCCCGACAAATCTGCCAGCTGACATATTTCCAACATACAATGCCTGTATCTGGCTTTTCTCCAAGCCGGAATTCTTTATTGCTCCGAGGCCTGCTTCCACAGCCAGATCTCGCAGCGACTTGTCCCAAAGCTCTCCGAACTTTGTCTGGTGCGTTCCAACAACAGCTATGTTTCTCATGATTTGGCACCTTCTGTTTTTCTTGCAAGCTCCTCAAATCTTCTGACAACACTTTCATAATTCGGAAATGCCATGTCTATGTACACGACGGTAGAACCCATATTTTTATACATCTCCATGGGGCTCGCCCAAGCCGGGCAAATACCGAATTCATCAGCATCAGGACAGTCCCGCAAGATCCTGTTAGAATTCTGAACCGTAGAACCAAGTATAAGTGCAACTCGCTTTTCCGTCGGTTCTGATAAAACAATTGTATGGTATCTTGCATCACTCATTATTCCATCCCCTTCAATTTTTTCCTCAGTTTTGCATACTGGCCATAGCTTATGTACTGTTTCTTTTCGATGTACTCATTCGTCTTTGTAACAAGATCCCTTACAGCCAACAGCCTGTCTGTGACAACAAGGGAAAACGAATCACTGCCGGCGCCCGACCCGTAAGACGTCATAAGTATGCGGTCGCCAGGCTTTGCTACTGTATCCAGAACATTGCAGAGCGCCAGTGGGCTTGCGCCTGAATACGTATTGCCTATTTTTGTTACAATCATCGACGGCATTATTTTCTCCTTTTCAAAGCCCAGAATTTTCGAAGCGCGCATTGGAAACTTGCCGTTAGGCGTGTGTAAAACAACATAATCAAAATCTTTCGCAGTTAATCCCAATTTTTCCATCATCATCTTACTCGCGCTTATCACATGCTTGAAATAAGCAGGTTCGCCTGTAAAGCGTGATCCGTGACGTGGAAAATCTTCGCCTTCCCTGCGCCAGAAATCTGGAGTATCTGTCGTAAAAGAAGTCATGCCTTCTATCTCAACTATTGGATTTTTTCCAATTATAAATGCAGCCCCGCCGGCGCCTGCTGTATATTCCAACGCATCTCCAGGCCTGCCCTGTGAAGTGTCAGCCCCGATTGCAAGGCCGTATTCTATCTCGCCTGCTTTTACAAGCCCATAGCAGCACTGCATTGCAGCTGTTCCTGCCTTGCATGCAAATTCAATGTCCGCCACCAGCAAATTTGTGCTCAAACCAAGAGCTTCAGCAACAACAGTGCCGGAAGGCTTTACAGCATACGGGTGACTTTCGCTGCCTATGAACAGGGCGCCTATTTTTTTTCTGTCTATCTGTGCTCTTTTCAGCGCATTTTTTCCCGCTTCTACAGAAATAGTAATAGTGTCCTCATCACTGCCAGGCACACTCTTCTCGTCAACAAGCAGGCCGTCTTTTATTGCCTCTGCATCAGCACCCCAGACTTTTGCTATTTCCTCTACTTTTATTCTGAAGCGCGGCACGTAGGACCCGTAGCCCGTTATACCTATTTGTGTCATAATGAACAAAACCCTAATTACAGAAACTCTTATAAAGGTGTCGCAATTTGGTAGCAACGATTAAAAAATATCAAAAATAATATCAAAAATCTGTGAAAAAAGGAGAATGAAGCAAGGCTGAATGCGTAGCAAGTTCAGTCCTGCTCCTCTGCCATCCTAAAGAAATGGAATCAGGCTCTTATAAGCATTACTTCACTGCAAACTATATCAATTCACTTTTCTGTGACAACACATTTTTCCTGCAATTCATTTTTGTTTAGTGACGAAAACATCAACGAAGAATCACTGACAAGTTGTGGCCAATAAGCACAATACTAGGCAGAAAAAACAATCCTCTGCCAGCACCAAAAAGTAAATATACGGCCAAAGACAGCATTTTTATCATGGTACTGGAATCGATGATTAATCCAAAGAACGCCGAAGACAAGCCCTGGCACGTGTTTGTGATAGCATTTATTTATACAATAATTGCCATACTTTTTGCCTACATTTTGTTTCCTGACCAGTCTTCACTCCTGACTGTAGCCCTCATAACAATGCTTTTCATCCCGTTTTTCCAGAAATTATTTGTGATAGAAGAAAAGAAAGAAGACAGGGCAGCACATGGGCGACTCGCAGGCAGCCTGTGGCAGAGGCACAACCAGCTCATCTTTGTTTTCTCAGCTTTCTTTTTAGGCGTGATAGTTGCCATGAGTTTTGTATTCATGTTCTTCCCAAACGAAAACCTGTTCTCTTTGCAGTCAAATACGCTGCACGGCTTTTCCGGCGCAGCTACGCAGGGCGGCGATTTTTCCCGCTATTTTTTGAATAACACACAGGTAATGATAATGATATTTATTTTGTCCCTTACGTTCGGCGCAGGGTCTATTTTTATATTAACCTGGAACGCGTCTGTCATTGCAGTGTACGTCGGGTTGTTTGCAAAATCCTTTGCAACCCAAGGATTTGGCTTGCACACAGCCTATCTTTTTGGCGTCCCAGTTGGACTTGGATCCATTGCACTTCACGGAATACCTGAGATTCTGGCTTACTTTGTTGCAGGAGTCGGCGGCGGCATACTTTCCGTAGGAATAATCCGTGAGAAACTGGGAAGCAAAAACTTTTCTATTATAGCAAAAGACTCGATAAAACTTCTGGTTGCTGCAGAAGTCCTCGTTGCAATAGCAGCGTTTATAGAAGCGATATAAGTAAAAATAGTTATTTATTCTTTTTCTTCTTTTTGCCGTTTTTCCCGTTACGCTTTTTTATGTGAAGTATCTTTTCTATATTTTCTTTTGTCATCTCGATACGCATCTGCTTCAATATCTCATGCGCCCTGTTCATTGTTATATTTCCCTCGGCAACAAGCCGTTTTGCAACGGCATCTATCTCGTCGTCGTGGGCGCCCACAGAAGCAGCTATATTGGTCGCGTGCAGTTTCATGTGACCCTTGCTTATACCTTCTTTCACCATTGCGCGGAGCGCTGCAAAATTATTGGCCAGGCCAACACACGCAGCCAATTCTCCCAGTTCTCGCGACGTCTTTACCTGCAGTATTTTCAATGAAACTTTGGCAACAGGATGTATGCTTGTTATACCGCCAACAATGCCAACAGCCATGGGCAATTCTATGTGGCCGACCAGATCGCCTCTTTTGTTTTTCTCGTACCACGTCAGCGGAAGGTACTCGCCAGTCGTTGTTGCGTAAGCGTGGGCGCCTGCTTCCACAGCACGCCAGTCATTACCAGTTGCAATCAGAACAGCATCAACACCATTCATCACACCTTTATTGTGGGTGGCTGCGCGGAATTTGTCAGCACCGGCAAAAGCAGCAGCATCCAGCATGCCCTCTATCAGTGCTTCGTCAAGGACTTCTTTTTTCCACG
Organism: Candidatus Aenigmatarchaeota archaeon; assembly: GCA_026397375.1. Classification (GTDB taxonomy): domain Archaea; phylum Aenigmatarchaeota; class Aenigmatarchaeia; order GW2011-AR5; family GW2011-AR5; genus JACPVU01. The sequence continues at coordinate 22,615 of JAPLUZ010000022.1, read as the reverse complement.
TTGCCGTCGCCCTAACCAGGCGGTGAACAGCAAGATTAGAAATGATCTTCAGAACAGACCTGCCTCCGGTTATTTCTTCCAGAAACGGTGCAATAGCCTCGCAGTATGTATTAACGGCATTAGCACCCATGGCATCCCTGACGTCTATTATCAGGTGAACAATAATCATTTTTCCGCGGGCGCTGTCTATTTCTCTGATTTCCAAGTCTTTTAGTCCGCCGCCAAGCTTTACAAGAATCGAATCCTTGTTCTCAAGCCTTTTCATAATTTCTTTTTTTCTGTCCAGTATTTTCTTCTTCGCAAGATCCGCGTTTTTTATTCCTGTTAATTGGATTTGTCCTATCATTACAGGCTCATCACTCTCAGCTGTGAAGCCCGCTGGGCGTGCTAATTTTGCAGCATGAGAAGCAGCAGCCACGACTGACGTCTCTTCTATGGCCATTGGTATCAGATAGTCTTTGTTATTTATCCGGAAATTCGTCGCTATTCCCAGCGGTAACTGGGTGGTGCTGATAACATTTTCTATCATTTTATTAGCCAGCTCACCTAAAGCGGAATTGTGCTTAAGCACGTTCAAATCATCTTTAGAAAGAGAAGAAAACTCCCCGACTACTTTTAGCCTCTTTTTAACAGACAATTTATGAAAGCCCGATATGTCCGACTTCATTAACTCACAACACTGACATCAATAAAATAGTATTTAACCCTTTCCCAGAGCATAAAAATTATACGCGGTACCTATATATCATTTATACTGATACCTTTTTCTTCAGCAAATTTTTTGCCGACATTTCCCCTGTTTTCGTAAACATCTTTCAAATGTAAAAAGGTCCATCCTTTTCTTGCTATCTTCCATCCTATGTAAGGCTTTGCGCCTGCTTTTTCTTCCCATTCCTTCAATTCATTCAGCTGCTCGACAGGAATAGAAAATGCACCCTTTCTTGATTTGCATTCTATTGCAAGCAGTTTCCCATGCTTTGCAGCTATGATATCTGGACTTGCCAGACTTGTACTTCCGCTGTGCGGCGCCCTCATGACCATGTAACCCATTCCTGCTAATGTATGCAACATTTGCCTCTCAGCAGCGTAACCCTTAGCGTACTTGTTGATCATGATTGCCTATTATTTTTCCTGGTATAAAAAGAAACGTGAATATTTATGTTTTCACGGTAAACTTATTCTATGCAAACAAACCCCGATGGTATAGCCCAGTTTTATACAGAAGCCGTTGAAGCCCAAGTCAATCGTATGCCGCCGACCGTAGCAGATACCATTAAAAGATGCATAGGCTTGGAAGTGATACAGAATGTCGCGCGCTTGACTTGGTATGAAGCTTCAGCATATGTACACGCATTGCCGCGACCTGCAATGCTAGCCATGGGGCACTACGCAGCCAAGGAAATTGATCAATTTCTTCAGGAAGGCATAAAATACGCAGACCTTTGCGACTAGTTCTGAACATGGATAACAATAAAAGCAATTCGGCGCATATTTGATCTAATGAAATTGAATATTCTCGTAGGCGACGTAATGACAAAAAGCGTGAAGAAAGTTGATCTTCACGACTCAATAGAAAAGGCAGCAAAAATAATGCATGACGACCAGATAGGGTCTATTGTTGTCACTAGCGACACGCAGGTAAAAGGCATCATCACAGCGACAGACATAGTATACAAGCATATTGTCAACCACGCCGGACCCGCAGTAGTGGACATAATGAGCGAGAACCCGGTGAAAATAGCGCCTTCTGCAACCATAGAAGAAGCAGCCAGGCTGATGACAAAGAACAGCATAGAAAAGCTTCTTGTTTTCGACCGCGACCAGCTTGTCGGCGTTATCACAAATAACGACATTCTGAAGGTGGAGCCGGCTCTTGTGGAAATCCTTCTGGAAAAAACAAAAATGGGCTTTGTCACGCGCGATGCTGAGATTGCCATAGGCGAGTGCGAGTCCTGCGGTAACTTTACAGACGACATAGAAGACGTTGCTGGTGCCTACCTCTGCAAAGACTGCAGAATGGAAGAATAAGCATTTTCTAGAAGTATGAACAATAATACTATCGTCCTGCCTTAAAAATCCGCAGATGATGGTATTCATTTCTGCCTAATTGCAATATCAAAATCTTTTTATGCCGGCCCAGAGATGTTCTTAATAGGTGTTATTGTGGAAATACGAGAAACATTATTTACCAAAAGCTTTTCAATGGAAACTGACAATCCCCACGGACTGGCTCTGGAATTCATGAAAAAACTCTCTCATAATTACATGGTTTATGAAAAGAAGAACAAGTTCCAGACCGACGGGCCTGTCAAAAAGATAACCATTTTATTCGACGTGGTGGAAGTGCTGGACAAGTTCTCGAGCATAATTGTTACTTTTTCGATGGAAGCAGAAAATAACACCATGTACATTGACATAGAAGGCTCATTTTTGATGAGAGTAAGGGAAAGCGGCTTCTTTTCCTCTGTGTTCTCAGAGTTTTACCTAGACAGCATATTCCCCGTTCTCAAGAAAGTGTCGCAGGACCACATAAAAGCCCTGGAAAAGGAAATAGAAGCACTGTAAAATAAATATAAACCCCCTGCATCATAGTTTAATTATGACCCAGTACGTTATGAGCCCACTGACATTCGGAAAGGAATTTCTTAGAGCCCATCCTAAAGTGGCAAAACTCGAGTTCACTGGAGTAAGATTTATAGCCACCCCGATGAATGGTGAAGCCCTGCCGGAATATTTGGAAAGCACCAAATATCCTATCTACTACGTTAAACCAGAACAGGCTAACTGAAGTGAAGGAGCTGCCAGATTTAACAGATGTGTCTAATTCTGATCATTACCTAGAAATCACGAAATAAATACGCCTATAAACAAGGTAGACTTTTAATTCTTCACAGAACAAATAGAATCATGAATAATGAAATCATCGTTTTTGACGACAACTTGTTGCTTAGAAACGGAGAGGTTCCGCAATATACTGAATTGGGTTATGATCCGAGTTTGGATATCGCTAGGAAAAAGCTAAGCAATGCTTATTTTAGAAATAGTAAAATAGAGAAAGAACTAGCTAATGTAGCTTCTGAAATTGAACATCTGAAAGAAACTGGAATGTATCCAAAGGAAATGCTGCCGGAAATGCCACCTTCTGCAATAACCATGTTGGATGAAATCGATCTTCATGGCTATGGACGGATTATTTTTGTTGAACCTAGAACATCTCTTTGTGTTGTAACGCCAGAAGGGCTTTTGGAGTCTACAAAATATGATGGAAAAAGAGTAGTCACCATGGGTGTTGTTACTGGCCAGGCTGCCATAGACATAAACGACATGAATGATCCGCCTTTTGTGATTGAGAATGCCGGAGCGAAAATATTATGCAACTATGGTAACTATCGCATAGATAGAAGAACTAAAAAAGTGTGGCATACTGTGACCGGCAATAAGATCACAAGATACAATAACAGGCAGGTAGAAAAAACCGCAGGAACAAACGCGGAATTATATGCTCTGATAAATACGGCAAAAACAAAAGGAGATCCAATAGTAGTTAGTGGTTTATTTGCGGCCGGAAGGCTTGTAGCGGACTTGTTCAGATTTGACGAAAATCACGCCTTTGCATTTATCACAGACTTCGAATAATCCCTTTAAAAACGTTTGGTCCTATCATTAAATCAGGGCAGAAAGGGTTTATCATGTTTACTAAGTTCACAGTTATACAAAGAGAATTTGTACAGTAGACTTTTTCTGCCGTTAAAAGTAAGTAAACGGACATGCGGCCCAAAGTAAAAACAAAAAAAGATGGCTGCGTCCCTTACCCTTACTAAATTAATTGGAGTTGATAATAATGGCAAAATTAGCACAGAACTTTGCGAAATACGTTATTTACGCAAAACTACAGGCAAAGGGTGTCGTGGAAAAGCCGGACGTTATAGGCGCGATCTTTGGTCAGACAGAAGGTTTGCTAGGCACCGATTTGGATCTGAGAGATTTACAGCACACTGGAAGAATAGGCAGGATAGAAGTGAACGTTAAAACAGATAACGGCAAATCCTGGGCAGAAATAATTATACCTTCTTCTTTGGACGCTAGTGAAACAGCACTCATAGGAGCGAGCATGGAGACCATAGACAAGGTTGGACCATGTGACGCCCAGATAACCGTCACGAAAGTCGAAGACGTCAGAACACAGAAAAGGCAGTACGTTATAAACAGGGCAAAAGAGATCCTGCGCGCTATGATGGACCAGGGCCTGCCTGACACAGAAAAAATATCCGAAACAGTCAAGGAAGCAGTAAGGACATTGGAAGTTTCTACCTACAATGGCTTGAGCTGCGGTCCAGGCATCGAGACCGAGGAAGAGATAATCATTGTCGAGGGACGCGCAGACGTGATAAACCTATTGAAAAACGGCGTCCGCAATGTCATAGCAATAGAGGGCAGCAAGATACCACAGCCAGTAATAAATTTAACAAAGGAAAAGACTACGATCGCATTTCTGGACGGAGACCGCGGCGGCGATTTGGATTTGAAAAAATTGCTAGCAATAGCAGACATAGATTTTGTTGCAAGAGCTGAAGAGGGCAGCGAAGTTGAAGAGCTCACGAAAAAGCAGATCTACAAAGCACTCCGCGAAAAAGTTCCAGCAAGCCAGGCTTTTGAGAGGCAGAAAGAGTTTGCGCCAGAAGAGATCCAGGACGCAACAGAAGAAATAACAGAAGAAACGGATGAAAAAACGAAATCCTTTTTGTCCCAGCTGTTGGACGACCTTATCGGCACGCGTGCAGCTTATCTAGTCGACGCAGACCTGCAGATAATTAGCAAGGTCCCATTGTCAGAGATAATAGACATTATCGGCGACTATGCAAATGTATATGCACTGGTTTTTGACGGAAAAATAAACCAGTCAATGGTCGACCTTGCGAAGCAGAGAAACATCAAGTTCGTCGTCGGCATGGGCTTCAAAGAACACATTGATGCTGAAGGCATCCACGTTCTGACGATGAAGGACTTGAGGTAAATCTCTTTCCCCTCCCACCTAGCACTCACGATAGCATTTAGTCCTTTTCCTTCCTAATAATTACACAGGTGCTGGTAAATGTCGTACACATGCATATGGTGCGACGCGGTCTTTGAGAATCGATTCCAACTGGAAGACCACGTGGAAGGCGAGCACGCCTACATACGCAGGAACGTAAAAATAAAGCTGTGACGAAACGTATTCTATGCTCGTTTTGCTTATTGATGAGAACCTAGTAAGTAAGACTCGTGTTAATGTGCAAAGCACCGCGCCGTTTTTTCATACTTACTTCTATTTTAATTTTGCGCTTGAATTATATTGCATGATATCCGAACATATTTTTAGGATGGGCAGCATCCGCGGTGCCTACGGCACCGATCTGAACGAAGAGATATTCGAGCAGTTCGGCAACGTCTTCGCACAAATGGTGAAAAACAACGTCCTCGTTGCTTACGATGTCAGGAAGTCGAGCCCTTCCCTTACAGACGCTTTTGTTCGCGGCGCGCGCAGCGCGGGAGCGACCGTTGTTTCTATTGGTCTGGCGCCGCAGTGCTGTGCAGTCTTCTATGCGCAGAAGCACGAATACAACCTTGCCTACATAACAGCTTCTCATATAGCCGGCGACTGGAACGGCATAAAGTTCTTCCACAAGAATGGCACAACCTACAAGGACAAGGATATGGCTTTGCTTAAGAAAGCGATGAAGGGAAAAATGCTTACAACAGGCAAAGGACATTTTACCAGGGTGGATACAAAGAAAGTGATACGTGAGTATGTCGACGAAATAGCGGCAAAGGTAAAATTTCACAAGGCAAAGACAAAAGTCCTGATAGACTGCGGCAATGGCGTGAATGGTTTGGTTGCCAAGCAATTATTTGAGAAAGCCGGCTTCCATACTGATGTCATTTTTGCCGAGCCTGATGGGTCTTTCCCTAATCGCCACCCGGACCCGAAAGAAGACCCGCTGAATGAATTGAAAAAACGCATTTCTGGTTATGATATCGGTATCGCCTACGACGCAGACGGAGACCGTGCTATTTTTCTTACGAAACGCGGCATTCGTGTGAGCATAGAACAGGAAGCAGGAATCATATTGTCAGCTTTGCCAAAGGGGCCTGTTGTAGCAAATGTGGAGTGCACAAACATAATGAACGATATAGCAAAAAAGCAGAAACGCGAATTGTACTGGGTTAAAGTCGGCCAGGTGTATATGGAAGAAAAACTTCTGGAAAAGAAAGCTGTCCTGGGCATAGAATCATCTTATCATATTTTCCTTCCTGCTATGACAAAGTTTGCCGACGCTGTAGCCGCATCCCTGTTTGTGGCAGGCGTTGTGGAGAAAACAGGTAAAAGCCTTGACGATTTCGTAGGAGAAACCCCGGTTTACCCTACTCGCGCGAAAAAATTCTTATGTCCAGATAGGAAAAAGTTTAATGTAATAGAAAAAATAAAGCAGGACTTCCGAAAGAAGTATAGGGAATTGAATGAATTAGATGGAGTAAAGATCCTGCTTGAAAACGGCTCTGTCCTGATAAGGGCGTCGCAGACCGAGCCGGCCATAAGAATAACCGTAGAAGGAAAAACAATGAAGGACGTGGACAAATTGGAAAAAGAGTTCGCCGAAGTCCTTGAAAAAGAGATAAACAGAAAATTCAAGTGAAGCATCTGCTGACTAATTACTTTACTTCTTATTCAGCGCCTTCTCAGCATCTTCCAGATCCTTCTCTGTATTAACAGTGATCCAGTAGCCTGTGTGCTTGTACGCTTTTAATTTTACCTTTGTGAAGACCAGATCCTCTATAGGCCCGCTGTCCGGAAGCTCGAGGTTTTTGTTTAAGAGGTAAATACCAATGTTGACCCAATGCGGAAGCAAAGGCTTCTGGCGGAACTTCTTGACCATGCTTTTTTCTATTTCGACAACACCAAAAGGCGATGGCAGCTTGCTCAGGCATACTGCATTGCTGCCCATCTTTTCCAATTTTCTGATGTCAACGTTGTTTATGTCATCACAGTTGGCTACAATGTAATCGTGGCTGTCTATATACCTCAAGGCCTGCTTTATGGCGCCACCTGTTCCTAGTGGTTCCTTTTCTACTGAATATATCAGCTGGTCGCCGTAGTATTCCTTTATTTTTTTCCATTTGTACCCGGCAGCGACAACTATTTTTTTCACGTTGTAGCGTTTTAGCCAGTCTATCTGGTACTGGATCATAGGCTTTCCATTTATAGGCACCATGCATTTTGGCATATGGTCTGTCAGCGGGCGCAGCCTTTTGCCCTGGCCGCCTGCGAGAATTATTGCATCCATTTCATCAACTTGAACAATTAATTATAAAACCTTTATTTTGTCTGCAATAACCTCTATTTTTGATTTATACAAGCTTACCTTGCCTGTGACAGCCACACTTTTACCGACTAAGCTTAAATCAGAGTTGAACATTACAACAGAGATATTGCCTGTATTGTCATTAAGCGTGAAGAAGATATTGCCCGTTTTGCTGTAGAAACCTTCAACAGAGCCAGTTATTGCCACAACTTTGCCCACATCTTTGTTGCTGATATTACCTATGCTTACTTCCTCAATTTGCAAATTCGCCACGACAAAGAGAAATATAATTCCAATGACGGTTATGATAAGGCACAGTTTTGCCAGCTGCTTGTCGCTCAGCATAGGTCAAACACTTCTATGTCCTCGTAAACAGGGCCTTTCCACGTGAGCGCGGATTTCTTCAGTTTTATCTTGTTGACAGGCATTTCCCCTATTTCCGTGTTTCTGTTGTTAGTTATAAAATCAGAAAGCTCTTTGCTTCTTTCCTGTACCCTTGCCAGCGTCAGGTGTGGCACAGGTTTCTCCCTTGGCAGCATGTCAGCCATCGCTTCATCGACAGCATTATGTAGGTCGGCAAATTCCCTGTTCTGGCAGCCTACCCAGACAACCCTTATGAACTTGTCATTTGGAAATGTGCCGATTTCGGATATTTTTATTGTGAAATTTTTGGTAATTTTGGCGATTTGCCTTAATTTTTCCCTTGTCTTGTCCACCATTTCCTCGTCTATCTCGCCCAGGAACTTCAAAGTAAAGTGCAGGTTCTCTTTTCCAACCAGACGCGCAGCTTTTGGCATGAGCTTTTGTAGGTTAATGACCTTTTCCTTTACATCATCGTTTAGATCAACGGCTATGAAACAACGCATAATCTACGACCTTATCATGATTATTTTACCTCATGCTCTTTCAGGATCTTTGTCAAAAGGGCACCAGGCTTTGTAGTAACGCCGGGCTTAAGTTTTATTAATGTGAAGAATGCCTTTTTCGGGCCATCTATTGATTGCTCATCAAACAACTCAGGATGCTGCCTGACATGGTAGGCCACAGTGTTAGGATTAAGCTTGGCTCTGCGGGATATTTCCATTATCCACAATCCTTCCTGTGCCTGCGAAAGTGTGAGTATTATGAGGTTCAAACTGCGGTTATCCTTGCTTTTTGGCCGGCCCATTGTAGTCACCATAGCATTGTTATTATGAATATTTGTTTAATTCAATTAATTTCTCAAATTTCTGGCTCTTGTATGAATAAAATGATACCACTTTATTCATATTTTTCTTGCCCAAAATAACTAAACGCCACGAATTTTTCCAATTCGGATGATTTTCTTTATGTTTATTATAATACAGGTGAACTGTTATATCTAGAGAAGCTAAACAGGTAATACATTTTTCAAGGAGCTGTTTATCCGTATTTTCAATAACTATTTGTGGGTATACGTACGTTTTACCTTTTATTGTATGCGATATTTTTGCTATACAACCTTCGCCTTCTATCATTCCGATCAGAAACCCTATGCAAAAATCTCTTGTCTCCATATTTTTCCGTCTCTATTAATTTGTTAATAGACTATAAATAAGTAATAATCATTAATAAATAAAGTTCTGTGAGGTATAGGACATAAAATGTCCAATAAAAGCATTTAATTAACAATATAGCCAATTCCTATATTTTTAGGCGATTACACACAAAATGTGTGTGTTCAGAAGCTATTTCCAGCGGTTTTTGCCTTAATTATATTCTACAGAATATATTTGCGCCCTGTTTTTGGCTTGTTTTTCAATATTGCATAAAAGTGAGATATAACCGACTTTAAAGCGGATCTGTTGCGGCGCATTTTTCATTTCCTGCTTCATAAAACCAGGATAAACTTCATTTCATGTTCACGGACCTTCATGAAGTCTTCGTGAACGTGTGTGAATACCCTATTTCTACTCTCATGAATCTCGGGCTTCCCAACATGCCCATAATCACAAAACTCACATTTGAAGGCCTATTATGGTCAAAAATAGGAATAATGTTCACTAGACCTTCATAAACCCTTCACTAAACCTTCATAAAACCTTCACGATGTTCATATGATGTTCACCACGTTCACCGTGAATTCACCGTGAACATATCAAATTTTAACGAAAATTGATCAATTTTTTGACCCCCTTCACGGAAGACATATGAATACCATTAACCAAATGTTTATATGTTGCAGAAGGTATAATTATGGCATGGACTCAGAGCAGTCAGATAGCCAAAATCATGTAGAAAATGATCAAAATTTTCATCCAAAAAAGGAGGATTTATCCCTAACAAAGGAAGAAGTTGTTAAAGAGGAGCAAAAAGCAGAGCCTACCCACCATCACGAAGAGCAAAAACACGAACCAGCCCATTCCAATACCAGAAAAATGTCTGTTCCTGACTGGTTGAATGCAATGAAATGGAGCACAAATCCCTTTATTTTCAACATAATGCCTTCCTTATTTGTTGGTTACCGTAGCCAGACAGAAAGAATAATGATGGCCCTTGAAGAAAAGCATAAATTAATGCTTATTTTAGGTCCTACAGGATCCGGCAAAACCACATTATTGAAATGGCTCTCTCTTCGCCTGAGAAATTATGACGTTTTGTACATAGGCAAGCCGCCGAAAATGGCAGAAGACTTCGTTGAGATATTTAACAGCAAATACAAAAAACATTGGTACGCTTTCTGGGATGCTAAACCAAAAACAATATACGACATTCCCGACTTTTTGAATAAAAAATTGCACAGAAAATCTTTGGTCTTGCTTATTGATGAAATTCACGAGGCGAATACAGACATTCTTGAGTGGCTGCGCGTGCTTAACGACCAGGTAGAGAATATGTCCATTGTACTTTCTGGATTGCCTTCTTTCGACGAGCAGCTTCGCAACAACTTGGAAACTTTTATGAAAAGAGCCACAGCAAAAATCGAACTTCTATCGCTCACAAAAGAAGAAACAAGAGAATTGATAGAAAAAAGAATACAGAATGTTGGCGGCACTGGCAGAGAATTCGATCACGTCTACGAACGCATATACGAATACACAGCCGGGTTTCCCCGCGAGATACTGCGCGTCTGCGACCAGCTTGTGAACAGTGCTATCCTGAACGGAAGAACTCGCATCGAATTCGATATTCATGAGCAAAGGCAAGAAATGATAGAACTACCAAAAACGCATTCTCTACTTGATAAAATGACTGCAATGCAAAAGGAAATTCTTGAGATGTTATCAAAGAAGCCTATGACGCCAGGGCAGATTGCAAACAGTTTGGATTTAACAAAATACAAGTCCCGCCAGCACGCAGTGCGTTCTGTTAACAACGTCGTGACAGCCCTGCAGAACCTTGGTTATTTAGAGCGAAGGCGCGAAGAAAAAGCTTTTGTCTATTCTTTGTCTCCTAAATTGAGCACGCTATTTGTAAAAAGTTGATATTATGGGAATAGAATTTAGAGGGATCAGATCAGGAATAATATCAATATTTGTTAGTTTGTTTTTTGTTAATATTGCACTATTTTTTTATCACCCCTACACTGAAAACTTTTTCAGTACCGTATTTACTGTCTTTTTTATGGTGTTCTTTTTTTCATTTCTGATTGAAACAGCCATAAGATACAGAAAAGAGAGTTCCCGAGCCAGACTCGGTGCTTTCCTAATTTTACTGTTTGTGGCTGTTATTCTTTTCATCTATCTTTCGCTATTATTCAGACAGTGCTGCTAACTTTACACTACAAAATAACCTACTTCTATCACTCACGTAAAAACGTAGTAAAAACGTAATTTGGGCGTAATTTAACGCGTTTTTTTGAGAAATCTAACAAATTATTTAAACTAGCTAAGCGTTATAACTAGAATAAGTGAAGCATAATTATAGAGGTGGAAAAATATGATGAGCCGTGGAAGAGATTTAATGGGCAAGGTTGTCGTTTCTGAAGAGACAGGAAGAAAATTCGGCGTAGTCGGGGATATCAATTTTATTTCCGAAAGCGGCGAACTCCTTAATGTCGTTCTTGTAGAGCCGACAAAGCACGTTGCAGACCTCACACTGGAGAAGGACGAAAACAACAGACTACTAGTGCCTTTCTCGTCTGTGAAGAGCGTCGGCGACTTTGTGATCATAAGCGAAAAAGAGATTGCTTAATTCTTCTTTCTTTTTTATTTTAAAATTAATAGAACCCGTATTATTATTTACAACTCGTCAGAATAAAAAGATTTTTTTGGGGCTAAGCTTTTTCTCCCGCTGCAAGCTTACTCTTATATGGAAGCAAAGCAAAAATCCCGTTTGCTTGAGGAAGCAGTATTCATAGCAGACGAATTCATCAAAATCTACGAGACCTTCCGCAACAGGCCGCTTTTTTCCATACCAAACGAACTGGTAGAAGCTGAAAGAAACTTTCTAAAGCAGCTTTCAAAAGAAGAAGACGTGGAAAAACTGCAACAAATCCTGGACACAGCCTGTATGTCTCATAGATGGGCAAAGATGAACGTTTGCGACGAACTGGCCAGCCTGATTTACATGTACATCTGCTGGCCCCTGGCAACGAGGATAAACACTATCAAAAAGTAAATGAGAAAAAAGAAAATTTATAGTACAAAATATGGAAAAATAAAATTAGTTCAGTCTTCAATTCCTTTCTCTGTCAGCATGAAGACTGCTTCTCCTTCTGGCATGTTTGGGCTGTCTATTAATCTGGCTATTCTTTTATTCTGCTTGCTTTTTCTCAGATAAAGACGGTATGTGGATGCGTGGCCCACGATGTTTCCGCCTATTGCAGATATGGGGTCGCCGAACATCACAGCAGGATTTGCCATTACCTGATTTGTTACATAGATGGCAATATTGTAGGTGTCAGCCATCTTCTGCAGAGCATGCATGTGTCTGTTTAACTTCTGCTGGCGTGGCGCTAATTCTCCTCTTCCAGAGTAGTCGCTTCTGAAATGAGACATTAGCGAGTCTACAACAATTAATTTTACATTTTCCTGTTTTATTATGTCCTTTGCCTTTTCTGCCAGCACAATCTGATGGTCAGAATTATAGGCTTTCGCAACAAATATATTTTTCAATACTTTTTTCGAATCTAATCCATTCTTTTCTGCAATTTCTATAATGCGCTCTGGCCTGAAGGTGCTTTCTGTGTCAATAAAAACGCACTTTCCATTCAGCCCGCCCTTTTCCTTTGGCAATTGCACATTTACCGCCAATTGGAATCCGATCTGTGATTTGCCTGATCCGAACATGCCAAATGCTTCTGTAATGGCCTGCGTCTCAACACCACCGCCTATAAGGGCATCCAGCGCCTTTGAGCCTGTAGCAATTCTGCCAACTTCTTTTCTTCTCTCCATCAGGTCAGCAGCTGAGCGGAAGCCCATATCCAACATGCCTCTTGCTGACTGTATTATTTTCTCTGCAGTCGGCTCGCTTATTTCACAGGCAGCCGCTATCTCCCCAGAGGATGCAGCAGCTATAGATATTAGTTCAACATAACCAGCGTCCTTGAGCTTCTGTGCTCCTTTCGGGCCCACGCCTGGCAGATCTTCTAATGTAAGCTCGTCAGGATTTTTCTTTACAACTTCCTTTTTTTCAACAACTTCCCCTTCTTCCATCTTTTCCAGTTCCTCTTCCACTGTCAATTTCTTCTTGAACGCCATAAAATTACCTCCTAATTATGCGATTTTTAATTCAGCCTGAAGTTCGCGTACCCTTTCTTCACCCCACGGCGATGCAAAGTAGGTAACGCTTTTTTCACCCGTCCTTGTAGAGTATATGAACTCTTTTTCAGACGCATAAACTATTGTTTCTGAGTGCGCATGGGTAAATGTAGTTCTGTCTACTGTGTAACCAGTTAAGCACTTCACAAGAAAGTCAAGCAAATTCCTTTTTCCTTCAGGTTCTAATTCACTTTCCTTTTCAACAGGCTCCATCTATTCCACATCCTTCATCAGCATGTCTATTTCCTTTTTCACATCCACTTGCTTTACTGTGTTGACTATGAATTCCAGCCTGTCAAAGAAGTTGTTCCTCCGTACTGTGCCTTCGAAAATGAATTCTTTTCCAAGCGGTATTAGCGATGTTATTGCCTCTACTTTCTTTTTTTTGTCAAACAGCTTTTTTGCGTCTGTTTTGTTCATTCCTATTATTTTTTCCGCAGTCTCGTTGAAAAAGACGACGCGTATGCTTGCCGTTCCGTCGTCTATGATGCCTGATATTATTAGTCCGTAATCCTGGTTAACAAGGCCATGTTCTGCGCAGTAGAAGCCGTCTTCCTGCTCTTTTGCACGCTTTTTGCATTCAGGGCAGATCTCATAAAATATATTGCTTTCGAAAACCTGCAAAAGCGGCGCACGAACAGATCTGTATATGTTCTCAGAGAGGTCCTTTATGTGCGAACGCTCTGCAATACGTTCATATTTCACGACGTTGTCGAATTCTCCCTTGTCTTCCATCTTTGCTATTAGCCCTTTCCTGCCCAGCCTTATCTCCGGCTGACCCATGTTGTCTTTCACATAACCGCGAATATTAACAACGTCGCCAACTTCCAGGTTTGTCAATTTTTCTATCTCATCATTCCACAAAGACATTCTCACAGACCCGGTTTTGTCTGCAATAATTATGTTGGAAACGCGGCCCTCGGCTTTTTCTGTTTTGAATTCTTTTATCGGAGATATTCTGGTTATTTTACCGGTAACATCAACGTTCTGCATACCAGGCATTACGCTCTGTATGTTCAGTCTTTCCTCTTCCCTTTTTATTTCGACATCCAATTCTTTTGCCACTAAATAGGCAGCGCCCTCTTCGGATATCAAACCAGAGAATTCCAGCAGCTTCTCGTCTATAAGCTTGTTTATCTCGTCTTTGCTGATTTTGGAAGAAGCAGATATTTTCTCAACAATGTCGTCTATCATACAATCACAGGCGGCCAAATCGCCGAATATAATAATACAGAAAAAGGTTTAAAGGTAAATTAAACAGTCAGTCATCAACGACCCAGGTAAACGCCCTTTCTTGATGTATGATCATTCAATCTTGCAATGAATTTTTCCTCTATTGCACACCCGACTTCGTATGGAAGTTCAAAAAAATCGGAATATTTTCCTACAAGTTTTCTGATGTCTCCGTCTCTGAATCCATCTTCTTTTTCCAATAGAGTCGATAGTGTACAGTATGTAACACAAAATATTCTTGGTAAGAGGAGTCCGGACATGTTAATGCCGTCTATGGTGCTTGCACAGAAATCCTTCAAATAAGGTAGCTTTGAGTCAATTACCGTCGGCGGATACGAAATCCCCTTGGTGGTTGTTTTTCTACGAGGCGGCATTAAATCACTACTACTTTTTAGTGATTAAAACTATTAAAATCTACTTCTCCAGGCTCTTCTTGGCCATTTTTACGTCACGACGCATGACAGTGCGCCTGTTGGAGTGCTTTGATAATTCATGTGCCTCTTCAAGAATCAGCTTTGCCCTGTTCTGCAATATGGTGCCAAGCTCAAGAGCCGCTTTGTCACTTACACGCCTAGCTCCGGCCTTTTTGAATATCTTCCTTAGTGGCTGCAGAGTGAACTCCATGTTTAAAATCAACTCATTGGTTTTTAACATCCCAGATAGATTCGTTAGAATTATCTGAGGATATTTATCAAGAAATAATTGATTTTAAAGGATATATGCCTTTTTCCCTGCTTTTTGACGCATATTTGCCGTCTATATGTGATGTTAACCTACTCCAATTCTTTGTATATTCGATATGTCGGCTGGAAGATAGCTTTTATAATATATCTTTTACAAAGCATTCTGAGGAAAATATATTATGTAGTATAATAATGTTCTGTAATATATCATTACTAACATAAGAAAGGGAAAATATACTACTAAAAGGATATGATAAAGTCAACAGATTGAAAAGTGAAACGTATATATATGGGGGAAAACATATTTTATGAAGATAACATGAGCGCGAGGCAGGATTTGGAAGAACTTTTTCTAAGGAAAAAGCCCATAAGACTATTGCTTAATATAAAAATTGGCGGAAATCCCAAATATGTTTCTATTCTTGCTAAAGAGACAGATTGTACGTATTCGCACACCGTAAAACTTCTGGATATTTTCAAAGCACTGGGAATAGTGGAATTCGAAAAACAGGGACGCATAAAATATGTCCGCCTCACGCAGGATGGAGCCGATCTCGTCGGCGACTTTGAAAGCGTGCTGAGAAAATTTGCAAAACTAAAACCAAAAAAGCCCATAATCAAGTAAATACGAAAACAACGTTTTCTTGATTTTCTACTTTAGTGTATTTTTGTTATTTTTCCGCAATGACATGATTTGACACATCATTTTTCCCCGACTTTCCCGAATTTCCATTCCTATCGAATTCTGAAGAAAAAACCAGCCTTTGAAAGACGAAAAAGTGACTTTTGCCCCTACTCTTTATCAAGATAGGAATTACAACCAGGGATAGAAAAAGATTAAAAAGCCCTGGACAAATGATGTTAGTACGTGAGCATGGTTAGGTGCCAAAGATATCGAAATAATGCCATTTCAGAAACCTACTCCAGGTAGATTCTGACAGTGTTTTTCGACACATTTCAGCCTAATTTATAACTCACATAACAAAATAAAGCAAAGTTAAACTACAAAAGCCGTGAAAATGGTGCTTTTGTAGTACGGATTTCATGGCAAATAGGTGGACCATTATATGGAAAAAAGACCTTCCTGGGACGAGTATTTTATGGATATGACCACACTTGTAGCGAAGCGCGGAACCTGCACCAGGAAAAAATTAGGCGCTGTCCTGGTGAAAGACAAAAGAGTTATTGCAACCGGCTATAATGGCTCGCCTTCTGGACAGCCGCACTGCGACGATGTTGGCTGTTTTGTTGTGCCGACAACGCAGAAAATAGAAGGAAAAGAAATTACACGCGACCACTGCATCCGCACAATTCACGCAGAGCTTAATGCCATCCTACAATGCGCATTGCACGGCATAGAAACAAACAACGCCACATTATATGTCATGTACAACCCGTGCTATTACTGCGCAAAAACAGTCATAGCAGCTGGCATAAAGCGCGTCGTGTACAAAGACAATTATTATCATGATGACGGCCTTGATCACAAAGCAATGGACATAATGAAAGAGGCCGGAATTAAAGTGGAAAAATTTATTGGTGATGGGAGCTGATTTTATGCCTAAGAAAAAGCTGTCAGATATTGTTTTTCAGAGAGTGAGCCCGCCGGATGAAAAAGAAAATCTATCCATGGATGATTTATCGCATGTTTTAGTCAGGAGACTGGGCCTGAAAAGAAAGGAATCAAGAGCAAAACATGCCACACTGCTTCTGGAGCTCATAAAATATAAAAAAGATAGTATTCCGCTCTCGATAGAGAAAATTTCTGAAATATTGGGAGTGTCGCAATCACAAACGTATGAAGAGATCAGAAAATGGCGAACGCTTGGCTTTATAGAATTTGTAAAGATTCCTGCAGGCGAATCCTTTGTTAAAGGCTACATGCTGACAGGAAATACGGTTAATCGCCTGATAGATAAGGCAGAAAGCGCCACAAAGTCTTTCTTTCGAAAGACAAGGCGAATTGCCAAGGATTTTGACGACCTTCTTATGTTAGAGATGGCCCGCGCAGGAAAGCCGGCAGGCGATGCCAGCGTAGAAGACGTCAAGCCGGAAAGCAAGGACCTGGAAGAAAACTAAAGCATGGAAAGCCCCGTCTTTTTCTATTACTTATTTCTTATGTTAGGAAAACATAGTTTTCCGACATCGAAAGAATCTCCGATTCTTTCTTATGTGAGGGATAGATCAAGGCAGCAACATAAGGACCTACTGTAAAATATATAACATATAAGATAAATTATAAAATATGTTAAACAAAGCATCTTTTACAAAATAGCTTACACAGAATAGAATTTTTATGTTAGCGATAAAATGAGAAATATTCTGCAACATATATTAATTTTAATATATTTTATAGAATATAGTTTGTTGGTCTTCCAAGATTTGTGAGGGTTAAAGTAGAGTACTATATTATATGCGCAGATGAGATTATTCCTTCTTCTCGTCTGTTATAACAGGAAAGGTAAGCGGAGTCGGCAACCTCAGATCCTCGGCAGTTGTTATCGCCTTTGTCAGGCATCTCTTTAGAACAAAATTCAGAACCTCTGTAGTTATCTTAGGGTCAAGCTTCTTTTCCTTCCACAGATCAAGGGTTTCTTTTACCTTGTCAGTCTGATAGAGTACCTCGCCGGAAATAGTTATTTTTCCTATGTTAGGCGTGTATTTTGTGCTGAACGTAAACTCAAAAGAAAGAACGTCTTTCATCCCCATAAACTCGACGTCCTTTTTTGTTATGTTGTCTATGCTTGGCGCGCTGTTTATGTCGACGTTTCCCTGCGTCTTTTTGTTTTCAGCCCTTGCTTCTATTGATGTAAAATTAAATCCAACTATTGCCATTTATATCACTCTTGTTTTCGATAGGAAAGAATATAAAAGTAATATATACATGATAATCGGTATGAAAGCTTTGATCCTTATTGCGGACCACTTCGAAGACATAGAAGCCTCAACAATAATAAGTGTACTAAGAAAGGCAGGTGTGGAAGTAACAGTAACCAGCCTTTCCTCTTCCATTGTTACAAGCACCTCAGGTGTGAAAATAATAGCCGACAAGAAATTTGGTGAAATAGACCCCTACGCCTACGATATTCTTATTCTTCCTGGAGGGAAAAATATATTTAACAGTGGTGATGTAATAAGTCTAGTAAGGAACTTCAACAAGAAAAATAAATTCATAGCAGCTATAAACACGTCACCTATCATCCTGGCAGATGCTGGTTTGCTAGACGACAAGATTGCCACAGTGTTTCCAGGTTATGAAAATCGTCTGCCACGGCCAAGAGCAGCAAAGGTTGTTGTTGCAAAAAACATAATAACGGCACGCGGCCCGGCTGTTGCTTTAGACTTTTCATTGAAGCTGGTTGAAGTATTGGCTGGAAAGAAAACAGTGGAAAAAATAAAAAAATTACTTGCGATAGATAGTTATGTTTAACAAACTGGAAAAGGAAATTCTGAAGAAGATAGCAGAAAGCCAACTTGTATCAAAACCCGAACTAAAAAAACACCTTGATAGCAATGGTTTGGCCAACTCATTTTCTGCAATAGATACCATTACCCGCCGTCTTGTCGAAAAAAAATTTATAACGACCATAACACCAGTCGGCTCAACGTGTTATATAATCACCCAGAAAGGCGTTCAAGAGCTCAAGGACATGGAGTAATGTACTTTAATATTTCTAACAATGAGTTATTTCTGTTATAGCCCTGTAGTCTAGTGGTCTGCATTAAGGCACACAAAAGGATATCTGCCTCTGGTGCAAAAGCGGAGACAGCAGAGGACCCAGGTTCGAATCCTGGCAGGGCTATTATGAAACTTCTCCTGACTTCGTATGGAATTTATAACAAATCAATAGCAAGTGCTCTGAAGAGAATTGCAAAAGGAAAGATAAGAATAGCCTTCATCCCAACGGCCGCAAACGTTGACCACGGTGACAAAGAATGGCTGATAAAAGATCTTGTAAACTGCAGAAAGCTCGGACCCGTCGACATAGTAGATATATCAGCCCTGCCGAAAGCAAACTGGTTGTCGCGACTGAAGAAAGCGAATGTAATTTTTGTTGGAGGAGGTAATACTGTTTATCTGATGAAATGGATTAAAAATTCAGGACTGAAAAAAGAGCTTCCCGGACTGCTGAAAACCCGAGTTTATGTTGGCAGCAGTGCTGGCAGCATAGTTGCATCAAGAAATTTGCAGGCATGCTCTGATTTTATTTACGGCGGCGAAGAAAAAAATGCGCCATCAGGACTTGGACTAGTAGATTTCCATATTCGTCCTCATTTTAATTCTCCTGTATTTCCTAAGTGTATAGACAAAAACCTTAGAATAGCCGCAAAGAAACTTTCTGGAGACACCTACGCCATCGATGATGATTCCGCTGTTATGTTTGTCGACGGAAAAATTACTGTCGTGTCCGCCGGTGCGTGGAAAAAATACTCTGGCAAAAAAACAAGCAATAAATACCTTCGCAAGAAATTTATTGTAGATCATTATGATACCTAAAATAAAGAAAGTAGAATTGAGAAATGTCCATGTAAATGAGGACGTTTACAAAGACAACGACCTGTTTTTACACAATAACGGTTTCGAACCCATAGATGCGAGTCACATATCTACACTGGAAGACTTCAACAAGATGCTTCTGCACGAGCCTGAAGTTGCCATATTCGGCACAGGCTTCGTCAAGAAAGCAGCCATAAGCATGGACATAGTTAATGCGGCAAAGAAAAACAAAATTGAGCTGCATATTCTTCCCACAGCCGACGCTGTAAAAAAATTCCAGCTTCTTGCAAGAAGTGGCAAGAGGGTTGTGGCCAAGCTGCACATAACCTGTTGAAAGTAGGTGGAAGAAATGATCCAGAATATGTCAAGAAAAATAACACGACAGGATCAATGTATAATCTTAGTAAGTGAATAAAATGAAAAAATCCACGCAAAAAACACTGATGGCTGTCATCATTATTTTTGTATTCGGCGGGTCGATTCTGTCCTTCGCTGCTCTCAGTTTTTTCGACACACCGCAAACTAACCAGCAACAGATAACTTCCAATATTGTTAATGGTCCAATCGATCAGAGTTACCAATCCACTTATGTACAAAATGGATTCACTTGGATAAAATTTTATTACACAACTGCTGACCAGAACTTTATTTCATTTATGGAGTCATTACCAAGTACATTGACAACGGTAAATGGCCAGCCGCAGATAATTCTGGAAAAGATAAATTCCACATATACAAATGAAACAAATTATATAATTATATCAAACCGTCTGGGTGATGAAAGCTTTGCCGACCTGTCAGAGGAAAAAGTTATGGAATCTTTATGTAGATTGCTTACAGTCACGCCATTAGAATGCGGCCTTATAAACATAACATTGCCGACGGATCAAAATACAACATCACAATAACTAATTTTTAAATTCATTTTCCATTTTTTCTATTTCTGCCTTGAACCTTTCTATTGCCTTAACTATGTTATTTTCATTTACATTAAGCAACTTGCTTATTTCTCTTATTTCTTTCCTATTCATTTTATTTCCTCATAATATTTTCTTGATTTTACATTTGTTACCAGTGCTATGATAAATATGGAGCCAAATATGTAGGAAAGCAGAAGATTAAAACTCTGGTCAAACCGCATGATGGCAAAGCTTATGGTAGAGTAAATTATAATGCTCCAGGGAATTACCCACCAGGTCAGCTTGACGCTCTTTTTTATGAGCTGTTTATTCCTTCTGTGGAAAGCCTTTAAATAAAATTTTTTGTAAAGGGAATCCCAGTTCTTTTCCATAACTATCCAGATATCGTAGATGATAGGAAAGCTGACAACAATGCCGGTAAGGAATGTCAGTGCAGCTAATCCATTCTGGTATATTGCAAAAAAGGATATTACTAAAGATATTAGCATCAGTCCTTTTGTAACTTTTGGATTAAGTGTTGTGAACATATCTATTTTCTTGTTTTTGCCCCAAATAAAAGTATTTTTTACCTATTCCCGGCTATCAAAAAGGTTATATACCATAAACCGTGAATATCCTTAGTCGACATCAATCATTATTGTCAACTGATATTATTATCGGTTTATGGGTGTGGTTAGATGAGCTGTAAACATGACAGGAAAGAGCGCCGCCCGGGAACAGAGGACTAAAAGTCTTATTCTTAGCACCCTTGCGAAAAACAAAGACGGCCTGACCATAAGCGATTTATCCCATATTCTTGACCTTCACTACACGACCGCTTCCAAGTACTTGGCTGTTCTGGAAGCCGCAGGCATTGTAAAACGCCGTGACATAGGAATGGCCAAGGTTTTCAGAATAAAGGAGAATGAAAAATGAAAAATAAATTAAGGCAGAACAATGCGGCATTTTATCTAGCCATGGCATTGTTCATTATTGCTTTCATATTAGTGTCCGGTATTACGTCTGCCTTTGGTGGATACTCTGTGCCGACCGAAGGCGAATGGTACAATACTTCCTGGAACTACAGAATAAAATTAGAAATAAACTCCACCGCAGTAAACAGAACAAACTGGCCGGTAGAAATAACACTGAATTTTACCAATTTGCTGCCGTCAGGCACATTTGATAATAACTCAATACGTGTATTTGAATATAATTACAGCGGCAAAATAAAATATGAAATACCCAGCCAGTTCGACAAGGACGATTACTATAATAATGTAACTAATGCCCTTGGCGAACTAGTCTTTCTGATGAATGGAACAACCCTCGCCAACACAACAAGAATATTCTATGTGTACTACGATGTTGTGGAAAGCGGTGCAAAACCAATAAAATCATACGCAACAAACATCAGCTACGGTTGGGACGGGCAACAAATTGATGTGAACAATACAAAATTAGAATTCTGGATAGATACCAATCGAGGAGAAAACACATCAGGATTGTTCCAGATTACTGATAGAGGAAGTGAAGTTCCGATAATTACAGAAAACAATGGTGGCAGAACAGCTGAATACATAGAACTTTTTAATGGAACTGTTAATACAACATTCGATCTACGCAATAATGCAACATTTATATCAGGCCCCGTAAGGCTTACTATAAAGCAGGAAGGTGAGGAAATAGTTTTCGGAAATGTAAGCGCAAGAACAAATGTCGGCCGCATAGTGAAGAAATACTACATTTATACCAGTGCCGGCAACCAGGTACGGGGGACGTTCATAAAAATTTCGCAGGAAATATTTTTTAATACCACCGTCAACAGAAGCAATTTATATTCCGGAGCTCTTGCCTTAGATGTCAACAGGACCTTCCTTTCAACAAACATGCCGTCGTATGGCAATTCTTCAGTCGATCCTTATTCTTGGGCTTATGCATCCGACTCAGGAGGCAGCATTGCCGGAATAATAAATGTAAACGAAACCACAAGCAACTACTTTGCATCACTAAGTCCGCCAGAGCCCGCCGGCATAGGACGAATAGGAATAAGCCTGTCAAACACAACCATAGCTAGTAGCTCTATAAAACAAGTTTCTCTTCTTTATTTTGGAAGGGGCGGAAGCTTTGGAGTTTCCGAGTTCCTCTTGGTAAGAGACGGCGCTTCAACAAATTTGACAATCAAACAAAATCTTACGGAAAAGTGGGCAGTAATAATAACTCCTTCCATAAATTTGACAAC